>JBIIBL010000127.1:0-2817 GCA_044239425.1 Crocinitomicaceae bacterium | reverse complement strand
TTTCATAAAAACACTATTATCAGGAACCTCCTTTAGATTGCCACTTGTAATGGCTTTTCTACTTTTGAGTTCATACAATCGCTTTGTACCTTGGTCCATATCACCAATACTTCTTGTTTTAAATATTCCTCCACTAAAGCAGGCGTCAGTAACAAGAAGAACATGATTAGACTCAAATGCTGATAAATATAATGTCAAATCCGTATTAGAAACCCAATTGCTTTTACTATCCTTTTTTGCATCTGAAGGAAGCCAATATCCCATTTTCAATGTTTCATCCCAATATCCATGACCAGCATAGAAAATAATTAGATTATCGTCAATACTCAATGACTTCCTTTTCTGTTCAATCGCATCTAAAATATTTGAACGGGAGGGATCGACTAATCGAATTATATCATTTTGTTTGAAAAAGTATTTTGAAACAAGTATTGAAGACAACTTATCTGCATCATTTTTCGGCTCTTTGAGATCATTAATTTTATCGTCTTGGTATTCGTTTTCAGATATTATTATGGCATGATACCTTCCTGAATTAACTAATTCCGATTCAGACTCAACAACGACTCCACGATTCGATTGTGCGTTGACCGAATAATTCACTAATATTATACAGGCAAGAAAAAACTTCATCGATTTTTTTAATAAAGTTATTATTATTTACCTCACCCCACAATCAATCTCCATAGTTTCTTGGCGAGAGGTGGGTTTTTGTTTGCCGTCGGTGATTTCTTCTTCGCGTTTTTCGGCATATTGCATTTGTAACCGTTATTGCTCTGGGGAAGCTTGCCGATCTATAAATTAGGTAACACCCCCATTTCAGGATAATTATTGAAAAAGAAAAGTACTTTTATTTAGGGTAGGGGGGTATGATTTTCAGGATGTTCGCTTCAACTTTTTTCAGTTATGTGTTTGCTAACATGTCCGTTGAATGTTTACCTTTTGTTTACCCTAATAAAAAATAAACGCCTGAAATACTATGATTTACAGGCGTTTATATTCATTACTTGTGACCCCGGAGGGATTCTAACCCACAACCGCTGGAGCCGAAATCCAGTGCGCTATACAGTTGCGCCACGGAGCCGTAGGTGTCCGGGGAGGAACTGAAATCCTAAAATAGGACAGTTGCGCCACGGAGCCATTGTTCACACGAGGTGAGGTTGCAAAAATAGTAGTTTCAAGCGATAATTGCCTAAATTTACCTTGTTCAAATTGAAAACCATGTTCAAATCAATTCTATTCTTATTGGTCTTGTCGGCAACAACCCTCGTGATGGGGCAAAATTGGCAGTCCTTTACCGATTCTATTCCGACCTTATCGTCGCCTCGTGCTTGTGACCTCAACAACGATGGCATCAAGGATATTGTTTATGGTGGCGGTACAGATGGGGTGTTTAGTAACAATGGCATTATGGCGTATAACGGCGCCAATGGGAACTTGCTTTGGAAGCGCGCTGCGCGCAATGAAGTTTTTGGGAGTGCGGTTTTTATGGACATCACCAATGACGGCGTCAAGGACGTTTTTATGGTAGGTCGCCAGGCGCAATTGCTTGCTATTAATGGTTCGAATGGTGCTTTACTTTGGGACTACTTCCCTTACAATACTAACCCTGCAGACAGCGGTTTGTATAATTTTTACAATCCGCAGTTTATTGCCGATGTCAGTGGCGATGGCATTCAAGATATTCTTGTGGCCAATGGCGGAGACCACGCTGCACCTGTTTGGGACACCACCCGACCACCGGGGCACCTCATGGTGGTCAATAGCATGAACGGGCAATTACTGGCAAAGGCGGTTGTGCCAGACAGCGCCGAGACCTATTGTTCTGCTTTGGTGGCTGATGTTCAAGGTAATGGAACGCAGTGGGTGTTGTATGGTACGGGTGGCGAAACGCTCGGTGGCAGTTTCTGGGCTTGTCAGCTTTCGCACTTGCTCAACAACACACTTGCGCCTTCAATTCCTTTAATGAGCGACACGCAATTGGGTTTTGTGGCGCCGGCTTCCTTGATCAAAAATCCTTCCGGACAGCATGACATCATTATTCAGTCTTACGGCGGAAAAGTTGCTAAAATTATGGGAGCTAATTGGAGCACCATGTGGACCTACGATTTACCAAACACTGAATCCAGTGCAGAGCCAGTGATTGGCAATTTTACTGGCTCTACAGTTCCGGATGTTTTTCTCTCGTTAGCGAAAGGCTCGAGCTCTTCCTACACAGATTACTACCAAGTTTTACTCGATGGCGGAACGGGGCAGGAGGTTTTGAAAGATAGCATTGGGGCCTTGCAATTTGCCTCAGGTAACGCTGTGGACCTCAATAACGACGGCCGCGATGAAGCAATTTTATCAGTGAACTACATGCAAAGCGGCACCTGGAAACACCGCTTGGAGGTTTTTGATTTTGTGGCCCATACCATTCAGTCGCTAGTGCCTCAGCAAACCGGTGTTAATATTGGTGCAACGCCTTTGTTTACGAATCTCGACAACGATAATTTACTCGATCTAGTTTATCTCGTCAAAAAAGATAGCCTCAATCCGATGGGCTGGAAGGGCGTGTATTTGAACCGAGTGGAGCTTTCTTCAGGTTTCCCGAATGCAGGTTTAGCTTGGGCATCTTACCTCAGCACGCAAAACAATGGCGTATATTTCAATCAGACAATCAATTGCGGCTCTGGTAGCATCATTTCTAATGTTTCAGTTGTCCAACCATGGTGTAACGGCAGTGCATCGGGCCTCATTAGCCCTAGTGCAACATTGGGAACGGCACCTTATACCTATTTGTGGTCGAACGGAAGCACTACGCCTCAATTGAGTAGT
>JBIIBL010000125.1:0-2948 GCA_044239425.1 Crocinitomicaceae bacterium | reverse complement strand
TTGTTTTGCTCCAACCATCCGGGCGATAACGTAGTGGGGCAAGAGGAGTCTTTTGCATGTAACTAAATGACTGAGCGCCAGACACTCTTTGCCGATGTCTTGCTGCCGGTTCCTATGCGGCAAGTTTTCACTTACCGTGTTCCTTTTGAATTCAATGCACAAATGCGCAGCGGTTTGCGCGTGTTGGTACCCTTCGGGAAAAACAAACTCCTGACCGGTTTAGTGACCAACGTTCATCCGAACGTACCCGAAAATTACCAAGCTAAATACATCGATACCATCCTCGACGAGCAGCCCATTATTACTGGCAAGCAACTCGCTTTCTGGGACTGGATCAGTACTTACTACATGGCACCCATTGGCGATGTCATGAACGCCGCCTTGCCAGCAAATTTCAAGCTGGCCAGCGAATCTAAATTTTGTCTGCATCCAGACTCGCCACTGCAAAGACCCGAACTCAGTGCGCGTGCTGCCGAAATCCTAGACTTATTAGAAGTTCAGGCCCAAATGAGCTCAAAAGAAATCGCTGAGCGCCTCGGCATCAAGACCATTCAACCTTACCTCAAGAAACTACTCGAGCTCAAACTCATTGCAGGTGCAGAAGAAGTGCAGGAGCGCTACACGCCCAAAACACAACTCTTCATTTTTTTACATTCCGATTTTCAGCAAGAAGAGCAACTCAGCAGCTTCCTCAATACCTTAGAAAGAAAAGCACGCGCCGAAAAACAACTACACGCCATGCTCCGCTTCATTCAGCTAGCTACTGAAGCTGGAGGTTTGACCGCACCTGTGTCCAAAACACTTTTGCTTAAACATGAAGTGAGCGCGTCAGCTTTGGCTACTTTAGAAAAACAAGGTGTTTTGCTCATTGAACGCCTTCAAGTGGACCGCCACGCAAGTGTGGGCGAAGGTCAAGGTGCATTTAAACCACTCACAGAAGTGCAGCAAGTAGCACTGCAACAAATTGAAACAGGTTTCGAGTCCAAAGAAGTGTGTCTATTTTATGGCGTAACGGGTTCTGGTAAAACCGAAATATACGTTCAGCTCATCCAACAATACCTAGACTTAGGCAAACAAGTGTTGTTTCTGATTCCTGAAATTGCACTCACCACCCAACTCATTGGGCGCTTGCAGCATTACTTTGGCGACCTCGTTGGCGTCTATCATAGCCGTTTCAATCAGAACGAACGCATTGAGATCTGGAACCACGTGCTGGCCAATGATCCCAACAAATTCAGGATCATTGTAGGAGCGCGTAGTTCGGTATTTTTGCCTTTTGCCGACCTCGGTTTGGTGATCGTAGACGAAGAGCACGAAGCATCTTTTAAACAGTACGACCCCTCCCCGCGTTACAACGCCCGCGACGCCTCCATTGTACTGGCTAAATTGCACGATGCAAAAGTACTTTTGGGCTCGGCCACACCTTCCATAGAATCTTACAGCAACGCCAAACAAGGAAAATACCATTTAGTACAGCTTTCAGAACGCTATAAAGGCCTTCAGTTGCCGCTCATGCTTTGCGCCGACCTCAAAAGAGAGAAACGCCTCAAAAACATGCAGTCGCATTTCTCAAGTTTATTGCTCGAAGAAATGAAACTTGCGCTCTCCAAAAAAGAGCAAATCATTTTGTTTCAAAACCGCCGCGGCTATACCCCAATTTGGTCTTGTGAGGTTTGTGCCTGGACACCCCGCTGCCAACACTGCGATGTCAGCTTGACCTACCACAAGCACAGCAATATGCTCAAGTGTCATTATTGCAGCTACACCACTCCGCCAATTGGCTCCTGTACCAATTGCGGTAGCAACCGCTTGCGCATGATCGGTTTCGGAACCGAGAAAATTGAAGATGAACTGCAACTCCTTTTTCCGAATACGGTATTTAAGCGCATGGACCTCGACAGCACGCGTACCAAAAACGCCTACGAAGACATCATCGACGACTTCTCGCAGCGCCGCATCGACGTCTTGATCGGCACCCAAATGGTGACCAAAGGCCTCGATTTCGACCACGTATCTTTGGTAGGTATTTTAGATGCCGACATGTTGCTCAACCGCCCCGACTTCAGGGCCTATGAACGCGCTTTTCAACTGATGTCTCAGGTGGCAGGCCGCGCAGGTCGAAAAGAAAAACAAGGAAAGGTCGTGATCCAAAGTGCACAGGCCGAACACTGGGTGCTCGAACGCGTCATGGCCCACGATTTCATCGGTTTTTATGAAGTTGAAATCGAAGAGCGCGAGCGCTTTTTTTATCCGCCCTATTACAAAATTGTCCAACTCACGCTCAAGCACGAAAAAGAAGAGGTGGTCAATGAAGGAGCTGTCTTTTTAGCAAATCAGCTGCGCGACGTCTTTAAAGAACGCGTACTTGGGCCAGAGTTCCCGATCATCAAGCGCATTCAGAATAAATTCCTCAAAGAAATCAAGTTAAAAATCGAACGCGGCGCACCCGATAAAAAAGTAAAAGCCCGCATCCTGCAAGACCTCGATGCATTTTATCAAAACGTGAGGTTCAAAGGAATTCAAATTAGTATTGACGTCGACCCGATGTAAAACCCTCCACATCTGCTAGGCAAAGCAAAGAACTTATTGTTCTTTTTCCATTCCGTATTTCTCAATTAACAAATCATTGAGCGTACGCACCATTTTATTTTCTTTCTCGATATCACACATTTTTTTATTGACATCGGCGTAGCTCGGACTGAACAGTAAAAAGAAATCGTAGCGCAGTACGCTTGAAATCACGGGTTTGTATATATATATATATATATATATATATGTGGACGGTCAGTTGGTTGGATCTACTCTTGCAACGAACTACTGGACTGGTCAACCAAGCTGTGAACAATCTGGAAATGTAAATACAGAAATTGATATGGGCTCGCTAAATAGCAAAGTTATTGATTACGAAATCAAAGACAATAATGGAAATATACTCGTCTCTGATTATT
>JBIIBL010000124.1:0-3000 GCA_044239425.1 Crocinitomicaceae bacterium | reverse complement strand
GAGCTGGCCGCGTGCTTTGGGCCAAATTGGTACAAGCCTTTGATCCTCACAGTCAAAAATCATTGGCCTTGCGCACGCATTGCCAAACCTCAGGTTGGTCTTTAACAGAACAAGATCCGTTTAACAACGTCGCCCGCACCTGTTTAGAAGCGCTTTCTGCTGCCTTGGGCGGAACGCAATCTTTGCACACCAATGCTTTAGACGAAGCCATCGCGCTCCCTACCGATTTTTCTGCGCGCATTGCCCGCAACACTCAAATTTACTTGCAAAAAGAGACAGGGATCACGCAATTCATCGATCCATATGCAGGAAGCAAAGCTTTAGAAGAACGCACCCAAGAACTCATTAACGAAGCCTGGGATTTACTCAGTGAAATCGAAAACTTAGGCGGAATGGCCAAAGCCATCGAAACCGGCCTGCCCAAAATGCGCATCGAAGAAGCCGCTGCCAAAAAACAAGCGCGCATAGACGCCGGCCATGAGATCATCGTTGGGGTCAACCGTTATCAGACCAACGCCGAAAGTCAGATCGAAATTAGAGAAGTCGATAACACTGAAGTAAGAAAAGCGCAAATTGAAAGACTGCAGCAAATCAAATCCCAACGCAATGTACAAGAGGTAGCTGAGCTGCTGAGCGAATTGAAACAAGCGGCGGAAGGTGAAGGGAATTTATTGGAAATCGCTGTGCGCTGTGCGAAGGCACGTTGTACGCTCGGTGAAATCTCCGATGCACTCGAAGAAGTGTATGGCCGTTACCAAGCAAAAATCAGAAGTATCAGCGGAGTTTATGCCAAAGAAATTATGAACGATCCAGATTTTACACTTGCCAAAGAGCTCCTTGAGCAATTTATTGAACTCGAAGGTCGCCGACCGCGCATCATGATTGCCAAAATGGGACAAGACGGCCACGACCGCGGAGCCAAAGTAATTGCGAGTTCATTTGCTGATATCGGCTTTGATGTGGATATCGGGCCTTTGTTTCAGACACCGCAAGAAGCAGCCAAACAAGCAATTGAAAACGACGTCCATATTGTAGGTGTGTCTTCCTTAGCGGCAGGCCACAAAACTTTAGTGCCAGCCGTAATTGAAGCACTGAAAGATCAAGGCAGAACCGATATCATGGTGGTAGCTGGCGGGGTCATTCCGCAACAAGATTACGACTACCTTTTCAAGGCCGGCGTTTTCGGAATTTATGGGCCTGGCACCAAGATTGCATTGGCCGCCCAAGAAATCTTGCAACTTTTGATCAAGAGCCATCAATAAATTTTATTAATTTCGACATTAAATGAACATTTCAAGAAATCCTATCCACATGAAAATACTACTTTTCTTCTGCTTCTCTTTGGTCTTTTTGGCAAATACCTATGCTCAAAAACCGACACTTCAATTAAAAGAATCCAAAAGAGTCATTACCCTAGACGACGAAAAAGGAGGAAATTCCTCAGTAGAAATGCGCAGTGTGTTTACACCAGCAGGCACAAAAAAAGTAAGCACAGAATGGGTCATTTCTGGCACCAAAGACAAAGACTGGAACTTTGTAAAAGGCGATGAAAAAAGTGATATCATAGAAGTCAATTTCAAAAGAGTAGGTAATTATTCCGTTTCTTTGAACGTTACCTACGCGGTTAAAAAGACACTCAAAAATGGAGAAATCGAAGAAGAAGAATTCGATATTTCTGTTGACAACGATAACTTTATTACCGTCACTAATAACCTAGACGAACTCACGCAACTTCATGCCGATTCTAACTTTATCAAATTAGTGAAGCGTTCTGGCGACTACACCGTCAAGGAAAAATACGCCAACGACCCTACCCCATACATCTTTTTAGCAAAAGGACTTTTTGGTGTCTATCGCAAAGACCTCAAAGACCCCATGATTCAAGATCCGTTCGAAGAAGCCATTACGGCGTGTGCAACTGCCATCGAACGCGATGAAAATGGCGTCTTTAAAATGCCTATTCACAAAATGTGGTTGAACAGCTTTCAGCTCGAATTACTCAATAACGGGGTACGTTACATCCTAGACGAAGGCGATGGCTATCCAATGATGTACAGCAACGATAACAAAGAAAAAGCAGCCGAAACACTTGCCGGCATGCTAGATGCTTGTGAGTCATACAGCTCTATTACGCGCAACCCAATGGGGATCAAATTTATTGAGGCCGCGATCCGTTACAACAACCGCGACGCCAAAACTGCGAACCTCATTTGGAAAACCGAAATTGCTAATCTGATGGCCCTAAACGACAAAGATTTCGAAAACTGGACCCAAGCAGATAAAGACGCCTTGCGTATTGGCCTCATTTTGAGTTCACAAGCGCTCATGAAAAGAGATGCCAGTACAGTGAACGCACGTCCAATTTGCAAAAAAGCCGAAAAATGGTTCGAATACGACAAAGATTGGATCGCATTTTATGAAAAGAAGAACAATAGTTTTTCTGAACAATAAGCGATATGAAACACATTCCAGCCTGGTTAAAAAATAAATACGTGCTCACGAGTATTGTATTTGGTATCTATTTTCTTTTTCTAGACGACTGGGACATCTTCACGCTCGTTCGCCAAAAAAGAAAACTCAATCAGGTTGAACAACAAGACGTCCAAATGAGTGAGCAACTCAAGCAAACCAAACAAACGCTATACCGCTTGCACCACCTCAATGAACTCGAAGCCTATGCGCGTTCAGAAAAGTTCTTCAAACGAGACGACGAAGAAATATTTGTCGTGACTAAAAAATAATGAGTTTGCTATTTAGGTGGACTTGACAACTGCACGCCAGCGTAATAAAAGCGGAGTATTTGATCATAGGCATAGCCTTTCTTCGCCATTTGCATCGCCCCTTCTTGACATAGTCCTACACCATGTCCGAATCCCTTACCATATAGAACGACTTCCTGATCGACTATAACTGCGTCAAAAAAGGTAGACTTTAGTTTGAATTGATCGCGTAAATCTCTTAACGGAATACCATAGACCGGGTGCAGATAAAAGGCGCTGC
>JBIIBL010000069.1:0-12087 GCA_044239425.1 Crocinitomicaceae bacterium | reverse complement strand
TCTATGTACCCCTGGAAGTGATGGTAGTAGTAGTAAAGTGCAAGCCTTTCATAACTTTATGAAAGCGCTCACTGAACAAATTTTAATCTGTACACACGCAACATTACGTTTTGCTTGTGAGGGTTTGGAAGAAACAGCATTTAACGATTGCTTGTTGGCTGTAGATGAATTTCACCACGTTTCAGCAGATGTGAACAACCGTTTGGGAGATATTATCCGAAACATCATGCAGAAGTCAACGGCACATTTGATTGCAATGACAGGTTCTTATTTTAGAGGTGATAGCGTTCCAGTATTACACCCTGATGATGAAGCGAAATTTACCAAAGTAACATACAATTACTACCAACAATTAAATGGCTATGACTATTTAAAATCGTTGGGTATCGGTTACCACTTTTACCAAGGAAAATACACTGATTCCATAATGGAAGTATTAGACCTAAATAAAAAGACCATTCTTCATATTCCAAACGTAAACTCAGGTGAATCTACAAAAGACAAACACAACGAAGTAGATTACATTCTTGACCAAATTGGTACGATAGAAAAACAAGACCATGAAACAGGAGTAATTTATGTCAAAAAGCATTCGGACGGTAAAATCATAAAAGTTGCAGATTTAGTTGAAGATACTCCAAGAGATAGAGACCGAATTGTCAACTACCTGAGAGAGATTAAATCGGTTGATGACATGGATTTGATTATCGCCTTAGGTATGGCAAAAGAGGGCTTTGACTGGCCTTATTGTGAGCACGCATTAACAGTTGGTTATAGAGGTTCATTAACGGAAATAATTCAAATCATTGGTCGTGCTACAAGAGATAGTTCCAATAAAGTACACGCACAATTTACCAACTTAATTGCTCAACCTGATGCGCATGATGATGAAGTGAAATTGTCAGTAAACAATATGCTGAAAGCCATTACAGCTTCTTTATTAATGGAACAAGTATTGGCACCTAATTGGAAGTTCAAAACAAAACTTTCAGATGATGATGTTGCTCAACCAGGAGAGATTAAAATAAGAGGGTTAAAAGAGCCAAGCTCAAAACGTGTAAAAGAAATTTTAGAATCCGATTTGAACGACTTAAAGGCAACTATTTTACAGGATGACCAAATGTTGAAGGCAATGCCAGGAAACGTGGACCCAGAGGTAATAAATAAAGTGCTGATTCCAAAAATCATTCGCACCAAATACCCTGACCTAACAGCAGAAGAAGTAGAAGAAGTGCGTCAAAATGTGGTGGTAGATTCTGTAATTAAAAACGGAGAAATAAAAGAAGTTGAAGACAAGCGTTTCATCCGTATGGCAGGTAGATTTGTGAACATAGATGACATCCATATTGACTTAATTGACAGAGTCAATCCATTCCAAAAAGCCTTTGAAATCTTATCCAAATCTGTTACCACCAAAGTATTAAAAATCATTCAAGAGACCATTGAAGCAACACGCATTAAAATGGATTTTGAAGAAGCAAAAATACTTTGGCCAAAAGTGCAAGAGTTCGTTCAAACATTCAAGCGTGAGCCGAACATAAATTCAAATGACCCACTTGAAAAGAGAATGGCTGAATGTGTGATTTATTTAAAAGAAGAAAAACGTAAAAGATTAGCTCAACAAACCGATGGAGGACAAGGATAAAATATTGAATGACATATTCAGCAATGATCCATTTGGTTTGCTCAATGTAAAACCAAAAACATCGAATGTTAAATCTGCTGATGAGCGTTTGAGTGCTTCCTTTGAGGAAATCAATGATTTTATTGCAAAAAATGATAGAGAGCCACAACCGAATCCTTCAAATATATCAGAGTTTCAGTTGTATTCAAGATTAAAAAGTTTACGTGAAGACGAAGGTAAAATGCTCGCGTTAGAGCCTCAGGATAAATACGGTTTATTGAATATAGAGAAGAAAGAAATAAATTCAATAGATGATATTTTTAATGATGATTTACTGGGCATATTTGACGATGGAGAAGCACAAAGTTTATTTGAATTTAAACACACTCCAAGAGAATTAGCTAGAGCAGAAGCTGATTTTGTTGCACGTCGTAAGCCTTGCAAAAATTTCAAAGATTACGAAAACTTTTTCAAGTCCGTTCAAGAAGATTTAGCAAGTGGTAAGCGCAAATTAGTTGATTTTAAACAGGGCAACATTAGAGAAGGGGCCTACTACATTCATCGTGGTATTTTGTTCTTACTTGAAAAAATAGAAATTTCTAAAAAGGATCATTACAGAGAAGATGGAACAAGGGTTAGAACTGATGGACGTACCAGATGTATTTTTGAAAATGGAACAGAATCAAACATGTTAATGCGTTCTGTTGAGAAGAGTTTATATGCTAATGGAAAGGTAGTGACCGAAAACTTAGATACTGTCACAGAAGAGTTTTATGAGCGCTTCACTGATATTACAGAGGAAGACAAAGAAGCTGGTTACATATATGTTATAAGTTCAAAATCCACTGATCCAAAAATCAGAGAAATCGGAAACTTGTTTAAGATTGGTTACTCAACAACACGTGTTGAAACACGCATCAAAAACGCAGAGAAAGAACCAACTTATCTAATGGCTTCGGTTAAGGTTGAAGCGGAATACAAAACCTTTAATATGAAAACTCAAAAGTTTGAGCAACTACTCCATAACTTCTTTGGTGCATCCTGTTTAAACATAGAAATATTTGATGAACAAGGGCGTCGTCATATGCCACAGGAATGGTTTATAGCTCCACTACCTGTTATTGATCAAGCAATTGAATTGATAATAAATGAAAAAATAATTCACTACAAATACGACCGTGAATTGGAAGTAATTGTTTTAAAAAATTAAGAATGGCAACACTTTTTAAAGAGGTTAATTATAACCTAACGACATTGATTCAGCAAATTGATTTAGGAGTTGTAGGATTGCCTGATATTCAGCGTCCATTCGTTTGGAAAGACACAAAAGTTAGAGATCTTTTTGATAGTATGTATAAAGGATATCCTGTTGGATATTTTTTATTTTGGGCGAATGCGAATGTTGAAGGAACTAAGGGGATAGGGACATCAATAAAGCAAAAAAACCCAACTTTGCTAATTGTAGATGGTCAACAAAGGTTAACGTCATTATATGCCGTTGTTAAGGGGCAAGAGGTATTGAGAGAAAATTATGAAAAGGCAAATATTATCATCTCATTTAATCCATTAGAAGAGAAATTTGAAATACCAGACGCGTCTACAAAAAAAAATCCAAGATTCTTACAGAATATCTCGGAAGTATGGTCTGAAGAAGCTGATCTATTTGAAATTACAGATAATTTCATTGATAGATTAAGGCAAAGTGTTGAGCTTTCATCAGAAGAGATAAAAAAAATAAGAAAAGCCATTAATAATCTTACAAACCTTCAGTCATACCCTTTTTCAGCACTTGAATTATCTGCAGATATTGATGAAGAACAAGTAGCAGATGTTTTTGTTAGAATCAATTCACAGGGGAAAAAGTTAAATCAAGCGGATTTTATTCTTACGTTAATGTCTGTCTTTTGGGAAGAAGGTAGAAGAGATTTAGAAGAGTTCTGCCGTTTATGCAGAATCCCTAACAAGGAAACAGCAACACCATTTAACTTTTTAATAGATCCTAATCCCGATCAAATGTTGCGTGTATCTATTGGTTTAGCCTTCAGACGTGCTAGGTTACAATATGTATACAGTATTTTAAGAGGTAAAGATTTAGAAACAGGTGAGTTTAGTATTGACAGAAGGGAAAATCAATTTCTAAATTTACATCAAGCACAAACAAAAGTTTTAAATATTGTTAATTGGCATGAATTCATTAAATCAATTAAACAAGCGGGGTTTGCACGAAATGAATATTTGAGTTCAACCAATAATTTACTTTATGCTTACATTTTTTTTCTTATCGGAAAAGAAGATGTTAAAATGGATTTATATGACTTAAAAAAACTCATCGCAAAATGGTTTTTTATGTGTTCAATTACCGGCAGATATACTGGATCACCAGAAACGGCTATGGAAGGAGATTTAGCAAAATTGAGAGGAGTAAAAAGTCCCAGTGAATTTTCTGACGTTTTAAATGAAATAATAAACAGTAAGTTAACGAGCGATTTTTGGACTATATCTCTTCCTTTAGAACTTGCGAGTTCATCTTCAACATCCCCTTCTTTGTATGCATATTATGCATCACTGTATATTTTGGGAGCTAATGGATTGTTTAGCAAATTAAAAGTATCAGATTTACTTCAAGAGGGCTTAAGAAGTAAGAAGTCCGCATTAGAGAGACATCATTTATTTCCCAAAGCATGGTTGGAAAGGAATGGAATATTGGATCAAACTCAACGGAATCAAATTGCAAATTATGCTTTGGTTGAATGGAATGACAATATCAATATCTCAGATTCTCACCCAAAAGATTATCTTCCAAAATATTTATCAAGATTAACCCAAGAAGAAAAGGATAAGATGTATTATTGGCATGCCTTACCCCAAAATTGGGAAGATTTAAAGTACGACGATTTTTTAAATGAACGTAGGCGATTAATTTCAAAGGTTATTTTTGACGGTTATTGTAAAATTGCCGAATAAGTCAATTAAATCAAAAGTTATTTATTTAGAAATAACCTATATATCATATCACTTGATTACAATCTAATTAAGTTCCATTCCGCTTGACTTTAAAAATATAAAGCGTGATATTAGCCCAAAGGAACTTTGGTGCATCGTTATACAAGACAACTGGCAAACTCTTTTGAAGCTTACCAATACTTTCCCTTCAAACATCGTTTTGAGCGATTTAAGGAGAGTAAACGGTACTTCTTGGAAGGTTTAAGTGAAGAGGAGGTGGAGGAAATCTACCATTTCTACATTTTCATTCATTACGCCACCCATAACAGATTGTTTCCGAGGTTCACGAAAGGTGAATTATTTGAATACTATGATAGAAAAAGGTCAGGTGAGTGAAATGAAATTAAGAGCACTCAAACACGTTATGGACAGAATATACTCATTGGAGATATTCCCAAAACAGAGTTTCAATCAATTTAAAAAGGATAATCTTTTCTTCATCTCCGGCATGACGATCAAGGAACAGCGGTTTGAGTTTGATTGTTTTTGCTTCTTTGAGGTCTGTATGAAGATTAAAATGAATGTAACAACAAGTGAAATAAGATCGTTTTTTGAAAATCAAAAGGGTACCAAAAAGGGTACTTAAAATCAAAAAGGGTACTAGAAAGGGAACTACAAACGAGTATATTTAGACACCTTTTTAACACCTTAACAGATTGATATTGAGGGTATAAACTAAAAAGACCTCCTTAATAGGAGGTCTTTCTGTGATCCCGCTGGGATTCGAACCCAGGGCCCATACATTAAAAGTGTATTGCTCTACCAGCTGAGCTACGGAATCTGCCGTTTTGAGGGTGCAAATATACAACTATTCTTTGGATACAACAAAGAAATATATGGTAAATTTGATAAAAAATAAGGGTAAATAGGCAATTAGCTGATTGCCAATAGACTACTCATGACGCAAATAAGAATCTTTTTAATTGGTATGATGGGCTGTGGTAAGTCCACTCTGGGCCCTTTATTGGCACAGCAATTTAACCTGCCATTTTTGGACATAGATGCGCTCATTGAGCAAAGAGAAGGGCGCTCTATTTCGCAGATTTTTAGTGAACAGGGAGAACTTTATTTTAGACAATTAGAACAACAAGAACTCAATGAGTTACCAGATGTTCCGCAAATTGTAGCCTGTGGTGGCGGTTTGCCTTGTTTTGAAGATAATTTGTTGCGCTTGAAGCTAAAAGGGCTGGTGATTTATTTGGAGGCAGCGCCAGAAGTTTTGTATGCGCGCATTCAAAATGAGGTGGATAGACCACTGCTGCAAGACTGGCCGGCTTTTGAACAGTTGTTTTTGGCGCGTGAAGCTTGTTACCGTGGTGCGGATTTCATCATCAATGCCAACTCGGAACCAGTTCAACTATTGCGAGAATTGGAGCAGGCGCTTGGGCTGTAAGCTATTAATAAATATCTTTTTTGAAACCTACTGCAAAATTGAAGAACAATGGCGAGAGGTATTCTGTAGATGCAGCTGTGTTGTTGTTTGCGTTTGCCAATAACAAATAGTTGAGGGTGACGTCTGTGTAGATCGTGCCAATTGCAGGAATCGTGTACTTAATGCCGCCTTGTAAATAACCGCCCAATGTAAATAGGCGTCCTTCATTAATTTCAGATGGTTCTATTTGATGGGTTTGCTCCCAATTGAACTGGCCAGTTACATCTTGAGGTTCATAGACTTTGCGAACCTTGCCAAGCCCAATAATGATTCCGGAGCCACCGTAACCAGCAAAACCGTTGTCATAGTCGTTGCCAATGTAATACCTGTTGCCTCCTTCGAGCGTGAAATAACTGGTTTTGAAGCGGCTGTTAACGGCTAAAATATATGGGTTGGCGTTAGGGTTAATGGCTGTTACGTAGCTGGTGAGGGTGTCGTAATTGGCTTTGGGGAACAAATAACTTACTCGGCCATAAAGTGTGACGTCACCGCTTCTAGGGATTTCTAGGTGAGCGTGGATACCTGGCATGGCTAGGCTTTGATTTTGAACACTTTGCGTGTTTAGAAACGGAGTAAGACTTAAACCGCCGCCGTAACTAAATTGGGCTTTGGTTTGTACGGAAATGCTTAAAGCAAAAAAAAGTATAAGGAGATATTTCATGTCGAGGGAGCTAACAAATATTGTTCCAACAAAAATAAGGCCTTTTCTCGTTCTTTTTTTGTTGTTGTGTTTGTTTTTCATCTAAATTTGTTAAGCTATGACACGCACGCAATATTTCTTTTCCTTCGTACTCGCGACCATCTCGTTTATTGCTGCGCGTTCCATTCAGCGCGAAGGCATCCAAAACTACTACGAGCAAATTGCAAGTAGTGTTCAAAAAGACCAAGGCTACATCGATTTCGAACACCCTGCTGCACCTCAGTACCTTCCAATGGGAGTTCAACCTTTTACTGCCCTTGCTGCCTTAGATTCCTTGCAGTCCTTTGCCATTAGCCAAGACTCCCTGCACATCGTTCGCTACGACAACCAAGCCAATACTTTTGCTCCAGTACTTAGCCTTCAAGAGGGTCAAAAAATGACCCAAATTGCTGGTTTCGATTCTACGCTCGTTTACCTAGACGCTGCACAAGAATTACACTTTTTAAATGCTCCTTACGTTGCAGAAACCGAACAAACCTATCCCCTTCAAAACGAAGAAGGCGCAAAGCAACTGCTTTGTTACCATCCAAACCTGAAGCGTATTCTACTCTTGAACAGCAGTTTATTGGAAAACGGTGAGCGTCATTTTGTCTGTCAAACTTTTCATATAGCGAAGCGCCAACTGAGCCAAGTTCCGCTCTTTTCTTTTGACAGTAAAGAATTGCTATTTGAACCGATTTCTATGGCTATTCAACCGCAGTCAAACGAATTGTACTTGTTGTCAAAAACTGGTGAGGTTGTCATTTTAGATCAAGATGGCTTGCTTATTTCGCGTCAGCAATTACCTAAGGGCATCAACGATCCTAAGCTCATTAGTTTTGCTGCTAACGGTGATCTACTCGCCACAGACGCTAATTCTTTGCATCCGGTAGTAGTTCGCCTACCTTGGCACAAAATGATTTCTGAGCAAGGGGCCCTCGTTCATTAATCCGTCGATCACAGACAAATTCTGAACAAACTCCTTCTTTCCATTAAATACCTGCTGATACTCTTTTGTTGGTGTTAATTCTCTACCTAACCAAGCTTTTTTCTCTGAAGGCGTCAGCCCTGTAAATTCATCACTTCGTTCTATTTGCAATTCCAAGGCCAAGGCGTTATCAAGCCAATTTAAGATATTGCTATTGAGCTCGTGCAAAAAAACATGTTGTTCCTTAAATATAAATCGAAGGTCATGGGCGTAATGTTCAAAGTGGGGGGCATTGGCGTAGGCGCTTTCTATGGCTCTCCAGTGCTCAGCTTGCCAGTTTTTGCTGTAGTCTATCTTAATACCTTCTAGCGTTTGTTTGCTCGCTGTATGCAAAATAGGAACATTGAGCTGAATGACACCATTGGCACTTAAGATCTCGGCGCGGGTACGGATGCTCTGTTTTACAAAATGTTCCTTGAGGTCAAGCACCAAATGAGGGTCTTGAAGCAAAGCGCGAACATAAGCGAGTGAAGGGAAATAAGCGCTCGATTGAACTTGCATGTTTAGTCGACGAAGCGGAATATTCGATCGAAGCGTATACCGAGGAAAGAATTTACAAAAGGTGATTTAGAGAACCAAATAAAGGATGCTCTACCCACAATGTGGTCCTCAGGTACAAAGCCCCAAACGCGAGAGTCTGCAGAGTGGAAGCGGTTGTCTCCCATCATCCAGTAGTAGTTCATGGCAAAACGGTAGCTTATAGCGCGCTTTCCATCGATGTAAATTTTGTCTCCTTTGACGGCCAACTGATGCCCTTCATAGGCGCTGATGATGCGCTTGTACCAAGCAATGTTCTGGATATTGATCGCAATGCGTTGGCCTTTTCTTGGGATTTGAAAGCGCTGAAAGTCGGTCATGGTGTTATTTACATTCAAGTCTTTAGGAAATTGATCTAAATTCGAAATGCGCTGCATTGGGCTAATTGGCAACGCAATATTTGCGGCGACATCGCTGTATTGTGGGTAACGAATTTTAGCCAACTTGATCTTGAAATCGGCTTCAATTTTATTTTTCTCTAGACGGGTGAGGTTCAAAATATAAAATTGTGGGTCATTCACGGCATCGAAGTCGGTACGGGCGCCGTCAGAGGAGTTTTCAAGGCCATAGCGACCGAGCATTTCCTCGACAGATGGAAAAGAAACTTTGGTTTTTTCGATGCGGTAAAGTAAAGCTTGGCCTGGTGCAACATATGCTTTTTTGCCATTGACGTAGAGTACAGAATTTTGAATTTCGAGGACATCGCCTGGTGTGCCTACACAGCGCTTGATATAGTTTTCGCGCTTGTCTACAGGGCGGTGAATGAGCCCGCCGTGGGTCATGCCAGCGGCATATTCTTGTGAGTTGAGCGGGAAATTTCCAGCGGCAAAATGTGCTCGCGCTCGATTTTTCCAAGTTTCAAAACCGCTAATGTATTCGGCATATAATTTCTGCTGGCCTATTGAATCGAGTTGTGATAGGTTTTGGTTGCTTTTGCTATTGATGAATTGACTAAATGCTTCTTGGTTGATCAAGCCATGAAAGTCGTGTCCCATGAGGCCGCTTGGTGTACGCGGGTCCAGAACGGCGGTGTCGCCAGACGGGAAGTTGAATACAACGACATCGTTGCGGTTTATTTTGCTCCAACCTGGTAAGCGGGTATAGGTGCCTTTTTCCCAGCTGAGGTATGATTTGATGTTGACTAAAGGAACAATGTTGTGCACCAGCGGATAGGAGAGGGGCGTGATCGGAACTTTAGAACCGTAGGCGAGTTTGTTCACGAACAAGAAGTCTCCAACGACCATAGTTTTTTCCATAGACCCCGTTGGGATTTGAAAAGGCTCAAAAGAATAGGTGCGAATAACGGCAGCGGCCACCAAAGCCCAAACAAAGGAGTCACCGTATTCTTTGACGCGTGGCTTACTGCCTGGTTTGTCTCGGGAGACCTTATCTAAAATGATAGCGATGAGATGGCCAACAACAGGTAGTGCCATAAAAAGGATGATGTGGTCGCCCCATTTGCGTTGTTCGAGTTCTTTGGAGTTTGCCCAATTGGTGGCGGGTCCATATTGCAAAGCATCTTCTTTGGCAATTTTGGCGAATAACAAATAAGGGAAGAAAAGTCCTTGTAGGGTGTCTGTAAAGCTGTAAAAACCAAAACGGCGGAGTAAACTGACATTGATGGTCATCCACATGACAAGATGTACTCCAGGAAAGACCAATAGTAAAGACCACCAAGGTTTATTGAGCACTTCTTTATAAAGTATAAAATAGTTGTAACCAGGCACGAGTGCTTCCCAAGACTTGCGACCTAGTTTTGGAAATAAGCGGTGCCATTGCGCCAAATAAGGATGAGCAAGAATGAGTAAGTAGAAATAAATGAAACTCATAAGGAGGTTTTTAAAACATCGGCCATAGTAAAGATGCCTTTGCGTTGGTAAATAAATTCTGCAGCCAAGACAGCGCCTAAGGCAAAACCTTTGCGGTTGTGGGCAATGTGTTCTATGCGGAGGGTGTCTATATCGCTGATGTAACTGATTTGGTGGGTACCCGGAACATCTGGTATGCGATGTGCAACAACCGGGATTTGTTTAGGGGAACTTGCTTCGAGCGACCATTCAGTGTAGTTCGGGTTACTGGTTAGGATGTCGTCGAGTAAGCTAACAGCAGTGCCGCTCGGGGCATCTAGTTTTTGTACGTGATGGGTTTCAGAAACCTCGATATGATAAGCTTGGTGTGCTTTCATGAGGTTTGCTAAGTGACGGTTGAGTTCAAAAAAGAGATTCACGCCCACACTGAAGTTGCTCGCATAAAGTAGGGCAGCGTTGGCTTTTAGAACCATTGTTTTTACTTCGGGTAAGGCCGCTTGCCAAGCGGTGGTCCCGACTACAATTGGGACTTGTTTTTGAGCGCAATAAGCGATGTGTTGAGGCGCGAGTTCTGGACGCGTAAATTCGATGCAAACATCTACTTCTGACCAGTTTACCTGATCTAAAGGAAGCTGAGAATTTATTTTTGCCGCAATACTGTGTCCTCTTTCAAGGGCAATTGTTTCAATGGCTTTACCCATTTTACCGTAACCGAGCAGTGCTATTCTCATGGTCTAAAGATACGATATATCAACGAAATGTCAGTTGAATTTTGGCGCCTAGGTATTGATTTGGGACAAAACTAGGCTCGAGGTGTAGGCTGAGGTCTGGGTTGGTGTCGAAATGAACGAAGTGCGCCTCTGCACCGGCGTCGGCAATCTGAAAGAGATAGAGTGCTGCAAATCCTAGAATGGAGAGGTCGCGCCAGTCGAGGTATTGACGGTAAAGCTGCAAGACTGCAGGGGTGTCGTAGGCTGCCCATTTGGGGTCGACGGCGCCTCCGTTGAGTCGGTTGGTGTATTCTTGCTTGAGTTGGACTTGGGTAATTTGGTTGGTGGCTAAAAAATAACCAGCAGCCCCAAGGCCACTGTAAATGAGCGGCACCTTCCAGATGGCGTTGTTGTGATTTGGCGCGGCAATGGAGTTTCTAATTTGCCCCAAACCAGGAACAAGTGCCGAGTAGAGCATGCTTTTTTGATGGTAGCTCAGCTTGACGCTGTCTTTTTGCTGGATGGTGTCTTGCGCAAAGTAGGACTGCACAAGCATTAGGAAGCAAAATGCTAGCCTCATTCTGATTTTTTAAGCATTTCAATGAGGCGTTGCAACTCAGACTCATGTGTGAAATGGACGATGAGTTTGCCTTTACCTTCAGGCGTTTTGTCGATGCTTACTTTGGTGCCGAGTTGTTCGGAAAGGTAAGACAAATAGAGTTTTTCGGTCGTGCTCAGACTAATTTTGGCTTTAGGGCCAGCGTTAGACGGGCTGGTTGCTTTTTGCTTTTCAGGTTTGGAAAGCGCCTCGACATCGCGCACAGAAAGTTGTTCGTTTAGAATGCGAGCCAGTGCAGTCAGCTGTTCCTTTTCTGAAGTAAGCGCTAGCAGGGCTCTGGCGTGGCCCATAGTGATTTGTTTGTCTCTGACCGCTGCTTGAATAGCGTCAGGGAGTTTGAGCAAGCGCAAATGATTGGCAATATGCGACCTCGATTTGGCTACTTTTTCAGAGAGTTGTTCTTGGGTGAGCTTGCATTCTTCGAGTAAACGTTCGTAGGAAAGCGCTACTTCAATGGCGTTGAGGTCTTCGCGTTGAATGTTTTCAACGAGTGCCATTTCGAGCATGGTTTGGTCGTTGGCAATGCGCACATAGGCAGGAACCTCAGTGAGGCCAGCGAGTTGAGCCGCTCTAAATCGGCGCTCGCCAGAAATGAGTTGGTAGCGGTCACGGCCCATTTTTCTGACCGTGAGCGGTTGAATGATACCGTGTGTTAGAATGGAGGTCTTGAGCTCGTCTAGGGCACTG
>JBIIBL010000012.1:0-35706 GCA_044239425.1 Crocinitomicaceae bacterium | reverse complement strand
TCTTGGTTTTGGCGACTCAAAATCCAATTGAACAAGAAGGTACTTATCCACTTCCAGAAGCGCAACTCGACCGCTTTATGTTCAATATTTGGGTAGATTACCCTTCATATCAAGAAGAACTCGCCATCGTTAAGTCGAGTACCAGTGATCAAATTGTCGAGCTTCAGACCGTACTCAATGCGCAACAAATCATCGACTACCAGGCGCTGATTCGCCGCATTCCGGTTCCTGAAAACGTCCTTGAATACGCCGTAACTTTGGTCGCCAAAACACGTCACAAAGATCCTCTTGCACCTCAGATCACCAAAGATTTCATTACTTGGGGCGCGGGCCCTCGTGCTTCTCAAAACCTGGTCATAGCTGCAAAATGTCATGCCGCTTTAAACGGCAAATACTCGCCAGACATCGAAGATGTAAAAGCGGTAGCTAAAGCCATTTTGCGCCACCGTTTGGTGCGCAATTACCGCGCTGAGGCAGAGGGTTATAGCATGGATGCAATTATTGAAACTTTGTTATAGGATTTTTTATGTTTGAACACCACATTATTACGTAACTTTAGTTTGTGAAAGCACTCAGTATCTTTTTATTGGTTTGTTTTACAATGGTACTTGCTCCCAAGCAGTGGTGGCACCATTGTGCACATTCTGAGCACAATAAATCTGAGCTCTCACATACCGATACCGCTGACGAAGATTGCCCTGTTTGCGATCTTTCACTCAGTGTCTTTACGAGTCCTTCGGCCTTGGTTTTTTATGTTTACAAACAAGCACCTTTTGTACACGGAACTTCCATTTATAAAGGGCAATCCAAGCAAGTTTCAACCCTAAGTCAACTCCGAGCACCGCCTACAACAACTGTTTGAAATTAAACAATTGTTCTATGCTTATTAGTGCTCATTATCATGAAAAATCTGATTTTATGGGCGGCTGCCCTCTGTAGCGGCTCCCTTCTTGCTCAGCAAGGCATCAAAGGTTTGGTGCGCGATGCGCAAAGTAAACTACCTATTGAAAATGTAATTATTTCCGTACCTGCTTTCCAAATACAAGTGCGTACAGACGGTAATGGGGTTTTTATTTTTCCTTTTACTTGGTCTGAACCACAGGTACTTCGCTTAAAACATCCCGATTATCAGGTACTTGACACCCTCATTTCTGGCTCTTCATCAAGTTTGAGTTTTGGATTACAGCTGGGCCACATGACTACCGAAGACGTGACTGTAAGTGCCCAGCAAGTCTCGTTGCGCGCCAAAAATACAGTCCCGATGGAGGTGCGCAGCCTCAATGACTTACAGATGAGTGGGGGCATGCATATTTCAGAATTACTCACCAAAATTCCGGGGGTTTACTCCAGTTCTTTAGGTAATGGTATTGCCAAACCTGTCATTCGCGGCATGCAAGGCATGCGTGTTGTGACACTCGTCAATGGCCTGCGCTTGGAAGGGCAGCAGTGGGGCGGAGACCACGGAATGGGAATTGGTGAGCTTGCTTTGGGATCTGTGGAGGTCATTAAAGGACCTGCCTCAGTGCTTTATGGCGCCGATGCACTTGGCGGTGTGGTTTATTTAGTAGATGAACCCTATGCTCGCATTGGTCAGCAAACACTAGATGTGCAACAAAAATGGAACCATAGCACTAACGGCACTACATCTAGTATTTTATACAAAAAGAGCCAAGGTAACAAGCGCTTTCTTGTAGCCGGGAGCTACGCGAATCATGCCGATTTTCTTTTGCCAAATGGACTGTATGCAAAGAATTCTCGCTTCCATGAGTGGGTTGGCAAAGCATCGTATTCTTGGTTCAAGCCCAACCAGATCCATCAGTTTAGGTATGCTTTTAACAATACCGTTGCAGGCATACCTGGGCACACTCATGACTCTTTGGCCACACCACTCAGTTTTCAGGTTCAGACCCAAGGAAGGCGCTATTCCTTGCCTTCGCAGTTTTTTACCAATCAGCTCCTGAGTTATGAATACAAACGCTTTTGGACCGGTCATGAACTACATATTTTACTAGGACAAACCCATAATCGTTTGGTTGAATACGACGAAAAGGTAACCAAACCCTTTATGGAGATGGATCTGTTGAATTCGGTGTATCAGGCCAAGTGGACCAAAAAGTGGGCAGCGCAACAACTAATTGTAGGGGCAGCTGGGATGTTGCAAATGAACCTCAATGCACCTATTGCCGAAGACCAACTTTTACCGAATGCCACCACTTTTGATCAAGGTTTATTTGGTTTGTATAAAATCGAATTAAACAAACAGCACTTGTTGCAAATTGGCCTGCGAAAGGACATCCGTTGGATTGAAACCCACTCTGCTAGCGTTTTTCTAAAAAAGTGGTATGCCAG
Source organism: Crocinitomicaceae bacterium (assembly GCA_044239425.1). Taxonomy (GTDB): domain Bacteria; phylum Bacteroidota; class Bacteroidia; order Flavobacteriales_D; family Crocinitomicaceae; genus UBA952. The sequence continues at coordinate 33,357 of JBIIBL010000012.1, read as the reverse complement.
CCCTAACGTTTCTGCAGGTTGGTCTTGGCAAGTTCATCAAAATCAAAGGCATCGCTTGAATTTTTCCAGCGGGTTTCGAGCGCCGCATCTCAGCGAGTTATTGGCTAATGGTTTTCATCACGGCGCTTTGCGCTACGAAATAGGAGACGTCAATTTGTTACCGGAGCGCAGCTTGCAACTAGACTGGGCCAGCGACTTGAGTACTGAACACGGCAGCCTGACCTTTAACCCTTACCATGCCTGGGTAACAGATTACATTTATATCCAGCCAAATGGTTCAAGCATAGATGGCATACCTGTGTTTACTTATGAGCAGCTCAAGCAGGGTCGTTTGTATGGTCTTGACCTCAGTGCGCACTATCATCCGCATTGGCTACACAACCTGCATTGGGAGGGCAGTTTTTCTTACATTCATTTTGCCAGCACTCAGGACAGCGCCATTTCTTTGTTGCCGCCGACCCGTTTACAGAACGAAGTCCAATACCATTGGGATTTTAAGCGTCAAATTAAAAAACTGGAACTCAGTTTGAGTCATACTTGGATCGCTGCTCAAACCCGCGTGGCTTATCAAGAAGCCACTAGCGAAAGCTACCAGTTATTCAATGTCAATGCCCGTTTGTATCTAGAAAAAAATGGATCTTGGGTCTTACAAACAGGGGTGCGCAACCTCACAAACAGTGCATATATCGACCATTTATCGCGTTTAAAAAATATAGGAATGCCGGGTCCTGGTAGGCATCTCTATCTTAGTCTGAAGTACCAGGTTCAACATCAAACCAAAAATTAAAATAAATGAAAAAATTGATTTTAAGTTCAGCAGTATTGGGTTTCTTGACTCTTTCTTGCGGGAAGAACAAATGTGCAGAATGTCATTACGACGCGCCAACTGGCGAAGTTGAAATGGGGTCTTATTGCGGTGATGAACTCCATAATTTAGAGGAGTTAGGGACCTTCACAGATAGCCTAGGCAACACTTTTGTAGTGCATTGCGGCGAGCATTGATCAAGAACTTTTCAACATTTTTAGCATTTGTTGATAAGTGCCAAATGCATTTGTTGTCAACATGACACAAAGGGCCTAATTTTATAATAAGAATTGGGCCCTATGTTTGACGACGAAGAAGAAGAATACAACGACAGCAGTTTGAGCGAGGACATCGAGCACTTTGAGGCCCATCTCAAAGGTCAAAAGCTCAAGTTCATCGACAGCGATCGCCTAGAAGGCCTCATTGATCACTACCTCATTCAAGGTCAATTCAATAAAGCCAAAATTGCCGCCGAATTCGGTATTTACCAATTTGCTTACAACCCCATGTTCAAACTTCGCAAGGCACAGGCCTTGGGCGGTATGGGCTTATTGCAAGAGGCACTCGATTGTGTTGTTCAGCTAGAAAAGCAAGAAATCGACAGCGCAGAACTCTACCTGACCAAAGCATCCATACACGCCCAACAGCGCGAGCACAAACAAGCCATTCGTTATTTCAAATTGGCACTCGAACACTCCGATCCGGCAGAACACGACTACATCTATCTCGACATCGCCATAGAATACGAGCGGCTACAGCTCTACCAAGAAGCCATCGATACCTTACACCAAGCGCTGAAAGCCAACAAAAATAATGAAGCTGCCCTCTACGAACTCGGCCGTTGCTATGATGCACTCGGTGCAACCCAGGACTCAATAGATGCCTACCTTCAATTTATTGACGAACAACCTTATTCCAGCACCGCTTGGTATAATCTCGGCAACGCCTACAGCCGCCTAGAAAACTACGATCGTGCGGTTTGGGCCTATGAATATGCCATTCTCATCAATGAAGAGTTTGGCCCTGCCCATTTCAATTTAGGAAACGCCTATCTTTCTTTAGATAAATACCACAAAGCCATTGAACATTTCGAGCTCGGCATGAAGCACGACGGCGACGACGCAATGGCGCTTTGTTATATCGGGGAGTCCTATGAGCAACTCAATGAACTTGAACTCTCTAAGCACTACTACAAACTCAGTATTGACCTAGAACCAATGCTTCCCGAAGCATGGCTAGGCCTCGGCATAGTCGAAGATCTACTGGGTTCTACCAAAGAAGGCATTGTACTAATTCAAAAAGCCCTCGACTACGACCCCGACAACTCCGGTATTCACCACGTATTGGCGGGCGCTTATCAAAAAATTGACCTCCGCTCTGAGGCTGAATTTCATTACCTCAAAAGTCTTGAGCTGCTTCCTGATGACCAAGAAGCACTCTCTGACTACATTGCATTTATGAGTGAATCTTCACTTGCCGAGGCGCAAGCCTTTTTATTAGAATTTGGCAACCACCACCCGGCCGTTTTCGATGCCAAACTTCACCTTATTAACATCAAATGGCAAATGGGACAATTTGCCGAAGCCAAGCACCTCTACCACGAGTGCTTACAACAAGACGCGTCTAGTGCCAAACAGATTTTTGAAATCAATCCTAAACTACTAGACGACACCGATTTTTTATATTTAGCTGATTAACTACCCATGAATTTTAAACTTACTTTTATCCCAAAGCGTAGTGAGAAACCACGTAACAAAGGCGTCACCATGATGATGGATAAGGGCTTAGGTCTCCGCGAAACCGAACATTTCATCGAAGCCTCTGCGCACCTCACAGATATCGTCAAATTCGGCTTTGGAACTGCTTTTGTGACTGGTCAACTCGAAGAGAAAATTAAAATCTACCGCCAAGCGGGCATCCGTCCATACTTTGGCGGAACCCTTTTTGAGGCTTTCTATGCGCGCGGCATGTTCAAAGAGTATGTCAAGATGCTCGACAAATACAATCTCGACCTCGCTGAAATCTCCGATGGTTCTATCATCATTCCTCACGATGAAAAGTGCCAGCTCATTCACGAGCTATCTCAATCGAGAACAGTTATGTCAGAAGTTGGCTCCAAAGACTCCGGTATCCTCATTTCTCCAGCTAAATGGGTACGTCTCATGAAAGCTGAGCTAGAAGCAGGAAGCTGGAAAGTCATTGCCGAAGGGCGCGAAGCAGGCAACGTTGGTGTATTCAGACCCAACGGAACTGCTCACACAATGCTCATTAACCGCATTATCGCCAACGTAAAACCAGAAGACATCCTTTGGGAGGCGCCGCAAAAGAACCAACAAGTTTGGTTTATCAAGCTGTTTGGCGCTGAAGTCAATTTGGGCAATATCGCACCTAACGATGTCATTCCATTGGAATGTTTACGTTTGGGCTTGCGTGGAGATACCTTCTTTGATTTCCTTCCGAAGTCGTATGCAGATCGCCTCAAGCAAGTCAACGACGACGCCGATCAGGACAACGACGATGAACAAGAATAAGTCGCTCGCGCTTTATTCCAAAAACTTCCAAATTACAGGTCATCAAGGCCCGATCTACGCGCTTTGCCAAGATCCTCAATACATTTATTCCGCTTCCGCTGACAAATTTGTGGCGCGCTGGCACAAAAGCACAGGCCAACAAGATCACTTCGCTATCCGCTGTATGCAGGCGCCTTTTAGTTTGTGCGTGCTTTCAGCCCAACAGCATTTGGCTATTGGGTTGTCCGATGGCAGCATACACCTCATAGATACTACAGCAAAAGTAGAGCTCAAGTTCCTCAAGGCGCACGAGGCCGCAGTTTTTGCTATTGCCACCAATCCGGCGCACGAACAGCACTATTCTGCCGATGCCGAGGGCAACCTTTTGGTTTGGGACTACCAATGGAATTTACTTCTGAACTTGCCATTTTCTTGTGGCAAAATCCGACAAATCATCGTAGCTCCTAATGGCAGTTATCTGCTACTTGCCGGCGCCGATGGCTATTTTCGCAAGATAGATACCACTTATTTCAACGAAATGCATCAAACGTTTGCGCATCAAGAGGGTTGCACGGCACTTTGTATTTTGCCGAGCGGTGACATCCTGAGCGCGGGTAAAGATGCATACATCAGGCGCTGGTCTGCAAGCGGTGAAAAACTAAATGCTTTTCCGGCGCACCTCGGCACTATTTACCAGTTGCTTGCTTTGGCCGATGGTAACTATGTTTCGGCTTCCAGAGACAAAAGCATCAAAATTTGGGACCAAAATAACGATCAAATTCAGCAAAAGCTCGATTTACAAATGGCCGGTCATCGGCATTCGATCAATGCCCTTATCGCTTTAGAAAATGGTTTTGCAAGTGCAGGTGACGACAAAAGAATTTTGCTTTGGCATGCACAGAACCCAAAAACACCGTAATTTTAAGACATGAAGTGTTGGGTCCTTATATTTGTTTGTTGTCAGTTTGCTGTTCGGGCTCAGTTTCAGTTCAATTTTACCGATTTTATTCCGGTTGTTGCCGATGGTCAGAATTTATCCAAAGCATGGGATGGTGGTTTGAATACCCCACAGTTTTCTTCCCTTGACTACGACTACGATGGCAACGACGACCTCCTCGTTTTTGACCGTGGCGCGGACCAAGTCCGCTTGTACAAGCACGTCACTATTGGCGGCGTGGCTACCTATCAACTTGATTTGCGCGCACATTTGTTTTTTCCGCCTCATTTAAACTATCGCGTGACCACCTATGACTACGACAACGACGGTCGAAAAGACCTTTTTTGTTATGCTGTAGGCGGAATTCAAGCGTATCGCAATATAGGTTCTGCCGCCACTGGCTTGCAATGGCAAGCTTACAGCCCTTATTTGGTCTCCAACTATGAAGGGCCAACACTCAATCTATATATTTCAGGAGCAGATATCCCAGCGCTGGTTGACGTCGAAGGCGATGGCGACATGGATATCCTCACTTACCATATCAGTGGCGAACACCTGCAATACCATCAAAACCAAAGTCAAGAACTTTATGGCCATTCCGATTCATTGGTGTTCGTCCTGAAGAACCGATGCTGGGGTAAATACAGAGAAGACGTCACGAGCAATACCCTTTTTTTGAACGACACCAGCTCGTATTGTACCGACAGTAACGTTAGCAATCCTGAACTACCCACCAATGACCAACTCAAAGCTCACGCCGGCTCAACCGTTTTGGCACTAGACCTCGATCAGTCAGGGGTGCTAGATTTAGTGCTGGGCGATGTCGCGTATGGAAACCTGGTTCGCTTAATGAATGGTGGATTAAGCCCCAATACCAACTCGTCAATGGTGAGTGCCGACTACAACTTCCCGAGCAACACAACTCCTGCCAATGTGCAAATTTTTCCGGCGGCCTTTTGTTTGGACCTCGATTTTGATCAAAAGAAGGATCTTGTTGTTGCGCCAAATGCCAATAACGTTTCTGAAAACGAAAACAGCGTATGGTATTATAAAAATCTTGGCAGCAACCAAGCTCCAGTTTTCGTCTATCAAGACAACGATTGGTTGCAAGGAGACATGATTGACCACGGAGCGGGCTCTGTGCCTTTGCTTTATGATGTCAATGCCGACGGCCTTACAGATATGCTGGTAGCCAATTATTACGCGTATAAACCTGTGCTCAACAAAGAAGCTCGGATCGCCTATTACCAGAACATCGGAACTCCAACGAGTCCGCAGCTGCTTTTGGTAGATCAAGACTTCCTGAACCTAGCTACCTCTAACCAAGGCTTGCGCTTACTTCCTGCCATGGGAGACCTCAACTCCGATGGTAAACCTGAACTTCTTTTAGGCAAGGACAACGGTCAAATTGCTTATTTTGAAAACACCAGCACGGGCACAACGCCTAATTTTCAGTTGCAAACCGCGGCCCTAACCGACAATTACAATGTTGTCATTCAAGTTCCACTTTTTTCAGCACCTCAACTTTTTGATTACGACAACGATGGCTTGCTCGACCTCATGATTGGTCATAAGGGAGGAACTATTCATTACTACCGCAATACCGGTTCGGCAGTGGCGCCTGTCTTTACATTAGAAACCACTCAATTGGGTGGTGTAAGTGTGCAAAGCAATGGCCCCGATGGTTATGCCATTCCACATTTCTTCAAGTACCAAGACACCACGTATTTAATGGTTGGCGCACTCGATGGCCGCATTCATTTTTATGACAGCATTGCGTCAGGGGCAAGCACGAATTTTCACGAGCGCAGCCCAGACTTTTTAGGGCTGAGTGCCCAAATTGGTGCTTATTCAGCCGCAGCCATTGCCAATTTAGACAACGACGCCCACCTCGAATTATATATAGGACAAGATTTAGGAGGCGTATTTTTACTTGAAAATGAGCCGGGTTCAGACCTCAGTTTGGAACCACTTCAAGTGGCGCCACTCCAAGTTTATCCGAATCCGAACAAGGGAACGCTCATGGTAAAAGGTATACAGGGGCTTTGCTCAGGCGCACTTATTTCATTGAGTGGTCAGGTGGTGCTTTCCTTTGCTCAAGTGCAAGACCAAGATCAACTGGATATTTCTTCAGCAGCAGAGGGTACTTATATTTTAAGGCTTTCAAACGGCCAAAATAGCCTGATCATCAAGCAATAAGTTAAGCAATACGGAGTTCGAGGAGTTGTTGGCCATTGAGTTCGGCGGTGAGTATATCGCCAATTTTTACGGGACCAACGCCAGCTGGCGTGCCTGTAAATATCAAGTCACCTGTCTTGAGCGTTACATACTGAGACACATACGCTATAACCGTATCGATACTGAAAATAAAATCTTTTGGATGGCCAATTTGTTGCAGTTTTCCATTTTGAAAGAGTTTGAATTCGGCAGTTTCTAGATTAATTTCTGATTTTGGGATCCAGGTGTTGGAAAGAGGTGCGCTGTGATCAAATCCTTTGGCGCGCTCCCAAGGCAAACCGTTTTCTTTACAGTGTTGTTGGAGGTCTCGGGCTGTGAAGTCGATGCCCAAGGTAAAATGCGTATAGTATTTATGTGCAAATTCTGCTGTGATGTGTTTTCCTACCTTCTCAATGCGCACCACGAGTTCACATTCAAAATGTAAGTCAGAGGTAAACTTTGGATAATAAAAATCGCCTTCTCTGAGTAGGGCAGTATCTGGTTTTAAAAAGTAGAGCGGTTCTGTCGGAAGCGCAGCCTTCATTTCTTTGGCATGGTCGGCATAGTTGCGGCCAATACAGATGATTTTCATGGCTTTTTGAATTTATTCTTCAGTAATTCGAGCTTGTCTTCAATTTGATGACTGGCATTGGCCGCTTTGAGGCGTTCCATTTCTTTGCGCAACACTTGTTTGGTGTTCAGAGGGAAGTCGGCTTCTAGCATCCAGCCGTAGTAGCCTGGTTCTAGTTTGAGTACTTGAGCAACAGTTTTGCCTTTGTGCTTGCCAAAATTATAGCAGACCTCTTGGTTGTCATCAAAAGACAAACGGCCTGCAAAATCGGCGTTTTGCTGGTTGCCGACCGTCGAAAACTTAGCCAAACCAGCAATATTGTTATCGAGATCGGTGTATTTCTCTGTTTGCGCTTGCAGTACTTCTAGTGTAGCAAGGGTGTCGTAAAGCGCGTTGTGTGCGTTTTCAATTTGCTTGCCACAGTAAAATTTGTAAGCTGCAGCGAGTGTGCGCTGTTCCATTTTGTGAAAGATATTCTGCACATCTACAAAATGACGGGCTCCTAAATCGAAGTCGATCCCGCAGCGCAAAAGTTCTTCTGAAAGCACTGGAATGTCAAATTTGTTGGAGTTATAGCCCGCTAAATCGGCGTTGCCAATGAACTCGAGTAGGCGAGGAGCGAGGTCCTGAAATGAAGGAGCATTGGCCACCATTTCGTTGGTAATACCGTGAATAGCCGCAATTTCTGCGGGTATGTTTTGCCCAGGATTAACAAGTTCGTTAAAGGTTTCGGTGTGTCCGTCTTCGAATAATTTGATGACAGCAATTTGAACAATGCGGTCTTTGGTGATGAGCAGACCGGTTGTTTCGAGGTCAAAAACGCAAAGCGGGCGTTCGAGTTGGAGCGCCATGCTTAGATGGTGGTTTCTGGATCGAATCCTTCGAGGTAGTCGGCTACACGACGCACAAATTGCCCGCCCAAAGCGCCATCAACCACGCGGTGGTCGTAGGAGTGAGACAAGAACATTTTGTGGCGGATCCCGATGAAGTCGCCTTCTGGAGTTTCGATGACCGCAGGTACTTTGCGAATGGCGCCCAATGCAAGAATAGCAACTTGTGGCTGATTAATGATCGGGGTACCCATGACGTTTCCAAAGGTGCCAACGTTGGTAACGGTGTAAGTACCGCCTTGGATGTCTTCTGGCTTGAGTTTGTTATTGCGGGCGTTGTTGGCCAACTCATTGACGGCTTTTGCCAAACCAACGAGGTTCATGCGGTCCGCGTTTTTAATGACCGGCACGATGAGGTTGCCACTTGGAAGTGCAGCTGCCATGCCGATGTTGATGTCTTTGCGCTTGATGATGTTGGTACCCGAAACAGATACGTTGATCATAGGGAAGTCTTTGATGGCTTTGGCCACCGCTTCCATGAAAATTGGCGTAAAAGTGAGGTTTTCACCTTCGCGTTTTTTGAATTCGTTTTTCATGCGCTCGCGCCACTTCACGATGGTAGTAACGTCGGCTTCTACGTAAGAGGTTACGTGTGGCGAAACATGTACGGACATCACCATGTGTTCGGCGATGAGTTTGCGCATGCGATCCATTTCGATGATTTCGTCACCGCTATTTGGTATAACGACCGGCTCTTTGATTTGAATGCCATTGCTCGTTGGCGCTTTTGGCGCCGCAGCTTGTGGCGCTTGGGCCGCAGGAGCTGAAACTGCAGGAGCCGTACCTCTTGTATCGAGGTAGGCTAGAATATCTTTTTTGGTGACACGGCCATCTTGACCAGTACCTTGTATAGCTGCGAGTTCGTCTGCACCGATGTTTTCTTTGAGTGCAATAGTGCGCACGAGCGGCGAATAAAAACGACCATCTGTGCCTTTTGTTAATGGAGCAACGGCAGTTGGTTCGTTGTTGGCAATAACTGTGTTGGCAGTTTCGGTTGGTGTGCTAACTGCAGCAGGAGCTGGTGCAGCAGGAGTTGGCGCAGCAGTTCCGTCAGTAGAAAGAATGGCAATGACATCGCCAACTTGTGCAACTTGGTCTTTTTCAAAAAGAATTTGAATAAGGGTGCCCGCAGCTTCGGAAGGAAGTTCGTTGTCTACTTTATCAGTGGCAACTTCAACGAGCGGTTCGTCCATGGCAACGGAATCGCCGATGTTTTTGAGCCAATTTGTAATGGTAGCTTCGGTAACGCTTTCACCCATTTTAGGTAGACGAATTTCTATTTGTGCCATGTTGCTGTTAAATTGATGTCGTTGATTTGAGTGCAAAATTAAGGAAAATCAGACAATTATTAGTGTGCCTCGTTGTCTAGCTTTCGGAGTTGCTTCCAGACGGAAGTGAGGTCGTGCTTGAGTGCGTAGGTTTTAGTGTAGATAAACGCTTGCAGTTCAATAGGTTGGTCGTTGTTGAGTAAGGGTTGAACCAGAAATAATTTACCCTTTTTTTGCGCGTCTTTATTTCTTCCAACGCCCACAAATGAATAGCGTCCGGACAGTACTTTGAGGAGGTTTAAAATAAAGCGTTTGGGTTGCTTATAGCCCCAAATGAGTAATGGTGAAAAGCACAATAAGACCAAAGCCAAACTCAAATCAAATAAGCGCTTGATGCGTTTGTTGGCCGGGAGTTGTAAGGCGTCAAAATGAATGTTGTAGTAAGTGCCGGCTTGGTCGATAGAAGAGCTCCCAATGAGATAGCTCGTGTTGGGTTGGGCAATTTTGTATTCGAGGTCGAGTGCGGCGGTGTCGGCCATGAGTTGAATGATCTTAGACGCGCCGACGTCTTGTGCTGAAAAAATGAGTTCGTTGAGTTGGTGTACACGTATGATTTCATCTAGTTGGGCCAAAGGTTGTGCTGCACCATCGGCAACTGCTATTTGAAAAAGCTGTTCAATTTGAGGATAAGTAGAGTTCAAGAGTTCGGCAATGCGCTCGTATTCAAGGTTGTTAGCAATGATGCCAAAGCGCTTTTTAGGGAGTTTACCAAAATCAATACGTCCTTTGGTAAGGAGTTCTTTGAGGGAGCGCGTGAGGTAAAAGGAGAGTAAAAAACCGACCGCACCTAACAAAATAAAAAGCCTAGAAAACTGCCATTCTTTTGGGAATAGGGCATAAGCCACTAAAATGGTGACCGTTCCAAAAAAGGTGCTTTTCCAAATTTGATGCACACTTGTGCCACGGTCATACAGGCCAAAAAGCCACGAACAGAAAATCCAAATACCCACGTAAATGGGGATCAGTAAGGAATAGGCCCATTGCGGAAAAAGAATTTGTTGTTGTTTCCATTGCTCTGCCAACACAAATAAAACAACAATTGAAATAGCGGAGTCTGTGGCGGGCCAACTTAGGTTTTGGACAACTCTTTTGAGTATAGAAGCGCTCGCCCTAAGGTAAATAGCCATGTGGATTGCGAACGAGAAAATGCGCGCGTAGCGTGCCGAGAAATGTTTCTTGGCAAAAATAACCATGGCGTTGTAGAAGACAAAAACATAGTTCAAGGAGCCTTTTTTGGTGCTTTCTCCTTTGTAATGGATGATTTTTGTCTCGGGGAAATAAACAATTTTGTAGCCACCTTGCTGGATGCGATACGACAAATCGATGTCTTCGCCATACATGAAAAAGGCTTCGTCTAGCAGCCCTACTTTCTGGAGTGCGTCCGAGCGCATGAACATGAATGCACCACACAAAACATCAACTTCATGGTTGCTGCGTTCATCCAGATAGCCTAAGCTGTAGCGATTAAATACTTTTGACTTCGGAAAAAGTTTGGATAAACCAAAAATCTTGTAAAAGGAAACCAGAGGCGTTGGAAGCCCTCGTTTAGACTCAGGTAAAAACCGACCACGGCCATCGAGCATGCGCACCCCCAAAGCACCGGTGTTTGGATGTAAATCCATATAGGCAATGCATTTATCGAAGGTGTCTTGCTCTACAACGGTGTCAGGGTTGAGTATGAGCACATAGCGGCTGTTGCTTTGTAAGATGGCTTGGTTATTCGCTTTAGAAAAACCGACATTTTCGGTATTGGCGATTACCTTTACATTGGGAAACTTTTCTCTGACAAGTGCTACGGATCCATCTACGCTGTTGTTGTCTACAACAAAAATTTCGATGCGCAAGTTTTGACTTGCGGCCAGCACACTATTGAGACACTGCTCTAGAAAGTTAACTACGTTGTAATTAACGATCACGACACTCAAATCATGGCTGCGTTCTATGGTCATTTTTGGGCGATACAAGAAATTTCGATCGTTACATCTAGTGGCAAACGCGCCACTTCAACCGTTTGGCGTGCAGGTGCAACACCTTCAAAATAGCTGGCGTAAACTTGGTTCATGGCGGTGAATTCACCTAGGTCTTTCATGAAAATACTGACCATTACGACATCGTTGTAGCTGAACCCTGCTTCTTGAAGCAAAGCGCCGATGTTTTGCAAAACTCGGTGAGTGGCTTGTTCGATGTTGTTCATTTCGAGTAGGCCCGTGCTAGGGTTCAATGGAATTTGTCCGCTGATGTAAAGCGTGCTGTCTTTTAAAATGGCTTGGCTGTAGGGGCCAACAGGTGCTGGTGCATTGGGTATTTGAATGGGTTTTTTTGCTGTTGACATGCCGCTTGCTTGAATTTACTACTTTTGCAAAGTAACAAAAAACAAGCTACGTGAGGGTTCTTTTGATCGATTTTTATGACTCTTTTACGTATAACCTTGCCCATTATTTGGAGTCCATGGGTCTTGAACTTGCGGTTTGCCGTTATGATAAACTAAGTGCCCAATTGGTCCACGCATTCGACGCTTTCATTTTATCGCCTGGGCCAGGTTTGCCGCATGAAAAGAAGGGTTTACAAGAGCTGCTCACTGAATTTATTGGTAAAAAACCAATTCTTGGTGTTTGTTTGGGTATGCAAGCCCTCGTTGAGCACATGGGCGGAGCACTTGAAAATCAATGTGAAGTCAAGCACGGGGTTTCAGAAAAAATCAACATCCACCATCACGAAGGCTTATTTAAGCATCTGCCTACTGAAATTGAAGTGGGGCTCTATCATTCTTGGAAGGTGGCTTGTCCGCCAGACTGGATCAGTGCCACAAGCCAAAAGGGCGTAGTTATGGCCATTGAGCGCCCGAAGCTACAGGTTTATGGGGTGCAATTTCATCCCGAATCAGTCATGACGCCCATGGGTAAAGAAATTTTGCACAATTTTATACAAATTGTTCGCCATGCCTAAGATTTTCTATTTATTTCTGTTTTGCTTCATTGGCATTTGGTCTCGGGCGCAGTCTTGCACCGGCTACTGGATCACCATCGACGACGCCACTGGTCTCAAAAAGTCAATAGTAGAACTGTATAAAAAAGAGGGTGTGCTCTACGGCAAGGTGGTTTATATATACAAGAGAGGTAAGGATGGTCCCAACTCCAAATGTACTGAGTGTATTGGCAAACTTTATAATCAGCCGATCATGGGAATGCTCATTGTCAAGCAAATGCAATGGAGCGGCTCGCAATGGGAGGACGGCAGTATTCTCGATCCAGACAACGGCAAAACCTACACCTGCACCATTTGGCTCAATGAAACCAACAAAGACAAACTGAATGTGAGGGGTTATATTGGCCCGTTTTTCAGAACGCAAGAATGGATCAGAATAGATAAAATTCCGGCCGAATAAAACCTTTTTGTTCAACTTTTGTTGTTGTTTCATATTCGTAAACCTCAACAAAAAATGAAACGCATTCTCCAAACCCTTTTCTTTTTTATTTTTCCGCTTTCCCTCTTTGCCCAAACAGGTGTGTTGTCTGGCAAAGTCAGCAATGCCGCCAATGGCACGTTTGTTTCGCCTGCCAAAGTAAATATTGTTGAACTCCAATTATTTAAAGCGGTTGATTTAGAAGGGCGCTTTAGCTTTGATGCCCTTGCGCCAGGTATTTATACCGTTAAATTTACAGCACCAGGTTTTGAAGACAAAATTCAGTCTGAAGTGCTCATTACCAATGCGCGTCCAACAGAGCTCAATATCGATCTCGAAGAAAAAGTACAAACCTCCAAAGATGTGAAGGTGAGTGCGGCGCCTTTTCAGCGCAAAGCGGAGTCGCCAAACTCGCTCAAGACACTCAGCGCTACAGAAATTGAACGCCTACCAGGTGCCAACCGCGATGTAAGTAAGGTCATTGCGGCTCTCCCGGGTGTGGCTGCCCGCGCTTCTTTTAGAAACGACATCATTATTCGCGGTGGATCGCCCGGCGAAAACAAATTCTATTTAGACGGCATTGAAGTGCCGAATATCAATCACTTTGCCACACAAGGCAGTAGTGGTGGGCCTGTGGGCTTGCTCAATGTCAACTTTATAAGAGAGGTTGAGTTTTATTCAGGTGCCTTTCCGGCCAACCGCGCCAACGGGCTTTCATCAGTGCTTTCTTTCAAGCAAAAAGACGGCAACAAAGACGCGCTCATTACCAATTTTGCACTCGGCTCTTCCGACGCAGCCCTCACTTTTGACGGCCCGATCGGTGACAAAGGAGATTTCATTTTCTCTCTGCGCAGATCCTATTTGCAATTTCTTTTTGCTGCCCTCAAATTACCGATCCTTCCGACCTACAACGACTACCAGTTCAAGTTCAATTTTCAACTCGACCCCAAAAATAAACTCTCCATTATTGGCTTAGGTGCTTTGGATCAGTTTGGCCTCAACACGAGTGTCAATGATGGCCTGACCGATACTGCACAGGTGGAGTATAATAATTTTATTCTTGGGAACTTACCACAACAAGGTCAGTGGAACTACACCATGGGCGCTGTTTGGCAACATTCTTCTAAATCTTCGATACAAACTGTTGTAGCAAGTAGAAATATGCTCAACAACCGCGCCTATCGTTACAAAGATATGGTTGAGGAGCCCCAAAACTTACTCCAAGACTACACTTCTTTTGAAGCAGAAAACAAATTGCGTTTTGAACATACGTACCTCAAAAATGGCTGGCGCTGGAACGTCGGGGTAGGCTATGAATACGCCAAGTACTTTTCCGATACATACCAGAAGCTCACCATTTTTGGTCAACCGGCTGTCATCGACTTCGAGTCTACACTCAACTTGCATAAATACGCTGCTTTTTCTCAATTGAGCCGTTCTATTTTAAACGAACGCTTGCGTTTATCCTTAGGTCTTCGCATGGATGGCACATCTTATAGTGCAGAAATGCGCAATCCGTTCAAGCAGTTTTCACCAATGTTTTCGGCTTCGTATCGCTTGACAGAAAATTGGGCTATCAATACCAATATCGCCCGCTACCACCAATTGCCAGCCTATACCATTTTAGGTTACCGAAATGCAGCTGGCGAGCTCGTCAATCAACAAAATGGCGTTCGCTATATTCAGGCCGACCACTTTGTTTTAGGCACCGAATACTTACTCAAATGGAATGCGCGCGTTACCCTAGAAGGTTTTTATAAAAAGTACAATTACTATCCTTTTTCCATCGAAGATTCCATTTCTTTGGCGAACATCGGTTCTGATTTTGGCGTCGTGGGCAATGAGCCAATTAGCTCTACCTCTAGCGGAAGAAGCTACGGTGCAGAATTCCTTTACCAACAAAAACTGTATAAAGGATTTTATGCGGTGTTGGCTTACACATGGGTGCGTTCAGAATTCTTAGACAAAAACAACGTCTATGTGCCTACTTCCTGGGATAGCCGACATATCATTTCTTTAACAGGAGGGAAGCGCTTTAAAAGCGGTTGGGAATTTGGTATGCGTTGGTTGTTTTCGGGCGGTGCACCATACACACCTTATGACATCGCTACTTCGAGCCTAACAACCAATTGGGATGTCAATGGAATTGGCGTACTCGACTACACTCAACTCAATACGGCGCGCGAGTCTAGCTTTCATCAGTTGAACATCCGTGTCGATAAAAAATTGTACCTCAAGCAGTTCAATATGAATTTCTATTTTGACGTACAAAATGCCTATGGTTACAAAGCGCAGCTCGCACCTATTTTACTTGTAGAAACAGATGCCAATAACCAACCTGTCCTCAATCCAAACGACCCCACCCGCTACCAAACCAAGTTGCTAGAAAACGCATCTGGCCTTTTGCAGCCAACTTTAGGAATCATCATTGAGTTCATTACCAAAAAAGCGAAGTAATTAGTTTTCACGGATTTTTAAAAAGTGGTATCTTTGCACCCAAATTAAAGAAATACATGGCTACCAACAGAACTTTTACAATGCTTAAGCCCGATGCAATCGAAAACGGTCACATGGGCAAAATCATCGACATGATCATCGGCGCAGGCTTCGATATCAAAGCGATGAAATACACAGTGCTTTCTGAAGCGCAGGCAAAAGAATTTTATGCTGTTCACGCAGAGCGTCCGTTCTACGGCGAACTCGTTGAATACATGACCAGCGGCCCTATCGTTGCTGCAATTCTTGAAAAAGACAACGCTGTTGCCGATTTCCGTGCACTTATCGGTGCTACAGATCCAGCTGAAGCTGCAGACGGAACCATCCGTAAAGCTTATGCTGAAAGCAAAGGACGCAATGCAGTTCACGGTTCTGATTCAGACGAAAACGCTGAAATCGAAGGTAAATTCCATTTTGCTGCCAACGAAATTTTCTAATTTCGCTTTACAAATAGATTTTTAAAGACCGCTTTGCGGTCTTTTTTTATGTCGAGCCCCATGAGATTCACAGAAGCCACCGAGAAACGCCGCACCTTCGGCATTATTTCCCACCCAGATGCTGGTAAAACCACCCTGACCGAAAAACTTTTGCTTTTTGGTGGCGCTATTCAAACAGCTGGGGCTGTAAAAAACAACAAAATCAAGAAGTCGGCCACCTCCGATTTCATGGAAATTGAAAAGCAACGCGGTATCTCCGTAGCTACTTCCGTGATGGCATTTGGCTACCATGACAAGCAAATCAATATCCTCGATACACCCGGTCATAAAGACTTCGCAGAAGATACCTTTCGTACCCTCACCGCAGTAGACAGCGTCATTTTGGTCATCGACTGCGCCAATGGGGTAGAGGCCCAAACAGAACGTCTCATGGAGGTGTGTCGCATGCGCAAAACACCAGTTATCATCTTTATCAATAAAATGGACCGCGATGGTAAAGAGGCGTTTGACTTACTCGATGAATTGGAAGCCAAATTATCCATTAAAGTGCGTCCGCTCACTTGGCCAATTGGTATGGGCGACCGTTTCCAAGGGGTCTACAACATTTACCAACAAAGCCTGAACTTATTCTCGGCCAACAAAACCAAAATTGCCGAAGATGTCGTCTCCATTGCCGAAACCTCCGACCCTGCGCTCGACCAAATCATTGGCGAGGCACCGGCCATCGAATTGCGCGAAGAACTCGACATGATCGAAGGCGTATATGATGCCTTTGACCGCAATACCTACTTGTCGGGCGATGTCGCACCTGTTTTTTTCGGGTCGGCAGTCAATAATTTTGGTGTCAAGGAGCTACTCGATACCTTTTGCGAAATTTCGCCATCGCCTCAGGGTCGCGAGAGCGACACCCGCATGGTAGAACCCTCCGACGAGCGCTTTTCTGGTTTCGTTTTTAAGATCCATGCCAACCTCGACCCCAAACACCGCGACCGCATCGCCTTTTTGCGTATCGTTTCGGGCCGTTTTGAACGCAATAAGTTCTACCACCATGTGCGTCTCAACAAAGACATGAAATTTCCGAATCCAACGTCTTTTATGGCCCAAGACAAAAGCGTCATCGACGACGCCTATCCTGGCGATGTCATCGGTTTGTACGACACCGGTT
This sequence comes from Crocinitomicaceae bacterium, assembly GCA_044239425.1. Lineage (GTDB taxonomy): Bacteria > Bacteroidota > Bacteroidia > Flavobacteriales_D > Crocinitomicaceae > UBA952. Next base: position 16,598 of record JBIIBL010000012.1, on the reverse strand, counting down.
CTTTTAAAATTGGCGACACCCTCACCACAGGTGAAAAGATGCTCTTTAAAGGGGTTCCATCTTTCTCTCCAGAAATTTTCCAGGAGTTAGAAAACCTCGATCCATTGAAATCTAAGCAATTAGAAAAAGGCATTCGCCAGCTCATCGACGAAGGAGTAGCGCAGTTATTTATACAGCAGCCGGGTAACCGCAAAATTGTAGGTACGGTTGGGCAGCTTCAATTTGAGGTCATCAATTACCGCCTCATTCACGAATACGGTGCCAATTGCCGTTTTGTGCCGCGCAACTACTTCAAAGCTTGCTGGATCACCAGTACCAACCCCGAGCAACTCGCTAATTTCAAGCGCGCCAAAAGCAATTACCTCGCCTTAGACAAAGATGAAAATTTAGTTTTCCTAGCTGAAACAACATTTTTATTGCAAATGGCCGAACAAGACTACCCAGATCTTACTTTCCACCAAACATCTGCCTTCAAACTAGAGGTTTAGCCTGATTTATTGACCTAAGTTAAGGGCAAGTCCTCCAGAAAAACCTTAATTTTAGTGCAAACCTTTCAGTTATGTCTAGTCCTTTAGAACGCCGTTCCTTTTTGTCTCGCCTAGGTTTGGGCTTGGGGGCCGTTTTTGTGCAGCCTTTTCAATTATTTTCTAAAACACAATCTATTCCGATGAATACGCCGCTCGTTTCTAAAATTCGCCCACTTGGTTTTCAGTGGGAAACCCTCGATCCCTTCTTGTTTTGCGTGCACCACGAAGATTTCTTTCCGAAAGGGAATGCTGCATTAGGTCCTGACCCGAGCAATTTTGAAGGTCGCCACATGGGTCAAGATTTCATCGTTAAAGACGGTTTTAGAATGTATCACGGCTCCACTGTTCCGGGTTTCCCAGGGCATCCGCACCGGGGTTTTGAAACCATTACGGTGGTCAGAACCGGGCTTGTAGACCACGCCGACAGCATGGGTGCCGCTGGCCGCTATGGCAACGGCGATGTGCAATGGATGACCGCCGGAAAAGGGGTGCAGCACGCCGAAATGTTTCCGCTGCTCAACCAAGACAAAGACAACCCACTAGAACTCTTTCAGATTTGGCTCAATTTGCCTAAAAAGAGCAAAATGGTACAACCGCATTTCAAAATGTTGTGGGCCGAATCCGTTCCAAAGTTTAGTGTAGCTTCTGCAACTGGCCAAGCGCATATAGAAGTACTCGTCGGTAAATTAGGCCAAAATCAATCGGCCAACACACCACCCAACTCTTGGGCGGCCGATCTTAATAACCACGTGGCAATCTACAATATTCACCTAGAAGCCGGCGCTTCATTTGAAATCCCTGCGGCAGCTGCTGGCGTAAACCGTAGTGTTTATTATTACGAAGGTAATGGCTTAACTATTGGAGGCCAACAAATTGCACACTACCATGCTGCAGATATAGACGCTGCTCAAAATTGTCTTTTGCAAAACGGTACAGAAACTTCTAAAGTTTTGGTGTTGCAAGGGCGCCCTATCAACGAACCAGTTGTTCAGCACGGCCCATTTGTCATGAACAGCAAAGAAGAAATCTACCAAGCCTTTCAAGATTATCAAACCACGCAATTTGGCGGCTGGCCTTGGCCGCGATACGACCAAGTTCACGACCCTAAGCTTGGGCGCTTCGCTAAACATGCCGATGGAAGGGTAGAGGAGCCGAAGGGGTAGATCTCCGCTTCTAGGTGGTTTTTATGTAAGTTTTCATACGCAGATTGCAATACTTTTGTAGTCAAATCAATTCAGCTTTGCAGTACTCAAATATTGCATTTTTAACGAATTGATATGAAAATAAAAGCGATACAAATTCAGCTCCTGGTCTTTCTTCTTTCCTTAGCTCCCCTAAGTTTTTCACAAACCATCAATCTTAATAGTGCGGCGTCTTATGCCATCTACTCAACAGGTGGTGCAGTTACCAATAGCGGTACGATTTATAAAACACGGGTGACAGGTAATGTGGGTACTTCTAGCGACCCAACACTTCCTGGTTTTGGTAATATAGATGGCAAACTTACTAACGTGAGTAACTTAGCCGCAAACATTATTTTTTGAATGCAGGCGCGTTGATCAATTTAGGTCACAATTGGATCTTTAAGCCCTCCACACTTGTAAAGATGACAGAAGCAGCGCCTGTTCAACTCGATGTGACTGCTGTATTTATGCTCAGCCAGCAATTTAATATGGGGCTCATGTACAGAACTGGCGATGCCTTTGGTGCCTTAATCGGAACGCAGATCAAACCACAAATTTATTTAGGTTACTCCTATGATTGGTCTTTTGGCAACCGCACCTTTACATATAACTCTGGCAGTCATGAAGTAGTTTTGCGTTATGATTTTCAAAATTCGCGTTCCGGACAACGTACCAATTCTACTGATTTCTAAATCCCGACGGGGTTAACTGTTTTTTCTTCAGAAACACTCTATTGAAATAACTCAAGGATTCAAAGCCACAATCGTGTGCAATTTTGCTGACATTGTCTTCGGAAGAGAGTAAGAGGTGACAGGCTTGGTTGATGCGTAAATCGTTGAGATAATCCGAAAAGGTTGTATTCGTTGCCTTCTTGAAAAACTTGCAAAAATTACTTTCTGACATAAAGACTAGGTCGGACACTTGTTTGAGTGAAATGGACTCCGAATAATGGTTTTGGATATACGTGCAAACCTTGTTGATGCGCGTTTCGAACTTTTTCGAAATGATGTTGTGATAGGAATCCGGACACAAGACGCTTGCTTGTTTTACGGTCAGATCTTGAAGCAAGGATAAAAGCGCTAGGACGCTTTCTAGTTCTTGGGTTTGTCCAAGTGAGTGGAGTTTTTGCACGAAAATATAATCAGACTCAAAGCGCAGCCCTTTTGCAGCTTTCTCCAACAGATCTTTGATTGATTGACCTTCATTCAACTTTAAAAATGGTTCGATGAATGCGCTTGAAAATTGAATGACAATTGCTTGCGAAGGACTGCCATCCTCATTTTGTCCCCACCAAGTGTGCGGGAGCTTACTGCCCAACAGGACGAGGTCACCAGTAGTAAATTGTTCATGCGAATTGCCAACTAACCGGTAGCCATTACCTTTGAGTATATATGTCAATTCATATTCTGGATGGTAGTGCCACTTGAATTCAAAGGCGGGAACACTAATTTTGGTTTGATAAAAACTAGCGCCGCCTTGTTTGGATGGGATGTCTTCTAATAGTGCTTTCATGAGCTCTTATCAACTAAATTTACTTTTATTTTTCGAATATAATTCAGTATAGTATTATAATTGAATAAAATACGTCTATTTCTTTTTTGATTGAACTGCTAATTTTGAGTTGTAGAAAACTTTCAATTCGTATAACATGCCTCAACTACCTGAACAAATTCGTCATTTCCTTGAAACGCCGTATCCTTTGACGCAAGCACAAATTGCTTTTTATGAGCAACAGCGCTTCATCAAATTAAAGCAGGTATTGAATGCTGAAACAATCGCTTACTTTAATGAAGTTATTTCGGAGCAAGTTACCGTCATGAACCAAGAGCAAATCGCACTCGAAGAGCGCAGTACATACGGGAAAGCATTTTTGCAATTATTTAATTTGTGGTGTGAGAATGAGTTGATCAAAGAATTGGTTTTCAGTAAGCGCTTAGGGCAAATAGCCAGTGAGCTCATGCAGGTCAATGGCGTGCGTTTGTATCACGACCAAGCTTTGTTCAAGGAAGCGGGTGGAGGTATTACACCTTGGCATGCCGACCAGTATTACTGGCCTTTGTCGAGTGACAAAACCGTCACAGCCTGGATTCCCTTGCAAGCGACACCTTTAGAAATGGGCCCATTAGAATTTAGTGCGGGAAGTCATGCCATCGTTGAAGGAAGAGAATTAGAAATTGGCGATGAAAGTGAAGAAATCATTCAGAAAACACTCCGCGTGACTGATTTTGAGCATGTCGTTGAAGCTTTTGATATCGGTGAAATCAGTTTTCATTCTGGCTGGATCTTTCACCGAGCAGGAGCGAATGTCACCAATCAAATGCGTAAAGTCATGACGGTCATTTACATGGACAAAGACATGGTGCTGAAGGCGCCAGACAACGCTAACCAAGAAAACGACTGGAAAACCTGGTGTCCGGGTGCCCAAATTGGCGCCGTCATTCAAACGCCATTGAATGAACTCATTTATTCTAATTGAGCATGGAGATCAAATACCTTTGCACGTATTGGGGTTCCGAAGATCTTTCGGCGAAAGCTTTCCTAGACAAAGTTCTTTCCCACGGCTTCGATGGCGTTGAAATCAACTTACCAGATGACCAGCAATTTGTGGCTGAATTTATGTCCGAATTGGAACGCATCCGCCAGACGAGCCATCCAGATTTTATCTTCATTGCCCAACAAGTACTTTCAAACGAAAAGGAAACAGTTGAAGTATACGCCAAACGACTGACGAACCGACTGAATTTCTTGGTTGGATTAAAGCCAAATGTGATCAATTCACATACTGGTAAGGACTTTTTTAAATTTGAAGAGAATTGTACCATAATAGAAAAAGTGGAGGAGGTGGGCCGAGCCGCAGGCATACCCATTTGGCATGAAATCCATCGGGGGCGGTTTTCCTTTCACCTCCGAACCTTGCTCGACTATTTGAATATATTGCCGAATCTGAAGCTCATCGCAGATTTATCCCATTTTTGTGTTGTTTCTGAGAGCGATTTAAGTGATCAACAAGAACTCTTGACGCGCATCTATCCAAACATCCAACACATCCATGCCAGGGTAGGATTTGAGCAATGTCCGCAGGTGAATCATCCGTTTGCGCCTGAATGGAAAAAGCACTTGGATCGGTATACCACTTGGTGGAAAGAAATCATTGCGCTGCAGTTGCAGAACGGAGCTTCGCATTTCACCATCACAACGGAATTCGGCCCTTTCCCATATATGCCGCAAGCGCCTTTCACGCAACAACCGTTGTCTGACCAATGGGAAGTGAATAGCCTCATGAAAAAATACTTACAAGAAAAGCTATAAATGATGAATTTTAAGATACTTGTATGTTTTTGTTTGAATTTTCTTGGAAGTGAAATTCATGCCCAGCACCTTCGTTTTGTCAATCCATCGATTGGCACCGACGGCACAGGACATACCTTTCCGGGGCCTTCTATGCCATTTGGCATGGTGCAACCTGGCCCAGATAATCAGGATTACGGCTGGAACCACACCAGTGGTTATCAATACAAAGACACTTTTCTTTTGGGATTTTCTCAAACACACTTGAGTGGTACGGGAATTAATGAAATGGGAGACATCCTTTTGTTGCCCATTAATCCTAAACGAGTAAGTGAAAAAAATGTATACGACAAAGCAACGGAATCCGCAAACCTAGGCTATTACCGCGTGACGAAAAAAGATGGTGTCAAGGTAGAACTCACGTGTTCAGAAAGAGTTGCCTTTCATCAATATACCTTTCCCGAACAGGAGGCACAAGTACTCGTAGACTTTCAACATGGGCTGCGTTTTGTCTTTGAAGAAAACGATCCGAAAGGTTTGATCCTTGAAAGTGACATCAAGTTTGAAAACGATTCTACGATTTCTGGTTATTGTTCCACCAGTAATTGGGTAAATCGCCGCTATTTTTTTTCCGTCACGTTTAGTCAGCCGTTTGCGATTTCAACGTTGTTGGCCGCAGAGGAGAACGAAAAAGCACCCAAATATTTATTGGATTTCATATTGAACAAGAACCAGGTTCTTCAAGTGAAAATTGCCTTATCTACGGTGGATGTAGAAGGCGCCAAACGAAATATGGCAGCAGAAATCAGCCATTGGGATTTTCAAAAAGTACGCGACGAAAACCTAAAAAGTTGGGAAAACTATTTGTCGAGAATTGACATCAAAGCACCTCAAAAGCAGAAGGAAGTATTTTACACTTCTTTTTACCATTTGCTTTTGCAACCTTCGAATATTGCCGATGTCGATGGCCGCTACCGAGGAGTGGATGACGTCGTCAGAACAGCGGCAAACAAAGCCTATTATTCCACGCTTTCTATTTGGGATATTTATCGCGGGGCCTTTCCGCTGCTGCAAATTGTGGCGCCAGAAAAAATCGATGGTATTGTTCAGACCATGCTCTTGCACCACCAATCCAAAGGTTTTTTACCCATCTGGACTGCCTGGGGCCAAGACAACTATTGCATGATCGGCAACCACGCCATTCCCATGATTTTATCGGCGTATCAGAACGGCTTCAAGGGTTTTAACGCAGAGGAGGCACTCAAGGCCATGGTTGAAACCAGTACAAGAAGTCATATCAATTCAGACTGGGAAATGTACACGAAGTTTGGATATTACCCCTTTGATCTTTTGGACAACGAATCAGTTTCTAGAACCCTCGAAAGTGGCTATGATGACTGGTGTGTGTCCGAAATGGCACGTAAATTAGGAAAGGAAGATGTTGAAAAAGAATTTCAAAAGCGCGCTCTTTTTTATCAAAATATCTATGATTCCAGTACTACTTTTTTCAGAGGGAAGAATTCGACCGGGCAATGGCGCACACCGTTTGATCCTTTGATGGCTACCTCACCACTCAACAATCCTGGCGACTACACCGAAGCCAATGCATGGCAGTATTTTTGGACGCCCGCCCAACACGATGTGCAAGGCATGATCGAATTACTCGGCGGCAAAGAACAATTTACCCAAAAATTGAATGCATTTTTCACGACGCAAGCACCCAATCCGAACAAATTTTTGGGTCAGGAAGCCATGATTGGTCAGTATGCACATGGCAATGAGCCGAGTCATCACATCATTTACTTATATGCTTTTACCGATCAGTTCAAAATAGGCCAAAAGTATGTCCATCAGGTCATGACCGACTTCCATCAAAACACCCCAGATGGCATGATCGGCAATGACGACTGCGGTCAAATGAGCGCCTGGTACATGCTATCGACTTTAGGTTTTTATCCGGTGAACCCTGCTAATGGAACTTTCGTACTTGGGACTCCGCAGGTAAAGAAGGCAACACTGCACCTTGATCAAAACAAGCGTTTTGTAATCAAAGCCCAAAATATCTCTAAAAAAAATATCTATCAAGAAAACCCAAGCCTGAACAAAGTAAAACTAGATAGAAACTACATTGGCTACCCGGAAATCATGCAAGGCGGCGAATTGGAGTTTCAAATGATGAACCATTAAACAAAAGCAAATGAGAAAAGTAATTGATAGAGTACTGTTACTCACTATTTTCTTGTCGTTAAGTCAATTGGTATTGGCTCAAACACAACAGAGCAAAAACAAAAAAGGAGAAATTGTATACCATGTCTGCCAACGCAGTTTCTACGACAGCAATGGCGATTCCAACGGCGATTTGAACGGTTTGCGACGGCAGCTCCCGTATTTGCAAGAGCTGGGCGTGACCTCCATTTTGCTCTTTCCGCTTTACGAAGCCGATTGCTACCATAACTATTTTGCCAACGATTTTGAAAAAATCGATCCTGAATTCGGCACGATGGAAGATTATCTGGACCTCGTCAAAGAAGTGCACCGCCGCGGCATGAAAATCTACCTCGACATGGAAACCCAATACGTGACCTCCGAACACCTTTGGTGGAAAGACGCCGTGGGCAACCTAGATTCTAAATACAGTGATTATATCTTATTCGATGACGCCGCACATCAGGTTCCCGCCACTATGGTTTTTGATTTACGCATCTTGAACGGCTACGACGGCAAGGTCATTACCGCTACAACAGTCAATTTGAAAAGTAAAAAAGTACTCGCTTATAACATTGAGTTGTTTTCCTATTTCATGGACCCCAATAAAGATGGCATTTTTAACGACGGCGTCGACGGCTTTCGCTTGGATCATGCCATGGATCATTTAGATGGCAAACCAACACTCACCAATTTGTTCGAGGAGTTCTGGAAGCCGCTCATTTCGGCCTTAAAAGCCAAGAATCCGGCGCTGCAAATTGTAGCTGAACAAGCCAACTGGGCAGACTACGGCTTTGAATACTTCGAAAAAGCAACCGTGGACCGCATGTTTGGTTTTGGCCTCCAACAAGCCATTTTATCTTTTGACAAACAGCAAATCATCAACAATGCCGAAATTATTTTGAATCAAACTCCCGCAGGGAAAGCGCAAATTATTTTCATCGAAAACCACGACATCGACCGCTTTGCTTCGCTCGAAACCAATTTCCAAAGACAAAAATTAGCAGCAGCTCTCATGTTGCTCATCGGTGGCGTACCTTCGATCTATTACGGTCAAGAACTCGGAATGCAAGGAAAGGTTTATTCTTTTGGCAATACCGACGGCAACGACATTGGCCGCCGAGAAGCATTCGAGTGGTACCAAACAGGCCAAGGAGAAGGCATGTCGTATTGGTACAAAAACTCCGGCCCATGGTGGACCAACGCCAACTCAAAACCCAACGACGGCATTTCTTTGGAAGAGCAGCGCAACAATCCAAACTCCTTGTTCAATTGGTATAAGGCAATGATTGCCCTCAAACAAAGCAACGCCGCACTTGCAACGGGCTCCTACGAAAATGTGCCTAATGAAAACCAAAATGTATTTAGTTTTTACCGCATTCAGGGACGCAAAAAGGTGCTTGTGGTGGCGAATTTATCAGCAGAAAACCAACAAGTGCTTTTCAAGCAGGACCTCAAAAAGGCCAAGAATTTGCTTGACAAAAAGATTCTTTTTGAAAAACAAATGAAACTGTTGCCTTATGAGGTGATGGTGTGGGAGGTGAAGTAGTGGTTTTCTTTTAGAAGCAATGCTGCGCATTTGATTGAATTCGTATTTCATCCATTAAAGCAAGCTTTATGGCTGAAATCCTAAACTCAATCATTTCCTCTGGAAATTGCTTCAACAAAAAAAGCACCTACTTGAGGTGCTTTGATCAGAGTGATCCCGCTGGGATTGAAATAAATACAACTTAACGTGTTGATAATCAATACATAAATATCTTTAATTTCATACCGGGGGTACCAAAAAGGGTACTACCATCTACTTTGTAATTTCAAAATCCATTATCAATCGCAAGGTTGGGGAAACTGGAGGTGACTTTTCTTTCAAAATACATTTGCTGAAAAAAAACAGGAAAAATGAAAAAATCACTTATTGAATTATTGGAAGAATTAAAGAAAGAAATCATCTGTGAGGTTCTTGGGATCATCAGACGAGAATTTTCAAAACCGACTAAAAAAGAGTTTTATTCTTTGGAAGAGGTGTCGGAAATTACTGGACTATCCAAGACAAGCATCAAAGGTAGATACAGAAGAGGAACAATACAGAGAGTGTATTCAGGAAATAAACCTTTAATTCCGGCAACTGAAGTAGAAAAACTCCTTCACAAATTAAACCTACAATCAACAAAAAACTAATTGATTATTAAAACAGATGACGACAAGATTTTTTTTAAAGAGTAATTCTAGCAAAACACGAGGTTTGATTTATTTCTTATTCTCAAAAGATTATAATAAAATAAAATGTACGACAGGTATTAGTATAGATAAAAAAGATTGGTCGGCAGGCTTTCCAAAAAACACTCCTGGTAATAAGGAAGTCATATCATTATTGGAAAGCTTCAAGGTTAAAATTCACAAAAACATTAATGATTTCGTTGAAAGTCAAAATAGGTTGCCTAACAAAAGTGAGTTAAACGCTATTTGTAAGTCAGTTACTAAAGGAAAACGTAATGTAGAGAATTCAATTTTTCTCTCAGATAAAATTCAACAGTTCATTTTAGAAGATGAAACAAATTCCAATAAGCAATTAACAAAGGGGACTATGAAATATAAGAAAAATCACTTAGAAGGATTTTTAGAATTTTGTGGTCGTAACTCCGTTATTAGTGAACTTACTGAAGATAAAATTAATGCCTACAAAGCAATGCTATTTAGGGATTGTAATGAGAATTCTACAAAAAATAATTACAGAAAAACTATTATGACTTTTCTAAATTGGTTGAAAGCTAAGAGAATTTCAATGGTGGTCAATGAAATTGATTTTAGAAAATTCCCTGAGCCGGCTAAAGATGTAATTGCCCTAACTGAAGATGAGTTAAGAACTTTAGAAAACGCTAAACTTACCCCTTGCTTACAAAAGCATATAGATATTTTTCTTATTGGTTGTTATACGGCTCTATCAATTTCAGATATCAAAAACATTTCCAAAGAAAAAATAGAGGATGGACACATCCACACAAGAAGAATAAAAACAGATGAACTCTTAAAGATTCCATTAATTGTAGAGGCAAAACAGATTTTAGAAAAATATGACTACAATTTTAAATCATATAATGAAACTTCGGGAAGAGTGCAGTTGAAAAAAGCATTCAAAGAACTTGGCTTGAACCGAAAGGTAAGAATTACAAGTAAAGTAGGTAATAGAAGTGCCATAGATAAATTGGTTCCATTGCATCAAGAAATCTCCTGGCATAAAGCCCGTAAAACCGCAATTACTACCTTACTATCAAAGGGCGTGGATCAATCGTTGGTAATGATGATATCGGGACACAAAGACCTTCGGTCATTTAGAAAATACATTGATGGAACTAAGCTATTGATGAAGGTAATGGAGAAGTTGAGTAAAAAGAATGATGACGATAATAGTGAAATTTCAATCAATTAATCAAATTGAGATATTCATAGAATAAGTTATTACAAAGCCCCCTTTGTATCTACTCTCCCTCTATCTAACTACCCCTCCCCAAGAAAGTCAATGGGTATGCCCCCTTCGTGCCCCCCGTCAAATAGTAAAAAGACCCGTTTGATCCCCTGAATTAATTTTACCTAAAAAAAATATTTTTGAGAAAAAATAGGGAAAATGGAATTGAAAAATTTTGGGAAAAATCACTTGAAAATAGGATCCCCCTTTTAACTCGCTCCATACTTTTATTGAAGTAACAAGGTAGAAAGTGCCTTTCCGTAGTATTTATTGATATGGAAAATAAATCTACGACCAAAGCTACAATGAGAAAAGCCCACTTTATAGGCTCAATGATCCCTTCTGAGAAATTCCCTGTAGACATTGCCGAGTTTGTGTTAGAGCTATCACCCGAAGAATTTACAACTTGGAATACTGATACCCTGCACGAACTTGAGTATAATTTCTTTCAAATTCCTCAAAAAAAAATATTTGAAAAAATTGAGTTTTTTATTCAAACTATTGAAGTAGAATCAAATGGTGACAATCAATTACTAACCATTAGGTTTATTCTTGTGGGTGATCTAAAAATCAATGAAATGGAAGACATCGGAGTGGCGTTTAGAAATCAGATTTTAACTGAATTTGGGGGTAATTTATTCCTCAAACTGAATAAACAGGTTGACCCGCTAGATTTTATTATTACTATTTCACCTCTTCAACTAATCAATCACAAAGAAACATCATTGTTTCCTGATTGGTTGATACAGAAGGTAATAAATGAACCTCTAATGGCTTTACCAAAATCCTTCTTTATAAATGGACAACATAAACAATTAACCACTTCCTTTTTATAGGTTTTTTGCTGGACTTTGGCTATGTTAGATCAAATCAAAGAAGAACAAGGACAATGGATAAGTTTATCATTGAAATTAAACTTACTGATATTCCAAAATAGGTATAAAAACAAGATAAATGGGTTTTACCGAAGTTTATCTTCAGGCGGTGGCGGTACTCTGTTGCATGAAAATAATTTTGTTTGGTTCAATAAATCATTCAACCAAGGGTTTTATAGGGCATCTATTGTTGGATCATATGTTGATTATAACTTTTTCCTACGATTAACCGACCGATCCAAAGTAAATATGACTATTCGCCAACTTCTTATCCGCACCAAAAAACTTGGGGCATTTAATGTTTCCATCCATCAGATTACCGATGCTGAATCTATAAATTACACTGATTATAAATTGTTGTCATCAAAGAATGGTATGTCAGCGTATCAAAAAGTCCTGAAAACCTACGGAAACCAATAGAGTCATTGATTACGTATTAATGAATGTGCCTACTATTTTAATGATTAGATCAAAATAATCTTCCTATTCTTGAATTATGCAACAATCAATTATAAGTCAAGAGCCTTCTCCACCTCTTTATAGTCAGTTAAGTCAAGATTCGGATGTTTGATTAATCCGTGTTGTGAAAGAATAACGATTTTAAAGGTAGATGTACCAGGGTCTAATGTGAGTAGATCAGTATCCGTTTTCCAAATAGTAACCCCTCCATCATAAAGCACAAAAGAAAAGGTAGAGGAATAGGTATTATCAATAGGCAATGTGTATGGTAGGGCAATCCAACCCCCATTTTCATTGCTTTTGTAAACCATAACAGCTCCGTTATCAATTATTTCTTGTGTTATTTTTGGTTCAGAGATAGTTGTTTTGTACGAAGGATCATCAAATACCCAACTTACTACATATGTGTCAGAAGTAATATCTGTATTGCCATATGTTTCTTTTTGACAACCTGATAAAATAAATGAAATAAATCCTATAAATAAAAGTAAGTTCTTCATAGTTGAAATTTTGACGGTTATTGATTAGTTATTTTAGGTAAGGTATTTCAGTCGTTGTGACTTTATATTTTTTTACTTTTCGTTTATCATAAATTGGATTAACCACAACTGCGGCTACCTTAAAATAAACATATATTGGATCTATAGTATTGTCATTCTTTATTATCGCAGTAACATTTTTGACGGACTTATTTTCAATTTGGTGAAAGTCATTATATACGTCACCTTTTTTAAAATATGTGTATTCTAAGTTCGCGTTTCTTAATTCAACTTGATTAGTCGGTAAAACAATATAGTTAACATTGTCATCTGTGGTTATCTTTCTAAAAAATGAGTTACCAGAAACTGCCAACAATGAAAGTGGGCCAAAATCAGGATTATTTCTTGCAATCCACTCGGGCTGTGTTGATAATGCCTTGAAGGCTCTTTCATATTCTTTAATTGCGTCAGCTCCAGTTCCTATATAAAACGCCCAACTAACGGTATTATCGGGTAGAGAAAATTCTAAATACTGGTAAGGTTTAGTTCCCTCAAGAGAATTTTGAGACCCAAGTTTTGGTGATGCAGTATATACTAATTGGTAAGAGGTGTCTTTTCTAACAAGATATGTTTCCTCTTCTTCATAATATGTAGTATCTGAAACAGATTTCCAATAAACCGTAGAGTTAAAGTTTTGTGAGTTTTCAGATGGGATTCTATCAATATTAATTCTACAAATTCTTCCACTAACAGCACTGTTTGAGATTCGTAATTTATAAATCCCGGTATTACTTATTGTGATTTGTTTGTTATCAATTAACGGTGTTTTATAATCAAGAAATTTAGAATTTGAAGGGTATTCAATTAATTCAATTTCTTTTAATTCTTTTGCGTTCAACTCCTCTATATTTAAAACAAGGATGTCACCAGAGTGTAAACCGAAAAAAATATTCTCCTCTGAAAGAGGCGGGATTTTTTTAGTTGATTCAAGAATGTTAATTTTTGTTTGACTAAAGACAGTAAAGGAAATTAGAGCAAAAAAGAATAAGGTTGATTTCATTAAGTTATTTTATATAAAGCTAGTTAATTAAATCTACATCGCAAAAGTTGGGTGGCATTTATGGCTTTTGATTTATACACTAATTATCTTCTTCACCTTTTGAATAGTCACAGCAGATGTATCCAATTGTTTGGAGATTTGTCTGTAAGACCAACCTTTATTCAAAAGTTCAGCGATTTTCTTATTCTTCCCTTTATTTAAAAAATCTTTTTGATTCTCTCGGGTTCCTTTAGGTCTCCCTAAAACCCCACCATTAGCCACATATACCATTCTCCCGACCATAGTTCGCTCTTTTATATTCTCCAACTCCATCTCATACAGCGAGGACATTACTGAAGAGATCATTTTCCAAATTGGGTTTTTATCGCCATTTGGACGAGATTGAAGTCCAATGTTCCTGATAACAACATTGACCCCTTTCTCATCCATCCATTCAAGTGTATTGACTACGTCACCGGTACTTCTCCCAAGGCGGCTAAATTCCTCTACAAAAACTTCACTTACCTTACCCTGTTCAATAAGTGTAATGAGTTCCTTTGCTTTGGGGCGATCTCTGAAATTCACTGATCCTGATATTTTGTCCAAGAGAGTTAGATCATAATTATCCTTGTCTGCACTAAAGCGATTCCCCGTTTGGCTTAAACTTGAAATTCTGTTGTATTTTATCTTCATCGTGTATTGTTTTTAATCACACAATTAAAGTATAGCAGAAATTATGATTTGCCTAATGTTTTAGCGCTTTTTAGAAAATAAAAAGTGCTTTAGTTTTTATTTTGATTTAATTTTCATCTCTAACTTCCCCAATAAAAAAAATAATCGTGTAACGAATCAAAATCAAGGTCAAAGTCACCATAATATCCCGAATACCATGTATCAAGAGCAAAGTGAGTTGATAATGTATGATTCAAGCATTCTCTACACATATCTTCCAATTCCTCTGATTTCCAAGGGGATTTTTCCAAACTCAAAAGAATTTCTTTTTTATTTAGGTCATTTAATAACCAAGAATTATTGACTGATGTTTCCATTACAACATCTGCGAGTAAATGAATTTTTTTATTCGCTTTTTTACCATTTGTTTTTATAATTTTCATTTCAATTAAATTTTACCACTTTGAATAAATGTTTTGTTCACGAAAATCTACTTCAAGTCAAGTGATAATACTTGTTTTGATTTACGAATCAGTTACCTACTGATTAGAGGTTATATCAAAATCATAAAAGATTTAATTTGGATAGTCAAATGGATTATTCCATTTTTCCTCCCGTTGAAGATTTTTCTATTTACTTTTAGTTTTTTTGGAATAAATTACTAGAGCATCCAGTAAGTAATTAATTAAATCTTTTAATTAAATAGAAATTGTTAATGAATTGAAAATCATAATTATTGTTTCAATTTCTCAATTCTAAATAATTTGAAATAATGGCTTTGCTGGGGGTTATACCAATCAAACAGCTTGGTTCAACCAAAAGGTCATTACCGTCTCACCAATTTCTAAATCCTTTTCAACGATTACTTTTTCTCGTTTCGTTTTTTTAGGTTTAGTTAGGATCTCACGGTAAGATTCATATTTTTTTATTCTTGCTGTCGCTATTTCAAAGTAATCGGGATCTTGTTCCATACCTATGAAGTTAAAACCCTCTAATAAGGTTCCTATTCCTCCTGAACCGCTACCCATAAATGGATCTAATACTGTTCCTCCAACCGGTGTAATTAGTTTTACTAAATAGGAAAGAAGGTTTATGGGCTTTACCGTTGGGTGATTGTTCTTTTTCTTAAAAACTTGATTGTCAGTAATTGGGTTGTCACATGAGCAAATTGAATTTGGAGTACCAATAAACTTTTTACCACAATTCGCACATCTAGCATTAAAATCTCTAGATCCACCGCTTGTTGTATTTTGTGATTTAACATCAAAATCTTCTAAACCTAAATCTCGTTCCTTCTTGGACACTTTGGGACAATAGAAGAATCTTGATGCTCCACCTTGGCTTACATTTTCTGTTTGCTTATCAAGAATTTTAGATGCATCTTGATCAAAAATAACGTTGCTAGGGAATCTACCTTGGGTAATTTCTAATCTTTCATGTTGAATTGACTTATGTAATCCAAATAAAGTTTTATCATCTTTGATATCGTCACTATGAATTGGAGTTGTTCTTGTTTCATTGCCAATTCTACAACCATCTATATTTATACCCCCTGTTCCGTATTTCAATACATTCTTTGCAATAGTTTTTTCACTTATAGGTTTTCTTGCCATACAGATTGGTTCGTTTGCTGGTTTTAATGCCGTTCCCCAGCCTTTCCAATCTTCTAATTTCTTTCCAATATTATGAGATTTCGGAAACCCTGATCCATACACCCATTGGAGTTGATCTATGATTTCAAAACCTGCATTTTCTATAGCAGTTGCCATTCTATGATATGTTCTCGTGCCTCCAAATGATAAGATGTGTCCGCCAGGTTTTAAGATACGGAACACTTCTCTCCAAAATTCAACACTTGGTACATCGGAGTCCCATTCTTTACCCATAAATCCTTTGGATGATCTCTTAAATACACCATCTGTACCATATTGAGCATCAGCTGAATTGGATTTGCCAAATCGTTTAACAATGGAGGTTAGACCGTATGGAGGATCTGTTAATACACTATGAATACTATTGTCTTCTATTGTTTTCATTAGTTGAATATTGTCACCCAATAACAAAGAGTAGTTGTCTGTAATTTCTTTTTTCATAACCTTAATTTTAAGCCGCCATATTATTAATTCTTACTTCTGATGCTTTGATGTAGGAAGCATACTTCTCAAATCCTATATATTTTCTACCCAACATTAAACTTGCTTCCCCACTAACACAGGTTCCACTAAATATGTCCATAACCGTATCACCCTCGTCTGTTGTAAGTAGGATGAGTAAAGCTGGAACTGATAATGGAAAAGTTGCGGTATGTTCCATTGGTATTGAACCATGACTTTTACATAATTTTCGTAAACTTCCTGTATTGGCCACATTAGTAAGAAAGGTATTCTCTTTTAATTCAA
Source organism: Crocinitomicaceae bacterium (assembly GCA_044239425.1). GTDB lineage: Bacteria > Bacteroidota > Bacteroidia > Flavobacteriales_D > Crocinitomicaceae > UBA952. Next base: position 8 of record JBIIBL010000012.1, on the reverse strand, counting down.
AGAAGGAG
>JBIIBL010000066.1:0-12352 GCA_044239425.1 Crocinitomicaceae bacterium | reverse complement strand
TTACTACTCGAAATATGATGAAGGGAATCCAACAGCATTCATGCAAAAAGAGAAACAAGTCATTCTTGTCAACATACATGATATTAAAACCAATGAAAGAATAAAGTACAAACAACTTTTAAAAAAAGTTTTAAACTATCAACCAAAAAGCATCGGTGTTGACGTTACATTTTCAAAAACACAAGTAAATGACCTTGAAGAGTTCAATAATAATGATCGAATAATTTTTGCGAAAGGTGGCGAAAATGATTTTTCATTTATCAATTCAGGAAGTGTTGATTTTCCTAAAATTGATCATCATGAGCAACGAACTATTCGATACTACGATAATTCTAGCAACTCATTTGCGGCAAAATTAGTGAGTGTTGCCAATGAAAATCACATCCAAAAAAATGCTGACGATCATAAATTTCTACTCCACTATAATGCCATCAATAATGGCGTTTCTCATTTAATAAATGATAACCAAGAGAAAAATTTAAACTACACGACTGATTTTTGGTACCTGAATTCAAATGAAGTTATCCAGGATAGCTTAAACTTATATGAAGATTATTTTAAAAATAAAATTGTAATTATAGGTTATCTTGGTGATAGGTCACATTTTAACGCTCAATATGACATCGAGGATAAATTTAGAATCCCAGCTGACACAAAACATTTTATCAACAAAGAACCAATTATGAATGGTGCTGTAATTCATGGTGTTGCCGTTTCAAATATTCTTAACCCTGAATTTCAATTTTCAATTTTTCCCTCTGGATTGCTGCTATTTGTACAATTAGTGATTTGTTCAATTTTTCTGATTTTATTATTGTTCTATGACTTTGGTAAACTCCTAAACCGTATTCTACTATTCCTGCTTAGCATTCCCTTACTTTTTTCCGTTTTATACCTAATGGACCAAATGATCTTTCTAAAACTTGGGGGAACGCTTTTTACCCTATTGATCATTGAAGAAATGTTTGAAATTCTTGAGCCATTTGAACATAAATACTTAACAAAATACCTAAATCATGATTAAAGCAATAATTCTTTGTGTTTTTGCGCTTTGTATAATTTTACAAATTAATGCACAAGACATTTTGTTGTCAGTAAAAAAGGGGGCCATCACAATTGACAAGGTTCAATGGCTAAGTACTTATCCACCAAAAAAAATAAGTAAAACATCAATAATTAACTCTTCAGATGACGCGATTATACTAGTAAGAAAAGGTTCTAAATTAGCAAAGATTTATTGCCCCTGTAACAACTTGAAATATAGCGAAGTAAACCAAAAGATCAATGGGCAAGCAATAAAATCCAACTCATATTCTAATGTTATTTTCAATAAACCGTTAGAAACAGAAATTGGTACTCAAAAAGGGTCTGTATCAAGAGGTACAGAGCAAAGTGAAGCATTTTATATTAATATCTTAGATAGTGCTTTAATTTTTAATAATGATTACACTATAAATTGGAGAAGTACAAACGAACTAAAATATTTGGAGCCACCCAAAATTAAATCTTTAGTCGACAATACGATAATTGAATTTAATGATTTCAACAACATCCTATTATCTCAATTAAAACCTGGTTGGTATGAATTAAACCTCAAAGCAACACCAATCTCCAATGTAAAAAATGATGTTATTCAAATAAATAGAGCTTTTAAAGTTCTATCACAAAAAGAAAAAGATGAAATATTATTAGAAACTGAGCGAATTAAAAAAGAAACAGAATTGCTTGGTGAGGATATATATGAAATCTATTTACTAGATTTTCTCAACTCAAAAAACATTATTGGATTTTAAATTTGAATCATGATCAACCATGATAAAAATAATTCTCTTTCATGCCATAAATGTGGTTCTTCTTCAATTCATATTGATAAAATAATTTAGTGGAGATAAGGCTTGTTGTGGAGCGCTTTTAATCGGTCCCTTGGGTTTACTTTGTGGTACAAACGGAAAAAATAAAGTAATCGTGAATTGTATAAACTGTAAACATACTTCGTAGCGCGCTTAAAACTTAACGTTTGGTTGTCATGGAATTCCGAATAGATGTTTTAAAATAAATGGAATTCCAATGCTTTTTGTGCAAGATGTATCAGTACCGTAATAGGACATTTTTTCTCACTCTCGTACTTCTTCATTTCTCTATTCGTTCCTCTTTGTATAACAGAATTTGGTCTGTCAATTATGTTTTTTGACTGGTATTTGAGGAAGTTGCGTTCGGAGGTGTGGCCGGTGAACTTCATGATGGCTTGGCCGGGCATTCCCTTGAGGAATTTCACTAGTGTTTTTGAACCTATAAAAACTCACCCGCATTTTTACCAGCCCAGGTTCCTGTAAACTTGTAGGGTACAAATCTCGCGAACATTTCTTCCTTGTACCAGTTGAGTTGCCTGGTCAGCTTAACTACTTCTCTGTGTTTTGGATTTTGATAGGCATAATCCATCATTTCTTTCTGGGTTTTCCAGATACTTATTGTTGCCTGCTGGATCAAAGGCCATTCGCCAATACCAATGGACAGCACTAGTCCATCGTAGCCATCTAAACTTTGACTAACAGCGCCTACTCTTCTCCAAAAGGACAATAGTTTTCGAAAACGGATGCGGGCTCGGGTGAGTACAACAATTGGCTGATTTGGGTTGAGCTGTGCATTCTTCTCAAAAGGTTGTAAGCCGTCCCATGAGCCATGTGCTTCGGCGGAATGTAAATAGGCAGTAAAGTGTTCGCTGCTTCGGTTTTGATACGCTTTGAAGAAAGGATCAAATTCAAAGAAGGAAGCGGCATGCTGCTCCGTTTCCCAGACACAAAACAGGACGTAGGTTCCAAAATTTGGAATGGCACTAAAACCATTTTTAGCTCCGGAGCCCAAAATTTTGAAAAAAGTGAGCCCTTCTACATCTTTTAAATGGTTTTTACCCAGTTGCATTTGACTAAATGCCCACCATTGATTTGAAAATGTAGCTACCTTAAAAAAGGTGTTTGTCGTCGTTTGACTCACCGAAAATGATTTAATTGATGTGCTTGGGAATGATGTTGTTGGAAAACTAAGCATTTATTCCTGGGTAGCCGCCCATTTAAAGATAGAACCTTGGCTAAATATAAAAATCAATTGAAATGTTGTAATTTTCGCCTCTGAAAATCAAACAGACTTAATGGAGCACAGTCAACCCCCTAAAAAAAAGCGAAAGATTCTTAAAATCAGCTATTATATTGCGCTTCATCTCCTCTCCGCTTTTGCCATTTTTTTAATCGTTACGGCGCTAGCTGTTAAATTCAAATGGACCAATACCAAAGGAAATGTCGATATCAACAACCGTTACTTTTCGAAGTTAGCGAGCCAATACGGCAAGGACCTCAAAGCCAAACAACAAAATTTCGACAACGAAGAAAACCTATTGCTGCAGAAAATTGGTTTATTGGCTAAATACAAGCCTATCGACGCGCTTAAAATCAGTGCTGCCTACCACCAATCCAAAGACCTCTTCATTGCGCAGCGCATGTTCAATGCCACCGCTCTTTTAATGAAAGACAACCGCGCGTTCAACCGAGAATTAAAAGCGCTCAAAGCCAAGAAAGACCGCAAATCTTTATATGAGTTCTCGAATTATGCCGTCTGGAAAACGTTTTGCAACGCAGTGCGCAAAGACAAATCTGCTATTGATTCCGCGGCGCGAATTGCCGGTGTAGAATCACGCATGATTGTCATGTGTTTGGTGGGTGAACAAGTGCGGATGTTCAATGCCAACCGCGAGCGCTTCAAGCAGTATGTGTATCCGTTTAACAGCGTCATTTTGCCTAACAACCGTGGTTATGGCGTCACGAGTATCCTCGAGCATACCGCCCTGCGCATCGAGCGTCAACTCATCGATAAATCCAGTAAATTCTACCCTGGCGATTACTTTTATAAATGTCTGAACACCACCGACGCTGCTCCTGGCTTGGTTGTCGACAGCATTAAAGCGCATCAGCACAAAACCGTTCAGCGCCTCATCAAAGGTGGCGACCACTTCTATGCCTACCTCTACACCGCGTTTTTGATCCGTCAGTATCAAGCACACTGGCAACGAGAAGGTTTTGATTTGTCTTACCGACCAGAAATTGTCGGCACACTCTTTAACTTAGGATTTGAAAAAAGCAAGCCAAGCAACAATCCGAAAGTGGGTGGTTCCTCCTTCAAAGTGGGCGACAAAGAATACACCTTCGGAGGCCTTTGCTTTGAATTCTATTACAGTGGCGAAATGAACAAAGACTTCCCGATTACCTCGGTGCCTTTCACGCCTGTGAAAGAACTCGAAAAGAAAAACAAAGCGCACTTAAAGAAGGTAGAAGAAGCCCTGAAATTATCGGATTCATTGAGCCGTACTACTGCCATGCCTGAAATGGCACAATAAATGTCAGGATTGCAACCAAAAACGCCACCTTCCATTGTAGGGTATAGAAGCTTCTCCAAAATTTCTTACTCACCCTATAAACTCATGGAAATGAAACGCTGGTGGAAAGGAAATGAAATAGATAAAAATTATAGGGTATTGTTCCATGTTCAACCAAGAATCACTAGCTTTATTTACTCCAAAATAAGGCCTCCTCATGAACGAAATCAAATGCCCGCATTGCACCAAGACCTTTAACCTCGACGACGCCGGCTATGCCGACATCTTAAAGCAAGTCAAGAATCACGAGTTTGAGATTGAGCTAGAAAAACGCGAGAAAGAGTTGGCGCGCCAGCGCGAAGAAGCGCTCAAACTAGCCGACGCTGAGGCGAATACTAAACTGCAAGCCGCATTGCGTACCAAAGAAATGGAGGCTGCGGAATTTCAAAATAAAGTCGCTGCTGAGTTGGCCACACTCAAGGCACAAATCAGCAATTTTGAGCTACAAAAAACATTGGCAGTTAAGGATGCCGTTACTGCCTTAGAGCAAGACAAAAGCAAACTTACCGCAGCACTCGAGTCCGAGAAAAAACTCAAAGACCTGGAGCTACAGAGCATGAAAGCAGCGCTCGATGAAAAGCTCCGCTCAGAGCTCGAGCGCAAAAACGACGAGCTACGCCTCAAGGAAGAAGCCATCAAAAGCTTGCGCGATTTCAAGGCGCGGCTCTCCACCAAAATGCTTGGCGAAAGTTTAGAGCAGCACTGCGAAATCGAATTCAATAAGCTCCGCCCTACGGCCTTCAAGAAAAACGTCTATTTCGAAAAAGACAACGACGCTTCTAGCGGCACTAAAGGCGACTACATCTACCGCGAGTCCGACGACGACGGCACCGAATTCATCTCCATCATGTTCGAAATGAAAAACGAACAAGAAGACGGCGGCGCCAAGAAAAAGAACGAAGATTTCTTCAAAAAACTCAATGATGACCGCCTCAAAAAAGGCTGCGAATACGCGGTACTCGTTACAATGCTCGAGCCCGACAACGAATTCTACAATGCCGGCATCGTCGATGTGTCGTATCGCTATCCCAAAATGTATGTGATACGCCCCCAAGCGTTCATCCCGATCATTACCCTTTTGCGCAACGCCGCACTCAATTCTTTGCACTACCGCACCGAGCTCGCCATGGTGAAAGCCCAAAGCATCGACGTCACTAATTTCGAAGACCGCCTCAACAAATTCAAAGACAGTTTCTCCAGAAACTACCATTTGGCCTCCGACAAATTCAATGTGGCCATCAAGGAAATCGATAAGTCTATTGCAGCGCTCATGAAGGTCAAAGAAAACCTCATTGGCTCCGAAAACAACCTGCGCATCGCCAACGACAAAGCTGAAGAAATCACGATCAAAAAACTCACGCACGGCAACCCCACCATGAAGCAAAAGTTCGATGAGTTGGGGAAGGATGAGTAGGTGGAATTACGGTATGGAGGTCTTTTTAAAGTAACCATTTTCAATTTCATGGTTACCTCTAGTAGGGTTTTGGCATAAACCACCAGAAGCTTTAGTATTTACCTACAAAACGAACTACCATGAAACTTTTCCTAACAGTAGCTCTATTTTTATGGACTACCCACAACGCCTTTGCCAATCAACCTTTCATTACCATTGACGCTTATGCGCGCTCTTGCCCAGCGGGCGCCAAGACCAACCTCGATGCGCTCTCGACCTACCTGAGCAAATCGACGCGCACCGACCTCGAAAAAGCGCGCAGCATTTATGTCTGGCTCACGGCCAACATTAGTTATGACGCAAAGGCTTACAACAGTGAAATTTACGGCGACCAAAGCCCGGAAGGGGTCTTGAAATCGAAAAAAGCAGTTTGTGCTGGCTTTGCTGAACTATACACCGCCTTGGGCGAGCGCATGGGCCTCGAGATCAAAACAATAGTTGGTTATGCCAAAGGCTATGGCTATACCGAGGGCGATCAATTCGAAGACACCAACCACGCCTGGAACGCTATCCGCATCGATGAAAAATGGTGCCTCTTTGACGCCACTTGGGGCGAGGGTTACGGCAAAGAAGGCAACAACGGCCAGCTGGTTTGTGTAAAGCAATTCGACGAGGAGTGGTTCAATGTAGCCCCCGAAAAATTTGTCTTCTCACACTTTGCCGAAAATCCGGATGACAACTTCCTCGAAGCGCAATATAAGTTCTCATTGCGCGAATACGAAAAACTCCCTTTCTACACCCCAGAACAACTCGACAAATGGGGTTATAACCCGCGCTTATTGATTGCTGCCGTGAAGCCCAAGCGTATTAAATGAAAATCACACCCCTACTCAAACAGCTCCACCGCCAAGCGAAAGGTATTGCAATGCGCTTCTACAATGACCTTGATATCAGGCGAATAACCGCCGCCGAGGGCTACGGCAACCGGAATGGCATGTTGTTTTAAGGTTTGAAAGACGAATTCGTCTCGTTTTTTACAGTCTGCGAGGCTCACCTGGAGTTTTCCAAATTTATCGGTATCTAGGATGTCGACTCCCGCGAGGTAAAATGCGAAATCGGGCTGAAACGACTCAATAACCTGAGGTAAATGTGCATTTAACAAGGCCAAGTAGGTTTCACCGCTTGTGCCGTTTTCAAGTCCGATGTCGAGGTCAGATTTTTCTTTGTGAAACGGATAATTGGAGCCACCATGCATGCTGAAAGTAAAGACCTCTGGCGTGTTTTCCATGAGCTTTGCAGTACCGTTACCTTGGTGCACATCTAAATCGATGATCAGGATTTTGCGACACAAGTTGTTTTTCAATAAATAATTAGCAGCTATGGCCATGTCGTTGAGCAAACAAAAACCCTCGCCCCGCTCGGCAAACGCATGGTGGGTTCCGCCTGCGATATTCAAACCCGCGCCGTGCTTGAGCGCATGCAGAGCGATGTCTATGGTGCCTTGGGTAATGATCAGTTCGCGCGCTGTGAGTTCAGGCGATTGCGGAAAACCAATTTTGCGCTGCTCAGATGGGCTGAGTTGCTGCAAGATCAATTTATCGAGATACGCCTCGTCGTGCGCGCCCAATACCACTTCTAGCTCACAACTTCCTGGTCTAAAAAAATGCGCCTCGGTGCAAGTACCTTCGTGCAAAAGTTGCTGCGGAATGAGCTCATATTTGAGCATCGGAAACCGATGGTTTTCGGGTAACTGATGCGCGTAGATAGGGTCGTAGGCGATTTGGATCATGCCTCTGCCCCTACTTCACCACCTTCACAAGCTCGATACCGTTGGTCGTTAGGACTTCTAAAAAGTACACGCCACTTCGCAAAGAAGCTGTTTCTACTTCAAGTTTATTGCTATTGGCTTGTTGTTGCAACACCACTTTACCTTGTGCATCGCGCAGCGTAACGGCCTCAATAAGCTCAGCAGCGGAGACTGTAAATTGTTGTTCGAACGGATTTGGAGCAACTTTGAGCGCAGACTTACTGGCGTTGGCCAAACCTGCACCATTATTATTGGGGTTGACGCGCGTTGGAGCGGCTTCAAAGCAATCGCCTGGATGGCGAAGCAAGTCAAAATATAAAGAATTACTTGCAGCACCTTGGGGGGTTATCAATTGCTCAAAAACGACCAAACCAGTTGTTACAGATACACCCACAACAGCATAACCTCCCTGTGGCAACAAACCTGAGAAGTAATAAACCCCATTGATCGGGTCAATAGTTGAGCTGCCATTAATTGTATAGGAATTGTAAGGTAAAGGCTGCTGAGAAACACGTGTGGCCACGCCCGTTTGCGGATCGATTTTCCCTAAATAGCACTGAATTGGAATGGTGGTGGTGGCACGAATGATGCCGTAAATAGAAGTATCGGCGCAATTGTAGGTATAGTTGTCAAAATAAAGCCCACCTTCCGGAAAGGTGATGGTTTGTTGCGAATAAACTTGCCCGTTATAAAGATCGAGGCCAATAATTTTGCCTTGATTGGAATAGTAATAGACCATCTCATGCGGATTTATAGCACAACCCTGCACCGCATACATTTGACCCACAGATTGTGGTGATATTTGGGTAATAACCCCCGTATTCGGATCAATAGTAGCCAAATACAACTCGCCATTGACCTGACCTACACCCGTGGAAGTAGAACGCCTAGCCAAACCGTAAATAGTGGAGTCACTGGTATTGAAGCGGTAATTGTCAAAATAACTCGGGGCAATTGGGTTGCTCAGTGCATTTTGTGCGGAAGGCAGACCGTCTAGCATATTGACCGACACAAAATCGGTTTGGGTCTGAAAAAAATAGTTTTGGGTAACAGGATCGAGCGCCGCACCCGTAGCATTAGTCACAGATGCCAAGCTATTCGGACTCACCGTCGTAAGGGCCCCACTACTCACATCTAGCTTCCCTAAACGAACGGTTCCGGCGGCAACATTAGTACCGACACCCGGCGTACGCACAACACCGTATACATAATTATTTTGTGCAAAAACAGCTAACTGCAGCGAGCTAAAAAGCAGCGCAAGAAGGGTTTTATTGAGTTTCATAGAGACAGAATTAAAGTGTTAACTTAAAATTAACAATACAGGTAATAAATTGTTTGGAAGATATGTTTCAAAACTCCCCTAAACCCCACCATGCTGGTAACAATACCCATTCGATTTGGCGTTGCGGGAGCATTGCGTGCCCTTCTGCGTAGTTGCGCGGCAGCGGCCGAATTGTCCGGTGGTTTTGACGGCGGCAGGAGGTGGCGGTGGCGGTACTTGTTGGAGTGCCGGAGCGGCGGGGTAGCCCGGTGCAGCCGGCACTGAGTTAGTAATAGGGCTGGCGAGGCGCTGTGCTTTGAGCTCTTCGATTTGGCGTTGTAAGAATTCGATGTCTTTTTGGAGGGTGGCGGTCTTGACGACCAATTCTTGGTTTTTTTGGTCGAGGGATTGGACTTGTGTTTTGAGGTTGTTGATTTCTATACTTAGGGCTTCTTTGGATTGGCCAAAGGCTATTTTGCTGAGGCAAAAAGCGGCGATGATAACGATGAAAATTGGCTTCATTGGTTCGGGTTTTGGTCAAATATAGGAAATTAATTGGCCTTCGCTGTACCATAGGGCTGGGTTGTGAAGCCGCTAAACTTTATTTCAATTCTTCTCTCAGATTGCCGTACTTTTGCATCCTTTATTACTGTAAGGCGCAAAAATGGTTTTACCACACCAACTCGAAGTACTTAAAGCCATTGAGCCCGAAGTCGGGGTTTTCATTGACGACAAAATGAATTTGCCCGCTGAGTCCTGGCAACCCGCTGATTTTTTGCCTGATTTATCGCAGCAAGACTTTCCTGATACCATCAAAGCACTGCAGCAACGGATGGCTAATTTGCCAGATACCGTTTTGGTTTCTTTGATCGGCAACATGATTACCGAAGAGGCACTGCCGAGCTACCAGACTTTTTTCAATTTGTTGGAGGGGGTCAATGAAGAGCGCAATGTGGCGAGCTTGAGGCCTTGGGTGCGTTGGTCTAGACTCTGGACCGCCGAAGAAAACCGACACGGCGATTTACTCAATAAATACTTGTACCTGAGCGGACGCGTTGACATGCGCGCGGTGGAACAAAGTATTCAGCAACTCATCCACAACGGCATTGACCTCAAAACCGACGCCAATCCGTATTACGGACTCATTTACACTTCTTTTCAGGAGCGCGCCACTAAAATTTCGCATGTCAATACTGGTAAATTAGCTACAAAGGCAGGCGATACCATCCTGACCAAAATTTGCAATACCATCGCCGGCGAAGAAGCCCTGCACGAGCGCGCCTACAAGTTTTTCATGAGCAAAATCATTGAAATCGATCCGAATGGAGGCCTCTCGGCTTTCATGACCATGATGAAGAAAAAAATTGTGATGCCAGCCAGCCTAATGGACCTCGGCACCCAACACAACAATTACAACAACTACGCGAGTATCACCCAACAAATCGGCGTGTACACCAGCCTAGATTACGCTAACATCATTGACCACTTGGTCAAATTTTGGCATATCGACAAGCTCCAAGAGCTCAACGACCAAGGCAAGCGCGCTCAAGATTACCTATCGGCTCTTGCCGAACGCTATTACCGATTGGCCGAAAGACTCCAAGAACCCGAAGAAGTTCAGTTGATTTGGCTGAAGCATTAATATCACTACCTTTGCGGGCTTAATTCTCTCCATGAAACGTATCAACGAATACAAAAAATTATTTGGCATAGACAAACCGATTGTCTTGTCTGAGCTCAAACTGACTTACCGCAGCCTCGTGAAGCAATGGCACCCAGATAAATTTCAGGATGGCGACCCACTCAAAGAACAAGCCGAAGAAATGGGCCGCCAAGTTGTAGACGGTTATCATTTCTTAGTGAGCATTGCCCCAGAAACCAAAGCTGCGCAGTTGCCAGACTACCATCGCACCATTAACGAGTGCGGCATTGCCGACTACCGCCACAAAGGTCTTTTGTTAGAAATCACCTTCACAGATGGCTCGTGCTATGAGTATTTTGGCGTCAATGCCAATGTGTACAAAAAGCTCATCAATGCCGACAAGCAAGTACGCTTTGCAAAGCGTTTCATTTATGAGAGTTTCTTGTATCGCCAGTCTAAAAAGGCAACTACGGTAGAGGTGTAGATTTTCACGTTCCTATTTTTGGAGTTATACTATTTCTTTAAATAAGAAGTTTGTATACAAACTTTTTAAGGATGAAAACTTCAATTCTAAATGCAAGAATAGATGTTTTACGTATAAATTTACTAAATTCGTACGTAAAACAAATTGCAATGCATACCAAACTCACGCTCAATATTGAAAAAGACACGGTGGCCAAGGCGAAGGTGTACGCTAAGCAGCAAAACCAAAGTCTATCGAAATTAATCGAAGCCTATTTGAAATCTTTGGCTCAAGAGGATGCCTCTATGGGTGAGGTAAGTCCATTGGTAGCTCAATTGACAGGTGTGCTACCCGCTGATTTCGACGAGAAAGAAGCATATCAAAACTACCAAGCACAAAAACACGCCTGATGCAGCCAGTATTCTTAGATACCAATGTCGTCATTGACTTATTGGCTAGGCGCGAGCCGTTTTACAAAGAAGCCCAGTTACTTTTTACAATGGCCGACAGAGGGCAGCTTCAACTACAAATTTCGGCACTCACTTTTGCCAATGCGAGTTATGCCCTAGCCAAACACTACCCAGTCGCAGATGCGAAAAAATACTTACAAAAATTCAAAGTTTTGGTAAGTATTTTGCCTCTCGATGACAAAGTTATTGAATTGGCACTGGCTTCAGAATTTTTAGATATCGAAGACGGTTTTCAGTATTTTGCGGCTCTGGCTGGCGGTGCCGGTGTAATCGTAACGCGCAACAAAAAAGACTTCAAGAAATCAGCGCTTCCGGTACTGACACCTACGGAATTTCTGAAGCGTTGATCAAATTCCACTATCAACATTTTTACACCTACAAAAAAAGCAGCGCGGTTGCCCGCACTGCTCCTTTTCTATAGTATGATTTTCCTTCAAAAATCATACACGACAGCCAGTTCGTTGTCTACTTCATTGACCCCTGGCGCATTCCAGGCCAAGCGCGTTGCTTCGTCCTTCTCGAAGAGAGATTCTACAGCGCCGCGCAAGACAACTTTATTGCCCTTCACTTTTACTTGGATATTGTGATCATCGATCATCCAGCTGCGGGAAAGGGCTTTTTCGATCGCTTCTTGTTCTACTAAATCGGCAGATAAAGAATTGACCTTGATGTTATTGATGACACCTTTGACACCAATTAAATCGCTTGCACAATTTTTTGCGGCGTCTCTTTGATAGTTCCATTCTACGGCACCGTCTAATGACACCCAACCGTCCTCGACCTTCACTTGGATGCTATCGTTAGGAACGGACCAATTCCACTTCATGCCGCTCAAGACTTCATTGGCGGTAACGCCCACCTCAGCGGCCTTGAGCAATGGTTGCCATTTGATG
>JBIIBL010000065.1:0-12362 GCA_044239425.1 Crocinitomicaceae bacterium | reverse complement strand
ACCTAGCCATAACGCTGCTGTAAAAAGTGCATTGATGCCCGAGTTCTTGGGAACCTCGTACATCGAATAATTTTGATTAGGGATTTGCCACAAATTGCCCGCTGTGTGCACCATGGCGCGCACATTGTTGAGTTCCATGAAGGTACTGTGGTTGGGAGGAGGACAATTGGCGCCTTTATTTTGGGTTTGGACAGTTGGCTTTTGCTGCCCCGTATAGGATTGGGCTGAAACAAAATGCGGTAAGGCAAAGCCTATTAAAAAGAATGATAATAGTTTGTACATTAGGTCACTAAAGTACGTAAAAAATCGCAGTAAATTTGACTATGAAACAACTCAAAACCGCCGAAGATATTCACCAACTTGTTTCGGAGTTCTATGACAAAGTACTGCAAGACGAAGTGCTTGCGCCATTTTTTGCGAGACTAGATTTTGCGGCTCATTTACCCAAAATGGAGCAATTTTGGCGTTTTGCGCTATTGTCTGAGGCAGGTTACACCACAAATGTCACTGAAAAGCACATGCAAATGCCACTCCAAAAAGCCCATTTTGACCGCTGGCAAGCGCTTTTTAACCAAACCATTGACGAGTTATTTGAAGGAGAATTAGCTCAGCAAGCCAAGCAACGCGCAGCTGTTATTGGCTGGACCATCAACGCTAAAATGAACCATGAGCACTAAATAAACATTTGAATCTTCAAAACTAAAGTGGGGCGGGGTCCTTATGTTGCAAACTTGCACTTATTTTTGAATCATGGCAAATAAAGCAGACATCTATAGCAAGCGCGGTATCCGTACCGGTTATGTTTCTACAGTTATCGGAATTTCCTTGGTTATTTTCATGATTGGCTTGGTATTGGGCGGCATTTTCGGCTTGCGCAGTATCGAAAAGCAAGCCAAAGAAAACATTCAAGCTGATATCTTTTTCAAATCTGAACTCAACGATGCCGATATCAAGCAAATAGAAGAACAACTCAAAGCTTGGCCAGAATTTTCAGACGTCTTCTTTATTTCACCAGAGCGTGCCATCCAAGAATTTGCTGGTGAAAGTGAAGTAGAAAAAGAAGTGCTTTCGCTTTTTGATGCCGAAAACCCACTGCCAGCCACCATTGGGATCAAGCCAAAGATGGAATACGCCAGCCGATCCGGAATGGCAGGCATCAAAAGAAAGTTAATGAGACGGTTCAAGGAAGAGATTGACGAAGTCAACTACGACAAATCGAGTGTAGCCAATGTCAATTTAGGTTTCAAGCAGTTTGCTATTTTATTTTTAGCGGTAGCCCTCCTTTTGATCATAATTGCGGTAGCCATGATCAACAACACCATTCGCTTGGCTTTGTATTCCAAACGCTTTACCATCAAGACAATGCAATTAGTGGGGGCCACCTCCATGTATATCCGCAAACCGTTTTTGGGTCAGGCCCTATTTCAAGGACTTTTGTCATCGCTCATTGGCTTGGCCTTGTTAGTCACTGTTTTTTACGGCCTCAACAATTTGCTCGAAACCATTCAAATTGCTTACACCATTGAAAGCTTCTTGCTACTCATCGGTTTGCTCTTTGTGATTGGCGTTTTTATTACAATGTTATCTACGTGGTTTGCCTTAAACAAGTATCTTCGTATGAAATTAGATGATCTTTATTAATTATGAAGGACCCTATCAAACACTTTGGCTTTGACCCTGCCAACTACAAATGGCTTTACATTGGCTTAGCTATTAATATACTCGGATTTCTGCTCATGATTGGCGGCGGCTCTGACGACCCCAACGTATTTAAGGAAGACGAATTGTTCAGTTTTGTGCGCATTACTTTGGCCCCAATACTAATTGTTGCTGGCTATATCGTAATTTTCTATGCCATCATGAAGCGCAATAAAAAAGACCAAACAGAAGCCTAACCATGACTTTTCTCGATGCTATACTTTTGGCCATCATCGAAGGCCTTACCGAGTTTTTGCCCATTTCTTCCACCGGCCACATGATCATTGCCTCCACTTTCATGGGCAATGCCAGCGACAGCTTTGTCAAACTCTTCACGGTCGCCATTCAGTTTGGCGCCATTCTTTCTGTGGTGTTGGTTTACTTTCAGAAATTCATACAGACTTTTCGTTTTTATTTGTTGCTCGGCGCTGCTTTTATCCCTACAGGTATCATCGGTTTGTTGGCTAAAAAACACATCGATGCACTCCTAGAAAATGTAGCGGTGGTGGCCTGGTCTTTGCTCGTTGGCGGTGTTGTTTTGTTGTTCGTCGACCGCTTTTTTGCCGACAACGAAAGTCAAACAGAAGAACAACCTCTTGATTTCAAATCTGCCATCATTATCGGAACAGTTCAGAGCATTGCTATGATTCCTGGTGTGTCGCGCTCGGCAGCAACCATAATTGGCGGCCTGAGTCAAAAGCTCACCCGCAAAGCAGCCGCAGAGTTTTCGTTCTTTTTAGCAGTACCCACCATGTGTGCAGCTACACTCAAAAGCATGTATGACGAAAAAGAATTGCTCCTGCAATCTAGCGGTCACGAGTGGCTGCTGTTATTGGTTGGCAATGTAGTAGCATTTATTGTGGCCTACCTCGCCATCAAATCGTTCATTTCTTTTCTGCAAAAGAAAGGCTTTCGTGCTTTTGGTTGGTACCGAATTGCACTTGGCGCAGCCTTACTTATCTTGCTCGCTATGGGCGTTGACCTTCAAATGGCTGGCTAATGCTCGATATACAAGACGGCCTCACCATTTTAGTTGACAAACCCTACCAATGGACTTCCTTCGACGTGGTCAATAAAATCCGCTGGAACCTCAAAAAGAAGTTGGGTGTTAAAAACGTGAAAGTTGGCCACGCAGGCACGCTCGACCCTTTAGCTACAGGTTTACTAGTGCTTTGTTTGGGCAAACACACCAAGCTTATTGAAGGACTCACCAACGATACCAAAACCTATACCGGTACATTTTTAGTGGGTAAAACCACTCCTTCTTTTGATCTAGAAACCGAATACAACCAAGATTTCGAAACCGCACACATCAATGCAGCTCTGCTTGAAAGCGTGCGCGCTTCGTTTATGGGCGTTCAACTCCAAACACCTCCTATATACTCCGCAAAGCAAATAGATGGCAAGCGCGCCTATGATTTTGCCCGCGCAGGGAAGACCGTAGAAATGAAGCAAAGCCAAATCGAAATTCTTGATTTTAGCATAGACAACACGCGCTTCCCTGAGGTAGACTTTCAAATTACGTGTAGCAAAGGCACTTACATCAGAAGTATCGCCAGTGATTTCGGCACCAGACTCCATTCAGGAGCAACACTCATTGCGCTGCGCAGAACGCGGTCTGGAAACTTCAAGATGGAGCATGCTAAAAGCGTAGACGAATGGATAGAGCTGATCAATCAAGATGAGATCTACACTACATCAATTGCCTAGGAAATGTATAGCTTATTCTTTAATGTGTTTTAATTTTTCCTGAACGTCGCGGATCAGGCGATTATAGTTATTGATCTTTTCTTGGTATCCATTTTCTTCGGCGCGGTTTAATCTTTTTTGAAGGTAGTGTAAGCGACGTCCTAACTTGTATTTGTCCCATTTGTATAAGATGCGTTTCATGGTGCAAGATTTTAATGAATACTGAATTTTGTGCCCTTTTGGCTTCCTTTAAATTTAGCTAATATTTAATTTACATCAAACTTATATACTGTTGGTTGGTTACTTTTTTGTTTGTATCTTTGTGGCCCTGAAAGTCGAAAAGAATGCCTCGGTGGCGGAACTGGTAGACGCGCTGGATTCAAAATCCTGTTCTTTCGGGAGTGCCGGTTCGATCCCGGCCCGAGGTACAAAAGCCCCTGAACTTCAGGGGCTTTTTTCATTTAATATATCTAATCAACAATCCGAATTATTTATCGTCTAGCATATTGATCACTCCACCCTTGCCATCAGTAATGATTGTCTTGGTATTCGGTGAGGTTGATAGCTTCATAAAGGCCTGAATTTGATTCATTTTTAACACATTCGGTGTTAGGCTGGAATTGAGCATGTCGTTGGCCGCTTTGTTGGCTTTTGCTTCTATTTCAATTCCTTTTGCCCGCCCTTCAGCTTCAATTTTGACGGTTTCTGCTCTTGCCTCCGCCTGAATAATAGAGTTTTTCTTAGCGCCTTCGGCCTCAATAAGCTGTCGATCCATTTCTTTTTTCTGACGATCGAGTACAAATTCCATTCTGAGCGCTTCTTGTTCAGCCTCCAATTTGGCTTCAATTGAGCGCGTCAATCCTTGTGGTAAACTGATACTCTTCAATAAGACCGCCTCAATGACAAATCCTTTTTCTTCGCAAACTTCAGCCAATCGCTTTCTGATTTCTTGTTCAATTTCTAAACGCTTGGCACTATGCATGTCTTTGGCGTAATAACGCGAACACACATCTGAAGCAGCAGAGCGGAATACTGGCAAGATAAGGTTCTCTTCATAATTGAGACCAGTTTCTTTGATGATTTTAGGTACATCTTCGGCTTTGATATGATACAAAATAGAACTCTCGGAGAGAATTGTTAAACCTTCTTTTGAAGGGAGATTTTCCTTGATAGACAAATTCATGGTGCGTACATTGACCTTCACCACCTTCGTGACAAATGGGTTGTAGGCTACAGGGCCCGGCATCCGGACTTTCTCATCTATCTTTCCTAATTTACTTTTAACCGCAACCTGATGCGGCTTTACTACTGTACAGCTCGCCACTCCTGCAGCAAATACTGAAATCAATAAGAGTTGTTTCATTTTTTTAAAATTTGACTTTGATAGTCAAAGGTCGTGCCAATACTTCTTAGTTATTTACTACTGAACATTAAACTATATTATAAATAATATAAGCAAGAAACTTGCAAAAATCGATCAGTAAAATGCAATAAAAGAAAACAGTGTTTAAAGACCTTTGTCTTGACATAACAATGGTGTTATGTTTAAAAAATTATAGACATGGTAAGTTATATGAAAATGAGTTTGGCATCGATGCTAATGGTAGGTTCTCTCTTTACGAGTTGCACAACACCTGCCGAAGATTTAGATAAAGCGGAGGACAACGAAAAACAAGCAAAAAAGGAGTTAAGAATTGCACAACAAGAATACGAGAAAGAAATGACTGAATATAGAAAAACATCCGAGGAAAAAATTGCAGCGAATGAGTTGAAAATCGCAGAATTTAAAGCAAGAGTAAAAACCCAAAAGGCAGATGCAAAAGCTGACTACGAGAAAAAAGTAGATGATTTGAATAGGAAAAATACTGACCTAAAAATGCGTCTTGACAATTTTAGGTTTGACTCCAAAACAAAGTGGGAAGCCTTCAAATTTGAATTGAACCAGGACATGGAGGAGCTCGGTACGGCCATCAATGATTTGATGGGCAAAGACGAAAAAAAGAAGTAAGAAACAAACCCAATTATTTCGGCACATGCGGCAAATGGCGATTCAAATCTACTTATCTCAACAAATTCAGATGGCCAGTGATGGTTTGGTTTTTTTCTTGATTGGTAAAACGATACGAAACTTGATAGGTATAAACACCAACAGGAGCAATTCCTTGATCAGCTACTGCGCCATCCCAACCGATGTTGGGATCTTGACTCATAAAAATGAGTTCGCCCCAACGGTTGTAAATCGTCAGTTCAAAATAGGAGTCGTCAATATTACGGCCTGCTACATGGAACGTATTATTGACGCCATCGCCGTCCGGACTAAATGAATTTGGAATGTATATCGCAGCGTCTTCAATGATATTCAGAATACTCGTGATTTCATTGGTGCAGCCTTGAGCAGTACTCACAACTAATTGGAAGATTTGATTTCCACTGGCGTTGTTGGGGATATTGAAAATCGGGTTTTGTAAAGAGCTGGTTTGTATGCTTCCATTTTCTGTAGTGTAGGTCCAGTTCCAAGAATTAATTTGCCCGGTAGATTCGTCTAGCATCTGAATTTCTGAGAGGCCGTATTCGATGAGTTCAGGCGCACTCGTAAATGCCGCAATAGGTTCTGCAGACACCGTTAAATTGACGGTAATATTGCTGTCACAACCGCTGGCATTGGGAATGGTATAAGTAAACAAGGTGCTTTCGGTGTAGGTTTGCCCGTTTGCCGCGAAATAAGGCCCGCAAGAATTTATATTAACGCTATTGGAGCTCGGTTGGTTGATTGTTAAATTCAAATTGACCGTGCTATCGCAACCATTGCTATTTCCAGCAACCATTGTATAGATGGGCGTATTGGTTGAGCTCGTGTAGGTGTTGCCGTCAATCCAAGTAAAACTTCCGCAGGCCGTTTGTACATCCGTGCCAATGTTGTTTGAACTAACGCTTAAATCTAGGGTCACTATAGAATCGCAACCTGAGGCATTGGTAAGTGTTACGCTCTGGGTTCCGGGGCCATTGAAGGTAAGGCCGTTCCATAAATAGGGAAATTGATCATTGCAAACCGTCTGATTGATACTCACTGCATCTGGCACACACGCGCCGCAGCAATTGCCGGTTTGGGCGCTCACTGTGTAGTTGGTGCTGCTATCCCAGCATGGATACTGTACATTCAAGCCCCTGAGCACGCCGCCAAATTGGTTCTGAAAATAGGCCAGCACTTGGTCTACGGTATTGCAGCCACCTTGATTCGAATTTACATCGCAACTAGCAAGACAAACGATGCCAGTATTATTTCCGTTCGTAAGATTAAAATAGTTTGGATTAGGCGGACTAATGATCGTCACTGGTGGCAAAACGTTCACAGTAAGAATCGCAGGATTGATTCCTGTAAAACTCGATGTATTAATAGGAAACCCACAATTGTTGTTGTTTTGAGCTGAATTGAAACCTGCGTATAGAACTTCTGTTACTGTGTTCACAAATGAGCCACTAAAGGTCACATTCACCGGCTCATAGGTGCAAATGCCAATTTTTAAGTTGGGGATGTTCTGATCCACGACAATGTTGAGGTTACCACCATCGTAATTGGCAAAGAGTATCCAATTGCCACTAGGGTCACAATTTGGTGTAAAGGACGATTGCCCAAAGAGGGAGCTAGAAATGAGGAGCGGCAGGATTAAAATCCAAGCAATGGACAATTGCTTATGCATGCGACAAGTTCTTTTTATATTCAGATTGACTTCGTTTTAAACAAATGAGTGCTGGACTTGTTCTAATTTTAAACAAAAATTATGTCCAAAACAGTACTTTTTACAGTCCTCTTTCATATCGTTTCCTTTGTCTCTTTAACCCAAACCAATGTATCTGGCGGTATCTACCAAAACGCAACTTGGTCTTTGGCGGGTAGTCCTTACATTGTCAATGGCCCGGTGGTGGTATTCCCTGGTGTTACGCTCAATATCCAGCCAGGGGTTGAAATCAAGATAAACAACTTGTCTTCAAGTAATATTTACATAGAAACTAGAGGCACTCTGAATTGTGTAGGAACCGATGCGCAGCCAATTAAAATAAGCGCCATGTACGATACCATGAGTACGGTGACTTGGCAAGGTTTTGTTTGTACGAGCACGCAAGGTGGTGTTTTAAATGCCGATCGTGTCGAGATTTCTAATGCATATTTCCCTTTATCTTACGAAACCATTCCCGCTACACTTTCCTATACCAATAGCAAATTTATCCGCTGCTTTCAGGCTGTTACGGTAGGAACCAACCTCAATTTATCAGGCTGTGAATTCATTGATAATGAAGTAGGGGTTTATGGTTGGGCAAATTTCAACATCAACAATTGCCTTTTCAAAGACAACACAACCTCACTCTTTATTTACGCGAGTGCTTTTGCAATGAGCAATTGTAGTTTTATCGACAACCAAATTGGAGCCTCCTTTGCGGCAAATGCGGTAGATTCAATTGTCATTTCAGCTTGCGAATTCCTGAATAATGGTTTGGCGCTCAATTATCCTAACAATGGAAGAGTTGAGAATTGTGTGTTCTCTGACAACGGCACCGCTATACAAGCTGCTTATTACTGTGAAATCCAAAACAACGAATTTTTCTACAACGAACTTGCCATTGAAGCGTCTGTCGATGCAGAAATTCACGACAACCAAATCAATAATAATATGGGCGGCCTGCTCATCTCTAATGTATCGAGCGTACAAGACAGCCCGGCTATCTACAACAACGAAATCTGTAGCAACATCAATTTTGCTGTGAACAACAACACCAACATGAACTATTCGTTGCTTAGTAATTGCTTCTGCGACCTTGATTCTGCGGGCATTGAAGCCAAGATCATTGATGGCTACGACGACATCATTAAAGGCCTCATCAATTACCAAATTTATGATTCGAGTTGTACAGTTCTGTTGGGTACAATTCTCAAATACGGCCCTGGTGCTGGTCTTGAAGAATTAGGACTCGAAATTACATTTGAAAACCCAGTTCAAAATGAGTTGCGTATTTTAGGTGAAGCCGCATTTGAAGTCATTCAAGTAGCTGATTTAAGTGGAAAATCTTATGATTTCAAAAGCTTAGGTAATAACACTTTTGATGTATCAATAATCCCTGCAGGCTTTTACATGCTGAATTCTGTAGACAATAAGTTGGCGAGAAGAGGTTTTGTAAAGAACTAGTTTATTTCGTTACTCTACCGCCATTACTTCAATCCACGTTTCATGGAGGTTTAAGGTCAGCTGCGTTCCTTTTTTAGGTTGGAGCGTGAATTCCTTATCGCTTGAAAAGATGAGTAGCCCAAGTTGATATCCACGCGGAATAATTTGATCATCGGGTTGGAAATTAAAAGTAAGGTCGTAGAATTTACCGGGCTGTAGTGCTTCGCCTTTTTCTAGAGAACTATGATTTTGAGGGTCGGCCCAAGCGAGGTTGACTAAAATATCTTCCATTTTGATTTTCTTGGGGTCGTAGTTTTTCGGTACTGCAATTAGGTAGACCGAAAGATTGGCAGCGGCTTTACTACTCGCCACCTGCACATGAATGCGGCTAGTGCCCGAAAGGTGTAAGGGTTGTTCTAAGGTCTTGCCCCAAAATAAGAGTCTGTTATCTGCCTTTTTAGGCGAAATGAGTTGCAGGGCAGTGAAGCTGGCATCGTCGGTTAAGGTCAAAGATTTTGCCTCGCTTTTTACAGTTGCTAGTGTTCCGGTATTGCCTTCCGTTGTTTGTGGATACAAGCGCAAGGTTTTGGCTTTCGGATCTGGGAAAGCAGGCTGTGGGTGTGCGTTTTCTTCACCTTTTGGAACAATCCAAGCATCGGCTAGTCTTTCGACGCCGTTATTGACGCCATGTAAATATTTGGTAAACCACTTGTTCATCATCCAAAGTGGCGGTGGATAGCCATGCCCCAATTGGTTGTAGTAAATTTTGGAGGGCAGGCCCATTTTTTTGGCTTGCTCATAGAAACGAAAGCTGTGTTCAGCCATTACGTTCCAGTCTTCAAAACCGTGGCACATGAACAAAGCTGCTTTCATGCTGTCCATTTGAGTGAGGTAGTCTCTGGACGCCCAAAAATCGTTGTAGTCGCCGGTAATCCGGTTTTGACCTGGTACTAAAATTTTGTCGCGAATGATTGCATCATTGTGCGCTCGGTTTTCGGGGTCGCCGCTGTGTACAAAGTCGTATAAAATGTCGGTATCTTCACCCAAATAACCACCAGGTGAGCGCACCAAACCATTAGAGCGGTAATACAAATACCAAGAACTCACGGGCGCATTCGGAATGATCGCCTCGAGGCCTTTGACGCCAGTGCATGCCGCAGCCAAGCACAGTGTGCCGTTATAGGAAGTGCCCATCATGCCCACCTTACCTGTAGTCCAAAAAGCGCTAACGGTATCCATGCCGGTGCGCGTGGTGTAGCCGACAGCTCTACCGCAGAGCCAATCAATAACGGCTGCAGGGGCGAGTTTTTCGTTTTCACCACCAATGGTAGGTGCGCCGTCAGAATAACCCGTCCCAGGCGATGAAGAATAAACCGTGATAAACCCTCTTTTGACCCAAGTGAGGTCCTGAAAATAAGCATCCATTGGCCTATTTTCTTTTCGCTTCGCAACAGCGTGTTCATGCGCTGGTGGTGTTTGCCCGATTTCGTGCTTGACATCCCAAAAATAGCTTTTTGAATCGCCGCCAGTACCGGCAAAATACGGACTTGACATATAGATCACGGGCAATTTGAGACCTTGCGTATTGGTTTGTAGCGGGCGCGTCAAGAATACGTGCATGCGGTCTAGCTTGCCATTGGCATCGCTGTCAAAGTTGGTCTGCACCCATAACTCTTCTTTGATCCATTCAGAAGGCGTACTGAATTCGGGCACAATTTGCGCTTGTCCTTCTTTAAAAATTGGTTTGGCTTGTTGGGCATTTAGGTTGGTGAGTAGGGTAAGCCCAAAACCGACTAAGACGAGTTTTTTCATGGAATGAAGGTACGAAAATCCATAAAGAGGCAATTCCCGTTCTCTTACTTTTCTTTCAATCTTTGCGGTGTCAACACCCAAATCAACTGAAAAATGGCGGCATCAATGAAGGTCCAGAGTACGTCGTTCCAGTCGAAATGCAATTTCTTCGAGGACGTTTGAATGAACTCCCAAGCAACAAGCCCAATGATTGAAATTACATTGGCGGTGATAAAACGTTTTTCATTCAGCCATTGATTGGGGCTTTTCAATTGCATCATGAACACCACAAACAAGGCTGGTATCCCCATTGCTGGAAAGAAGTTCGGGGCAATACCCAAGAAATAACTAATGATTTGAGGTCCTCCCAATTCTTAGGACATGTTAGAACTAGAGAATTCAGGTGTTTTGAGGTTCTCCAGTTCCATCTGGTAGAGGCTCGACATGGTGGCCGTGATCATTGACCAGATCTCGTTTCGTTTCTCACCAACCCTTGAGCTGAGGTTCCCCATGCTTCTGATAACAACGTTGACGTTGTTCTTATCCAACCAATCAAGCGTGTTGATGGTATCAACCATGTTTCTCCCCACATCTCTGAGTTCCTCAACGTGCAGCTCCTTGATCATGTTATCATTGATCAATCTGAACAATCGAGGTGGTAAAATCATTTCCAATGATGTATTCACCTTCTTTGACCGAAAACTTTTTGTTATTGACGAAATAGGTTTCTTCACCAGCAGCCACATATTTGATCCCCAAACCAGTAAAAGGTGTCTGGGTTTCCAGTTTTTTAAACTCAGAAAAGCGAATGGCATTTTTTTCGGTATCGGTGTAGATGGTGTGGTTCACAGCTTTGTTTAATTCTTCTGACTAAGTATAACTATGAATGTTCAACTCGTTTGCGATAAACATCATCAAACCTTTTCTCATAATCCTTGATTTCTGTTTTCATCCATCGATCCCAGTAGGTAAAATACAAACCGTAATTGCCTTTAAAAAGTTCGTGGTGCATATTATGATGAGTGGAAGTTGTTTTCAGTTTTAACAGGGGAATTCTGAACCATTTTTGCATATAGATCTCATAGCCTAAATGAGCCACAACATTATTGATTAAATCCAAGGTTTGCCAAAGAAACAACATGGGCCAATAAATTGGAATCAGCATTGGCAGAACGAGGAATGGAAGAAATTCAATAAGGTTCTCGAAAGGATGGAAAGAAAAAATAGTTAGAGGAGATGGATCTGTGCTTTTATGATGTGTTTTATGAACCCAGCGGTATACTTTCGGATGATGCATGAATCGGTGAGTCCAATAGAAATAGGCATCGTAGAAGGTGATAAGAAAAAATATTTGAGTGATACCCCAAAATGTACCGAATGCATGAATATCTGAATATAGCTTCATGTATCCCCATTTATCAAGTACGGTTATAGATGCTGTGAGAAGTCCAGCAAGTAGAATGGACCCTAATGAAAAAAGAATGTCGTGCCTAAAAAAGTGTCCTCTACTTTTGTTCCGGGGTTGTATTCTCCGCCAGCGCCATACTTTTTTTAAGGAAATCCAAACAACAGCAAAAACAGTAATGCCAAAAAACAGGTATAAACCCAAATTGAAAAAGGATTCTTGTAGTGCAGTGACAAAGAAATCTTCAGTGGTTGTCATGGAAACAAATGTGATACAAACATAAGGAAATATCAAATTTCTAACTTCTTGGAAGGGTATGAATTGGTGGTAGAATTATTGATGTATATGAATTGGCGAGATAAATAGATTTTAGCTCTAATTTCTGTACGATGCAAATTTTCATGCAATAGTTTATTCCACTTTGCAAATTGGATTACACTTAACCTCAAAATTCACAGAATTGGCTATGTAACAAAATTCATGTGCATTGTGATGCAGCTCAATTGCTTTTTCCACCATGCTTTCGTCAGAAACATGAACTATTGGATTCAAAGTTACTTCTTTGAAACTTCCGCCACCACTTGCCTGTTCAACCATGATACCTGTAGCATTATCTATGT
>JBIIBL010000037.1:0-19553 GCA_044239425.1 Crocinitomicaceae bacterium | reverse complement strand
ACATATTGGCGCTCAAAAGTAGCCAAAGCCTGCGCTTCAAAATCAGCTGCATCGATTTGCTGTAGAAATTCGTACGGATCCACGGCACAAAGTTATGCTTTCAGCAGCAGCAATCGTGAATAAATCGGTAATTTTGAACAAAGAAAATTCAAAGTTGTTGGACCAATTAACATGAAAAAAACCGGCGTTCTCCTTATTCAACTCGGCACCCCAGACTCCCCTAGTGTTTCTGATGTGCGCAGTTACCTCTCCGAATTCCTCAACGACCCACGCGT
The DNA here is from genome assembly GCA_044239425.1 of Crocinitomicaceae bacterium. GTDB lineage: Bacteria > Bacteroidota > Bacteroidia > Flavobacteriales_D > Crocinitomicaceae > UBA952. The sequence goes on along the minus strand of JBIIBL010000037.1, from coordinate 19,278 downwards.
CATTGACATCCCCTACCTCTTACGCACCATCCTAGTCAATGGTGTCATTGTGCCGTTCAGAGCACCAAAGTCTGCTAAAATTTACAAAGAACTCTGGACCCTCGGCAACGGCGAATCGCCACTTTTAACCCATAGCCAACTGCTTAAAGAACTTTTACAAGCGCAATTCGAAGGCCAGAACGTCACGATTGAATTGGCCATGCGCTACAAAAACCCTTCTCTAGATGAGGTACTTGAACGCATGCGCTTAGCCAACTACGATCGCATCGTCATTCTTCCGCTTTTTCCACAATACGCCTCCGCCTCCACAGGATCGGCCGTAGAAAAAGCCATGAATATCATCCGCAAATGGTGGGTCATTCCAGATATCAAAATCATTAGTCAGTTCTACGACAACAACGGCTATATCGACTCCATTGTAGACAACGCTAGAAAATTCGACATCGCCAGTTATGACCACATCCTTTTTTCATACCACGGCCTACCTGAGCGCCAAGTAGATAAAGTCTATGAAGGCACCGACCTCTGTCAAGATCAACCTTGCGAATCAAGCATCAATGAGCAAAACAAATTCTGCTACAAAGCTACTTGTTATGCCACCACGCGGCTCATCGCCGATCGCTTAGGTATAGACGAAACACAATACACCCTTTGTTTTCAGTCGCGCCTAGATAAAAAATGGCTCACGCCGTTCTCCGATAAAGTCGTAGAAGAATGGGGGAAAAAGGGTGCAAAAAACCTTCTTGTCTTTAGTCCGGCATTTGTAGCAGATTGTCTAGAGACCCTCATTGAAATTGGCGACGAATACCAAGAAATCTTCGAAGAATTCGGTGGTGAAAAAGTACAACTTGTACCAAGCTCCAATACACACCCGCTTTTTGTACAAGGACTACAACAACTCATTCAAAAAGAGTTGCACTAATTCTTGACAACAAATAATAATCGACGTACATTTGCAAACTTATTTGAAGTAACTATATATGAATCAAACAGAAAAGCTCACTTACAAAGTGAAAGACATCAGTCTTGCAGACTGGGGTCGTAAAGAAATTAAATTAGCAGAAGCCGAAATGCCCGGCCTTATGGCTTTGCGCGAAGAATACGGTACTTCTAAGCCATTGGCAGGAGCGCGAATCGCTGGATGTTTGCACATGACCATCCAAACTGCTGTCTTGATCGAAACACTCGTTGAGCTCGGCGCAGAAGTTACTTGGTCATCTTGCAATATCTTTTCTACCCAAGACCACGCAGCAGCAGCAATTGCAGCAGCAGGTATTCCAGTTTATGCTTGGAAAGGCATGAACGAAGAAGAATTCGATTGGTGCATCGAGCAAACATTATTTGCTTTTGAAGGCGGCAATGCCCTCAACATGATCCTCGACGACGGCGGTGACCTTACCAATATGGTCTTCGATCGTTTCCCGGAACTCACCAAAGACATCAAAGGTTTGTCTGAAGAAACCACTACAGGTGTTCACAGACTTTACGAGCGCAAAAAGAACGGTACACTCGTGATGCCAGCCATCAACGTCAACGACTCCGTTACCAAATCTAAATTCGACAACAAATACGGCTGTAAAGAATCATTAGTTGATGCCATTCGCCGTGCTACTGACGTCATGATGGCGGGTAAAGTAGCAATTGTTTGTGGTTATGGCGATGTTGGCAAAGGTTCAGCTGCTTCTCTACAAGGAGCTGGTGCACGCGTTATCGTTACCGAAATTGACCCAATCTGTGCGCTTCAAGCTGCAATGGATGGTTTTGAAGTTAAACCGCTTGACAAAGTCATTCACTTAGCTGACATCATCGTTACAGCAACTGGCAACAAGAGCATTGTTGTAGGACGTCATTTCGAGGCCATGAAAGACAAATCTATCGTTTGTAACATCGGTCACTTCGACAACGAAATCGACATGGCATGGCTTAACAGCAACTACGGTGAAAGCAAAATGGAAATAAAACCACAAGTAGACCTCTACAACGTCAAAGGAAACGACATTATCGTTCTTGCCGAAGGCCGTTTGGTCAACCTAGGTTGCGCCACTGGGCACCCTTCCTTTGTAATGTCCAACAGCTTTACCAACCAAACCCTTGCTCAACTCGAGCTTTGGAAGAACAGCGACAACTACGACAACGACGTCTACACGCTTCCAAAACACCTCGACGAAAAAGTAGCTCGTCTACATTTGTCTAAAATTGGCGTAGAACTCGAAACCCTTTCTACTGAACAAGCCGACTACATCGGCGTGGCGGTTCAAGGTCCGTTCAAACCAGAACATTACCGTTATTAAGAACGGTTGCAAATACGAAAAAAGGCGAGCCAATGGCTCGCCTTTTTTATGCTCTAAATTTTTGTTGATTTAAATTCGATAGCTCATTGAGAACTGCAGCAAAGGGCCGCCTAAACCAACCTCGCCACCAACTGCAAAGTTATAACCTACAAAATAGCGAAAACCATAGCAAGCCCGAAAAGAGACAGGAATGACTAGGTCGATGTCGTTGGGGCTGCTGTCTACTAAAATATCATTTTGGTAAACCCTTCTGCTGCGCATGTTGCCACCAAATGCCAAACCAATATACTGATCAAAATTGGGGTCCATGGCGCCTAAATGCATGTCTATGCGAAACTGTGGCCTAAACCGTTGTTTGTGGACAAAATAAGAATTGGTTTCATAGTTCCATTGCCCATTAAAGAATAAAGTGTCGGTTTTAGCGTAGCTCACGCTCGCCATGCCGTACATGAGGTCTATGCCAATACTGACGTCGTCGGAAGCCATATACATAAAGCGCAAACCAGAAGGTGAAAGCCCTAGATATTGGACATCTACTCCTGGGGGTATGCTTTCCGACAAATTCAGATTGAAGCGCAAAAAATTGGGATAACCTGCGTAGGCATTCAATAAAACATTACCCCTAAAAACACCTTGAGCTTGCCCCGCAACGCAGAACAAGCTCAAGAATAGTGAAAAAATAATTTTCATCAGTTGCGATTATGCTTCCATCAATTTGATGAGGTTGAGCGCAGAACCCGCTTTGAACCATTCAATTTGAGAAGCGTTGTAGGTATGATTCACCATGATCTGCTCCGAAGAACCATTGCCGTGCTTGATGAGTAAAGTCAGTTGTTTTTCAGGAGCGAAGTCTTGTAAATCGATGAAGTCGAAGGTGTCGTCTTCTTGGATTTTGTCGTAGTCTGCCTCGTTGGCAAAGGTAAGACCAAGCATCCCTTGTTTTTTAAGATTGGTTTCGTGGATACGTGCAAATGATTTCACGAGAACTGCGCGCACACCTAGGTGACGTGGCTCCATTGCGGCGTGTTCACGGGAAGAACCCTCACCGTAGTTGTGGTCACCAACAACAATTGAAGGCACACCTGCAGTTTTGTAAGCGCGTTGAACAGCCGGCACCTCACCGTATTCGCCTGTCAGTTGATTCTTTACTTTGTTGGCTTCGCCGTTGAAAGCGTTTTCGGCACCTATCAACATGTTGTTAGAGATATTGTCTAGGTGGCCACGGTAACGCAACCATGGGCCTGCCATAGAGATGTGGTCTGTGGTACATTTGCCTTTTGCTTTGATGAGCAAACGTGCACCGAGGATGTTTTGACCATCCCAAAGCGGGAAGTTCTCCAGTAATTGCAAGCGCTGAGAGTCTGGAGCAACAGCGATTTGAACATGGCTGCCGTCTTCAGCAGGTGCTTGATAACCGTTGTCTTCTACAGCAAAACCACGCGTTGGCAATTCGTCTCCAACTGGTGCAGTGAGTTTCACTTGCTCGCCTTTGTCGTTGGTAAGGGTGTCGGTAAGTGGATTGAAACCGAGGTCACCGGCAATGGCCAAAGCAGCCACCATTTCTGGGCTGGTTACAAAAGCGTGGGTATTTGGGTTGCCATCGGCACGTTTTGAAAAGTTGCGGTTGAAAGAGTGAACGATGGTATTTTTCTCTTGTTTTTCGGCACCTTCGCGTGCCCACTGACCAATACATGGCCCACAAGCATTGGTGAATACTTTAGTGCCCATTTTTTCGAAGTCAGCTAAAATGCCATCGCGCTCTGCGGTGAAACGCACTTGCTCAGAACCTGGGTTGATACCGAATTCTGCTTTAGGTGTAATGCCTTGAGCAACGGCTTGCTTGACAATAGAAGCCGCGCGTGCTAAATCTTCGTAAGAAGAGTTGGTACACGACCCTATAAGGCCCCACTCTACTTGTAAAGGCCATCCATTTGCTGTTGCCTCTGCACGCATTTTAGATACAGGTGTACCGCGGTCTGGGGTAAACGGACCATTGACGTGTGGTTCTAGTTCACTTAAATTGATTTCGATGAGTTGATCGAAGTATTTTTCTGGTTCAGCGTAAACTTCAGCGTCGCCAGTGAGGTGCTCTGCAATGGCATCGGCTGCCTTAACGACTTCTTCGCGGCCGGTTGCATTGAGGTAACGGCGCATGGAGTCGTCGTAACCGAAAGTTGAGGTAGTGGCGCCAATTTCGGCACCCATATTACAAATGGTACCTTTACCTGTACAAGACAAAGAAATAGCACCTTCGCCAAAGTATTCGACAATAGCACCCGTTCCGCCTTTTACAGTAAGGATATCGGCCACTTTAAGAATGACATCTTTGGCGGAGGTCCAGCCGTTGAGTTTGCCAGTGAGTTTGACACCGATGAGTTTTGGAAACTTGAGCTCCCATGCCATTCCGGCCATAACATCTACGGCGTCAGCGCCACCAACTCCGATGGCAACCATACCCAAACCACCTGCATTAACGGTATGAGAATCGGTACCGATCATCATGCCGCCTGGGAAAGCGTAGTTTTCTAGCACTACCTGGTGAATGATCCCTGCACCTGGCTTCCAAAAGCCAATGCCGTATTTATTAGAAATAGAAGACAAGAAGTTGAATACTTCGTTGTTTTGATTGAGTGATTCTTGTAAGTCTTTGCTTGCACCAACTTTTGCTTGGATGAGGTGGTCGGCGTGTACAGTTGAAGGGACTGCAACACGTTTTTTACCCGCTTGCATGAACTGCAAAAGCGCCATCTGGGCAGTTGCATCTTGCATGGCAACGCGGTCTGGAGCGAAATCAACGTATGACTTTCCGCGCTCTGAAGCAGTTGTGGCTTCTCCTTCCCAAAGGTGGGCATAAAGGATTTTTTCTGATAAAGTGAGTGGACGGCCCACTACCTTTCGAGCAGCAGCAATACGAGCAGGGTAACGCTCATATACGCGTTGAATCATGTCGAGGTCAAAAACTTTCATAGTGCGATATTGTAATTTTTAATGCGGCTCAAATTTACGGATTTAAAACTATTTACACAGCAAAACTTTGGTGCATTTGCCCTTAAGATTGTATCTTTCCCAACAAAAAGTTCTTATGAATTGGATTTTTCAACTTTTGTTTTTAAGCTTACTCTTGCCTACTGATAGCGTCTACCAACGCGGAAAAGCTTCTTACTACGCTGCATCCATGAATGGAAGACGAACTGCGTCAGGTGAGCGCTACTCTTCAGACAGTTTGACCGCAGCACATGCGCGCTTGCCATTTGGAACCCGCGTTCAGGTGCGCAACTTAAAAAACGACTCTGTAGTGGTTCTCCGCATCATTGATCGTATGGCGGCCTCCAATAGCCGCATTATCGACGTAAGTTGGGCTGCAGCTAAAAAACTTAATTTTGTGCGCGACGGCTTGGCAAATGTTGAGCTGCGCTTACTAGATTCCATCCCACAAAAATGAGTAGTTTACCTCTACATGATTTAAAAATCATTGATTTATCTACCGTACTCGCAGGTCCATCTGTTGGTACTTTTTTTGCCGAACTTGGCGCGCGCGTTATCAAAATAGAACATCCACAACATGGCGATGTCACCAACACTTGGCGCTTGAAACAAGAAAGTGATTTATCTAAGCAAAGTGCTTATTACGCAAGTGTCAACCATAAAAAAGAATTGGTGAAATTGAACTTAGGACTTACTGCCGATTACCGCATTTTTTTAAATGAACTCAAAGATGCGGATATCTTACTGATGAATTTCAAAAAAGGCGATGATCAGAAGCTGAAAGTAACTCCTTCTGAACTCTGGAAAATCAATCCGAGCTTACTCATCGGAAAAATCACTGGTTTTGGCTCAGACAACGACCGCATTGCCTACGACCTCATTTTACAAGCAGAAAGCGGCTTTATGTCAATGAATGGCACAGCAGAAAGTGGCCCGGTTAAAATGCCTGTAGCGCTCATAGATGTCCTTGCAGCACATCAGCTCAAAGAAGGCTTGCTCTTGGCACTTTTGCAACGCCAACAAGGCAAAGGGCAGATGGTGAGTGTCTCGCTTTACGATACCGCTATTTGCAGTTTGGCCAACCAAGCATCTAACTACTTGATGGCTCAACAAGTTCCGCAGCGCATTGGTAGTTTGCACCCCAACATTGCTCCGTATGGCGAAATTTTTGAAACCCAGGATGGGCAATTGCTCACCTTCGCCATTGGCTCTGACCAACATTTCGACAAACTTGTTGCTTACCTTGGTCTGAATCAACTCGCCAAAGACCCGCGTTTTTGCTCGAATATGGAAAGGGTGAAAAACCGAGGGGTGCTTTTTAATTATATTGCAAGTGTCATTTCATTGAAAACTTGTTCTCAAATCCTTTCTTCCCTTTTGGAACTCAATGTTCCAGTCGCTAAAATTAAATCCTTAGATGAAGTTTTTGCAGACGCAAAAGCACTCAGTTTGGTCAAAGAAGAACAAATCAATGGGCAAAATACCCGACGCGTTTCGCAAATTGCTTTTAAATTTGAAGCATGATCCGCAGCCCACAATCCGAAACTGAATGGACAGCCTATTTTCAATTGCGCTACGCCATTTTACGTGCGCCGTGGGGCCAAGTCACAGGCAGCGAACAAACTGCGGATGAGGCCCAACATCAGCATTTCGCTTATTTTGACAACGCAAATGAGCTTCTTGGCGTTGGTCGGCTTGATCTTGTAGACCCACTCACTACACAAATTCGCTTCATGGCGGTGGCTGACCAGCAACAAGGAAAGGGAATTGGAAAAGTACTTATGGACGAAATGGAAAGCGTTTCTAAAGAAAAAGGGATTCAAAAAATCATTTTGCACGCCCGTGAAATTGCACTGCCTTTCTATCAAAAATTAGGCTACCAACTAGACGCACCCTCTCACCTGCTCTTTGGCGAAATCCAACATTTTTTGATGCACAAATTGATCTAATGCATGACTGAAGACGCATACGTATTGCAAGAATTCTACAAGATCATCACCCCCAACAAAGTAAATATGTTTGAACGCATCGCCCCTCAGCGCAGCAAACATATTGTAGTAGGTTTAGAAAACATCCAGCAAGATCACAACGCATCGGCCATCATGCGCACCATGGATTGCCTGGGCTTCCAAGAATTACACCTCATCGAGAAAAACAACAATTACCAATTCCAACGCGACATCGCACTCGGTGCTGCTCGCTGGCTAGATGTCATGCAACACCAGCAAGAACCCGAACCTATCTTGGATAGCATCGCTCACTTGCGTCAAAAAGGTTACCAAATTGTAGCCACCAGTCCGCACATCAAAGCGAGCACACCACAAAACATCGACCTAACGCAGCCAATAGCGCTTTTTTTTGGCGCCGAAAAGCATGGCATTTCAGAAGAACTCAGTGCCAATGCAGACGCCTTTTTGCACATTCCGATGCATGGTTTTACCGAAAGTTTCAATTTATCGGTATCAGCTGCGCTTGTTCTGAGTGCCTTGAGAACGCGTTTAGAAGCCAGTTCTTTAGACTGGTTATTGAGCCAAGAAAGGCAAACTGAACTTAAAATTTCTTGGTGTGAGCGGATTCTGAACGGTGGACCTCAACTTGCTCAAAAATTTCGAGCGGAATTTAAAAAAGTTTGATAACTTTGAGTGTACACGTATCATAAACAAACACTTATGGGAAAAGGAGACAAAAAATCAACAAAAGGAAAACGCGCAATGGGTTCTTACGGCAAGACCCGCAAACGCAAAGAGGACGCACCAATTGTTGTCGTAAAAAAAGAAAAGAAAGAGAAGCCCGTGAAGGCTGAACCTAAAGCAAAGGCTGCCACGGCCACCAAAAAACCGGCCGCCAAAAAAACAACAACAAAAAAATCTGAATGATCTAAAGAGCTGCTTTCGCAGCTCTTTTTTTTTGCAACTTTGCAATGCATTAGCAACATTAATCAACAATTATGAAACACAATTTTGGCGCAGGCCCTTGTATTTTGCCACAAGACGTCTTTAAAGAAGCAGCAGCAGCTGTTCTTGACTTTAACGGTTTATCTATTCTTGAGGTCTCACACCGTCACAAAGATTTTGTGGCCGTCATGGACGAAGCCATGGATTTAGTCAAAAAAGCCTTAAATGTACCAGCAGGCTATTCTGTTGCTTTTTTACAAGGTGGCGCGACACTCGGCTTTACAATTGCTGCCCTCAACATGCAACGCGAACACAAACGCGCAGGCTATATCAATACCGGAACTTGGGCAAGTGGTGCTATAAAAGAAGCCAAAAAAGTAGGACTGGAGGTCAATGTATTCGCCTCTTCTGAAGATCAAAACTTCACCTATATTCCTAAAAACTTTGCGGTTCCTACAGACGTTGACTACATCCATTTCACGAGCAACAACACCATCTACGGAACGCAATTCAAAGACTTTCCTCAAACCGAATTGCCTTTGGTTTGCGATATGTCTTCAGACATTTTTTCCAAAACAATCAATGTTGCCGATTTCGACCTTATCTATGCTGGTGCACAAAAGAACCTCGGGCCAGCCGGCGCCACACTTTACATCGTTAAAGATGAAGTTTTAGGCAAAAGCAGTGCGCAGTTTATGCCCACCTACCTCGACCTCAAACAACAAGTTGAGAAAGAATCCATGCTCAACACGCCTCCTGTATTTAGTGTGTATGTCGCTATGCTCAACCTGCGCCATTTATTGGCCAATGGTGGCGTACCTGCCCAACAAGTACTCAACGAAGCAAAGGCAAACCTTTTGTATTCAGAAATCGACAACAATCCTTCCTTTAAAGGAGCTGTAGCAAGCGAAGACCGCTCTCAAATGAACGTCACCTTCTTGCTTACCGAAGAAGCCAGAAGCGCTGAATTTGACACAATGTGGAAAGCAGCAGGCATTGTTGGTTTGCCTGGGCACCGATCTGTTGGCGGCTACCGCGCTTCTATGTACAATGCGCTCCCACTTGAAAGTGTGCAAGTACTTGTCGATGTTATGAACGAATTCAATAGAAAAGGTTGATATGAAAATTTTAGCAAACGACGGGATTTCAGATTTAGGTAAATCGCTTCTTGAAGCAGCCGGCCATGAAGTAAGTACCACAAAAGTTGCGCAAGAAGCGCTCGCAAATACCATTAACCAAGAAAGTTTTGACGCCGTACTCGTGCGCAGCGCAACCACAGTGCGCAAAGAAGTCATCGACGCTTGCCCAGGTCTAAAACTCATCGGGCGCGGTGGTGTAGGCATGGACAACATCGACGTGAGCTACGCCCGAGACAAAGGCCTCACCGTAATCAACACGCCCGCTTCTTCGTCTCAATCTGTTGCCGAACTCGTGATGGGGCAACTTTTCTCCATCTCCCGCTTTTTAAATGACTCCTTTAAAAACATCGAAACCGGCGATTTCTCTACACTCAAAAAGAACTATGCCAAAGGAGTTGAACTCAGAGGTAAAACAATTGGTATCATCGGCTTTGGACGCATCGGCCAATGCTTAGCGGCCTACGCTTTGGGTGTCGGCATGAAAGTAATTGCTATTGAACGCGAAGCACGTATTCAGCCAATTACACTTAAAATTGCTGGCCAAACTTTAGAGGTTGCCGTAAAAGTAGCAGACAATCTTTTAGAAGTCCTTGACCAACTTGACTACATTTCTATCCATGTTCCTAAGCAAGCCGATGGCGGAGCTGTCATAGGCGCAGCAGAATTCAAGCACATGAAAAAAGGCGTGCGTTTGGTCAATACAGCACGTGGTGGCGTTATTGAAGAAAATGCTTTACTCGAGGCGTTGGAAAACGGAACCGTTGCTGCTGCAGCGCTAGATGTTTATGAAAACGAACCAAACCCATTAAAAGCACTAATTGCGCATCCGCGCATTGCATGCACCCCGCATATTGGTGCAGCCACTTTAGAAGCTCAAGATCGCATCGGTGAAGAACTCGCAGAGCTGATCATCACATTTGCTAAGGAGCAGAAAGCCTAAGCTTTCTGCTCTTGTAGCAATAAATGTTAAGCTTCTTCTATAATTTCAATTCGGTCAATGCTGTCGCCTTCGCGAATGGCATCAATGACCTCTAAGCCTTCAACAACTTTGCCGAATACCGTATGAACGCCATCTAGATGTGCTGTTTGCGTGCGCGAATGGCACACAAAAAACTGCGAGCCTCCGGTGTTTCGTCCGGCGTGCGCCATAGATAACACACCGCGGTCGTGGTGCTGATTACCACCAGTGAGTTCACAGTCAATGGAGTAGCCTGGACCACCTGTTCCTGGTCTGCCGGCAGCGCCTTCACGCGTGTTAGGGCAACCTCCTTGGATTACAAAATTAGGAATCACACGGTGCCATTTGAGGCCGCTGTAATAACCTTCTTTAGCCAATTTGACAAAATTCGCTACAGTGTTTGGCGCATCTTCGGCAAAAAATTGCACGTGCATGTCACCTTTGTTGGTGGAAATGATTGCTTTCATAATTTATTTTTGCTGCAAAATTACAGCTATTTTAGATTTAATTTTGTTGAAAACTCCGTTGATAAAGCACTTTTATGTGGAGTTGGAACAGATGAACCGAATGTTAAATTTGTAATGAAGCAAATTCCAAATCGAAATGTTTAGCTCCTTCACCAAGAAAAAATTATCCGACAACCAAGTTGCCAACGTATTTATCAATGGTATTTTTGATAGCGTTGACAACGGCTTTGCCGAAGTTGCCGAGATGATCAACGAAGATAGCGCTTTTGTCACAAGACCCAATATCTCCACCTCAGATTCAGGTCAATTTGGACTCATCGTCATTGTTGGCAATTTATCATTTCTAGAAAGTACTTTTGAACCAGATCAGGCTTCAAGGGTGGAGCAATTGATTTTTGAAAAATTGGCGCGTATCTACGAAATGAGCGTTGGCGACTTCCAAAACATGATCCGCGAATACCAGAGCTTTATTATGCGCGTGAATCATCCGTCCAAAAACTGGATTTACGGGATGTCTAAAGCGGTGTTTCACAAATATGGTTTGTACGAATTCCAAGACGACTACTTCAAGCGGATGCAAGCGCCCAACCCCCTTTTCTTAAAGCGCATGGATGAAGTCATGACAAACTTTGTCTGGAATTGGGACGCCTTCTTTAAAAAGTTCCGCATTTAATTACTGAGGGACCGTTACCATTTGTTCTTCATGAGCATGTATTGGTTTTCTAAAAACTATTTTTCCGTCGAACATATCCATGACCACATTCTGGGTTTTGTCTACTTTTTGTGCTAAAATTGCTTTGGATAACTCATTGAGTACTTGTTTTTGAATTACGCGCTTTACAGGGCGCGCTCCAAAGAACGGGTCATAGCCTAAAGTTAAAATATGCTCAAAGGCATCGGGCGTGACCACCAAATGGATATCTGAAAGTTGCAATTTGAGTTTGAGCTCATGGAGTTGCATGTCTACAATTTGTGCCACCTCTTTTTTAGTGAGCGGCAAAAACAAGATGCTTTCATCGATGCGGTTTAAGAACTCGGGACGAATGGTTTGGCGCAGCAACTCGAGCACTTCTACCCTAGTTGCCTCAGCAACTTCAGGATAGGCCGCTTCTTTCGCCTTTTCAAAACGCTCGTGGATGAGTTGCGATCCTAAATTGGAGGTCATAATGATGAGTGTGTTTTTAAAGTTCACCAAACGACCTTTGTTGTCGGTGAGCCTGCCGTCGTCGAGTACTTGAAGTAAGATATTGAAGACATCTGGATGCGCTTTTTCGATTTCATCGAGCAAGATGATCGAGTATGGCTTCCTGCGAACGGCTTCAGTGAGCTGTCCTCCTTCTTCATAACCTATATACCCCGGAGGCGCGCCAACGAGGCGGCTTACCGCATGCTTTTCTTGATACTCGCTCATGTCAATGCGCGTCATGGCTTGCTCATCGTTGAATAAATAAGCTGCCAGTGCTTTGGCCAACTCCGTTTTACCAACTCCTGTTGTGCCTAAGAAGATAAACGATCCCATTGGTCGCTTGGCATCTTGCAAGCCAGCTCTGCTGCGTCTGATGGCATCGGAAAGCGCTGTTATAGCTTCTTCTTGCCCCACCACGCGCTTGTGGAGTTCTTCTTCAAGGCGAAGCAGCTTGCCGAGTTCGCTTTCGAGCATTTTGCCCACAGGAATACCTGTCCACTTGGAAACAACTTCAGCTATTTCGGCAACATCTACAACTTCCTTGATGAGTTTCACTTGCGTTTCGAGCACTTGCTGTTTTTCTTTCATTTGTTCTAGCGCAGCCTCTGCCTCTTTGATCTTACCGTAGCGCAACTCAGCCACCTTTGCGTAATCGCCCATGCGTTCTGCTGCATCGGCCTCAAATTTGAGGGCTTCTATTTCTTCTTTGGCACGCTGAATGCCTTCAATGAGGTCTTTTTCGGCTTGCCAACGGCTTTGTAAACTCATGCGTTGTTCTTGCAACTTGAAAAGCTCGTCTTCGACTTGCTGCAAGCGCTTTTGGTCGTTTTCTCTCAGAATAGCGGCTTTCTCGATTTCTAGTTGCATGATTTTACGCTCTACTTCGTCGAGTTCTTCTGGCTTAGAATTGATTTCCATTCGTAGTTTGGCTGCAGCTTCGTCAATTAAATCAATAGCTTTATCTGGTAAATGACGGTCTGTAATGTAGCGCTGAGAAAGCTCAACTGCAGAAATTATCGCTGCGTCTTTGATGAGCACCTTATGGTGATTTTCGTATTTATCCTTGATGCCGCGCAAAATAGAAATGGCGTCTTCGGTACTTGGTTCGTCGATGAGTACCGTCTGAAAACGACGCACCAGCGCTTTGTCTTTTTCGAAATACTTTTGGTATTCGTTTAACGTGGTTGCCCCTACCGCACGCAGCTCACCCCTTGCTAAGGCTGGCTTTAGAATATTGGCTGCGTCCATGGCGCCTTCTCCTCCACCGGCTCCCACTAAGGTATGGATTTCATCGATGAACAATATGATCTCACCCTCGGCTGCAATGACTTCCTTGATCACCGCCTTGAGGCGCTCTTCGAATTCACCTTTGTATTTGGCTCCTGCGACCAAAGAACCCATGTCCAAGGAATAAACCGTTTTGGTTTTGAGGTTCTCAGGTACGTCGCCCGCAATAATGCGGTGAGCCAAACCCTCGGCTATGGCAGTTTTACCAACGCCAGGCTCGCCGATGAGGATGGGGTTATTTTTGGTGCGGCGGGTAAGAATTTGTAAAACGCGTCTGATTTCGTCGTCGCGGCCTATGACGGGATCTAGCTTGCCTTCTTCGGCTAGTTTATTGAGGTTTTTGGCGTATTTTTCTAAAGATTGATAAGTGGCGTCCTGATGGGAGTCATTGACATTGGCACCATTTCTGAGTTCCATAATTTGTGTTTTGAGTGTTGAACTTTTTAATTGTAGGTCTTTTAAATAGCGAGCTGCCGCGTCCTTGCCTTCAAGCAATGCCAGAAACAGCACTTCTATGGCCACAAAACGGTCCGTGAGCTCAACTTGGATTTTTAATGCGCGCTGCAAGAGCGCTTGAAAATCAGGACTTGCATAAGGTTGAGTAGCACCCGTCACTTTTGGGTAGGATGCCACAATGGCACTAGCGCCTTTTTGAACCTCTTGGAGTTGCAGCTGGTTCTTTTTAAGCAAAAAACCAATGACATCAGGGTTATTTTCTAGAAGTGCGAGGAGCAGATGTCCAGGTTCTAGTGCTTGTTGACTATTGGCAAGTGCCAAAGACTGGCTCTTTTGGAGTATTTCTTGTGCGCGGTGGGTGAATTTTTCAAAATCCATAGCAAAATATCTTGTTTGGTATACCCCGCTCAAATGCTACACCAGCAAAAATTTAGCGACAAACTTTCCGAATTCAAACCGATTTTCATGACAAAACAACCGATTTTACGTGGATTTACAGAATTCTCACCTGTCAATGTAACCATTCTTTTGCACTTTGCGTTAAGCAAGGCAACTCATGATTTATCCGGGCAACGGACGAAAAGGTATTCCTGCTCAAATGCCACATGGGGCATGTAGGAATTGTTTGTTGTTTGTTTGAAAGTCTCGCTATGGCGGGACTTTCTTTTTTAGATACGGTAGGTCAATACTTACTCTACGCAGTTCATAATGTCTTCGAACCAGCGCACTTTTTCTTTATCCTTCATGCCTTCGCCTTTCTCAGCGCATGCAGCCATGATATCTTCATCTTGATTTGCGATGGGTTTAGAAAGTTCTTGACCACAAGCACAAGCGTCTGGATCAGTGGAGGTACAACTTGAAAAAACAACAAGAATAAAGAATAGGATGATAGGTAGTTTCATGGTCTAAAGTTAAACATTTCATTTGCTTTTTGTATTTTCGTTGCCATGCTCAGGACAACACTTTCTTTCTTGATGGTCTTTGCTTTCAGTGTAACTAGTTTTGCGCATGAATTTTACTTTGCCTTCGCAGAGCTCACCTACAACGAACTTCAGCAGCGTTTTGAAGGCACAATTATCTTTACGACCCACGACCTCGAACGCGCAATAGAACCAAAAGGAACGCTCATCGGTAAATTTGAAAAACTAGATGAAACATCAGCCGAGTTGAAACTCATTGAACATTACATCAATGAACATTTCCAAATCAATTACGGTTGCGCCCTAGATTCTAATGCAACAGATGCAATTTGCAAGAGCCAATTTACGCTTGAAGGCATTGTAACCCAACTCAATGGCACCATTGAATGTTATATCTCTTCAAGCGCAGGTGCGCTTTACAATCCGGTGCTATTTAAATTTGATGCACTCATGGAGCGTTATTCTAACCAACAGAACAAGCTCACCTTCATTTATAGAAATCAAAAGGAGACCCTATCCTTCATGCTTTACGATCAACAAAAATATTTTACCCTCAAACCATGAAAAAATTAGTCCTTGCTTTTTTAACTCTTGCTAGTGGCGCAATGGTAGCCCAAACCAAATTTGCGCAGCTCGACCAACTTTTACCGACGGCCAATAGCTACCGCGCTGCTTCTGGTGCACCCGGACACGCCTATTACCAACAAAAGGCCGATTACAAAATGACACTTGTCCTCGACGACAACAAACAGCGTTTGGACGGCACAGAAACCATCACCTACACCAATAATTCGCCAGACCCTTTGGCTTATTTATGGTTGCAGCTCGACCAAAACATCTATGACCAAAATGCAGAAAGCAAGCTCATTGAGGTCGAGAAGATGGAAAACTTTAAAAGTGTTTCGGATTTACGCAAGCGTGACTTCTATTACGATGGCGGTTTCAAAATTGAAAAGATCACCAACATGAGCGGTCAACCCATGACCTACTTCATCAATAAAACCATGATGCGCATAGATTTGGCGAAGCCACTGATGCCTGGGCAAAACATCTCGTTTCAAATCAAATGGTGGTACAACGTCAATGACCGCATGCAAGTTGGTGGCCGCTCTGGCTACGAATATTTTGAAGCGGACCAAAACTATTTATACACCATTGCACAGTTCTTTCCGCGCATGTGCGTTTACAACGATGTTACGGGTTGGCAGAACAAACAATTTTTGGGTCGTGGTGAATTCACGCTCCCTTTTGGAGACTACGAAGTGAGTATTACCGTTCCTGCAGACCACATCGTTGCGGCAACCGGCGAGTGTCAAAACTATGCGAGCATCCTTAGCCCGGAGCAACGCAAGCGCTATGAACTCGCAAAAAAATCTGACACTCCTATTGTGATTGTCACACAAGCCGAAGCCGAAGCTGCTGAAAAGGACAAAGCGCAAAAAACAAAAACATGGGTGTACAAAGCAACGAATGTCCGCGACTTCGCCTTTGCAACTTCCCGCAAATTCATCTGGGATGCCCAAAAGCAAACGGTTGGTGGCAAAGATATCCTTTGCATGAGTTACTATCCGAAAGAAGGCAATCCGTTGTGGGAGCGTTATTCAACTAAACTCGTTGCGCACACTATAAAAACCTATTCTAAATACACCGTCAATTACATGTACCCAGTTGCCATTTCTGTTCATTCTAAATGGATTGGCATGGAATATCCCATGATTTGCTTCAATGGCGGCCGTCCTGAAGCAGATGGCACCTATTCTGAAGGTGAAAAATATGGTATGTGGGGCGTTATTATCCACGAAGTAGGTCATAACTTCTTCCCGATGATCATCAATTCAGACGAACGCCAATGGACCTGGATGGACGAAGGCCTCAATACTTTTGTTCAATACCTCACCGAACAAGAATGGGAACGCGACTATCCTAGCCGTCGCGGCCCAGCCTACATGATCGCGGACTACATGCGTGGCGACCTCAGCGGCATTTCGCCCATCATGACCAACTCTGAGTCCATCAAACAATTCGGTAACAACGCCTATGGCAAGCCCGCAACCGCACTGAATATTTTGCGCGAAACCGTCATGGGCCGAGAACTCTTCGATTATGCTTTCAAAACGTATTGCGAACGCTGGGCTTTAAAACACCCAACACCAGCCGATTTCTTCCGTTCCATGGAGGACGCTTCTGCCGTAGACCTCGATTGGTTTTGGCGCGGTTGGTTTTACTCTACCGATCATGTCGATATTGCTGTGACCGACGTCAAATGGTTTGAGTTGAACACTCAAAACCCAGAACTTGAGAAAGCCTTTTTACAACAAAAAGACGGACAAAAAGATGTGTTCATAGGCGATACGCGCAACAAAACGGCTATTACTAAGACCGTCAACGAGCGCGATACTCAAATTGACGACTTCTATGCCAAGCGCAATATTTATGCTGTCGATGCCATTGACCGCAAAGATTACCAAACCTTTGTATCCAAAACAAGCGCAGAAGATTTAGCTTACTTAAATGCTGGAAAGCAATTGTACGAACTCACCTTTGAGAACCTCGGAGGCCTTGTGATGCCACTCATCATTGAAGCTACTTTTGCCGATGGCAGCACCAAAGTAGAACGTATTCCAGCAGAAATCTGGCGGGTAGAAGAATTGAAAGTAAGCAAAGTATTTGTCTATGACCAACCTGTTGTGTCTTTCCGTCTAGATCCCTTCTTAGAAACTGCCGATACCGACCTCGACAACAACACTTGGCCAAGAGTTATGCTTCCGACCCGTTACCAGCTCTACAAACAAGAGCCAAAACGCGAGAACCCAATGCAGCGCCAGCAGCGTTTGGAACAAATGCAAGGCGGAAATTAAGTTCGAAATCTTTTTGAACTACAGTTTCTGAAAGGAAACCAATTCTTGTCTTGAGCCCGATTTCAAAAGGTAATAATAAGCGCCTGCTTTGAGCGTATGGATCTCCAAACTGAGTATTTGCTGGCCATTGTTCAACTGACCTTCAAAAGACTTTTGGAGTATTTTACCACTTTGATCAATTAAAAAGACCTCTACAAATTCATTCATTGAAAAGAATTTCAAGTGATGCTGACCTAAGCTCGGATTCGGATAAACCAATGGTTGAGGTTGTTGCACAGTTGGTTTTTCAGCTATACTATTCGTACAACCTTGTAGAAGGTCGTAGTAAGTGATGTTCTGTTCAAATAAACCTTGAATCACTTGCCCATCTACCTCAAACCAGTCTTTGAGTAAGCTGGCATAGATATCTCGAAAATCAATTTGCATAGTTAAACCGGCTTGATTGTTCACCTGATTAGGAATTTGCGGGTTGCCCCCCACCACGCCATTGCTGACACAAGCTCCGAAAAGTAATATTGGTGCGGCATCGCCGTGGTCGGTACCCATGCTACCGTTGCTGGCAATTTGTCGGCCGAATTCCGAAAAAGTTAAGCCTGCTACACGCTGTTCGAGCCCCAATAATTGAAGGTCGTGTTGAAAAGCACGGACGGCATCTGAAATGCGTTTCAATAGGTTCGCGTGCACGCCTTCCTTCACGTCATTTTGATCAACTTGCGCGTCGTGGGTGTCAAAACCATTCACATTGAGGATATAAACCTTTGTTTTGAGTCCTCCTGAAATCATTTGAGCAATATATTTCAATTGAACGGCCAATGGATTGAGCGGATCATACATGCCAGACAAGGAGTTGCCGGCACTTGCTGCACTACTAATTTGTTGTCCATACTCATTGGTCTGATTGATCAGCGTTGAAATGTATTCAATCTGGCCGCCATAATAAGTGCCGTCGTTGGTAACGGAAGTCAGCAATAAATTCGAGGAATTAAATGGGTCTGAAACGGCATGGCTGAAGTTCCCCATCAGGCCTTGACATGTTGTAGAAAGCTCGGAGCCCATTGAAATAGCAAACGGATCAGGGTAATCTACATTTGGATATGCATCCGGAAAATTAGGATACTGGCTGTCAAAATAACGACCTAGCCATCCGCTGGTTTGGTTGATATCCAATGCGCCTGTAGTCCAGATATCCATGGACCTAAAATGAGAGCGGTTGGGCTCGGGGTAGCCTACATTTTGGATCACACTCAGCTTTCCTTCGTTGAAAAGCGTTTGCATTCCGGCCATTTTTGGATGTAAACCCACGTCTGTGGTCAAAGGTAAAATTTGATTTTCGGGCACTAAGATATTGGAGCGCTGCAACACCAATTCTGCATACTGATCTCTCGGAAAAACCATATTGAGACCATCGTTTCCACCGTTCATACGGATCAAAATAAGAACTTTGTCTTCGGCGCTTTTGGGCACTTCGAAGAGTTGCTTGGCAATTGCTTGCATCGAAAAACCATTCTGCACAAAAGGCAAGGAGAGACTTGCAAGCGCCCCATTTTTAAGGAAGGATCTTCTTTTCATCAGCAAACGTGGAATTGAGGCATTTTAAACATGACATTGAGCACTGCTTGTATGCGCAACTCAACTGGATTGTAAAAAACAGGATTCATTGGGTCGGCAAGGTATTCATTGTATTGGAGTGTCCATTCGAAATCAGGTAAACCATTGGTCAAGATACTCTTGATGGCAAGTTTATCCGAAGCGGGAATATCTTTCGGGAACAATACCAAACAAAGGTCGTCGATAACCTGAGGTGCCGATGAAGGTGTGGAGAGCCCATTGAGCAGAT
>JBIIBL010000031.1:0-22370 GCA_044239425.1 Crocinitomicaceae bacterium | reverse complement strand
GAGCAGATCTAAAACCTTTATTTTAAAAGTATTTCCATTCACATTAAACCCATTTGAGGTCAATAAATTGGAGACATCAAAACGCTTTTTAATATAAGTCGAATTGATCCAAAGCCTATAAAATGCCGGAGCTTGATAATAGGAGGTCCAGCCCGCAACACTTGGTGGTGCTGCATAACCTTGGCCCATTTGATCAGCCAAACCATACATCGATAAATAGATTTGATAGGTGCTTTGCAAATCAAAATTAGCTGTGGTATTTGAAGTATTGAGCATGGCGCACAATGTTTCAAGCGGTGAGCGGATAATTGCACCTCGCACACCGATGTCGTAGAAATGTGCGCTTGTAAAAAGCTCCATGAGTACCGGCGCAATTTCAAAATTATTGGCTACAAAAGTTTGAGCCATGTCGGCAATAATATTTTGTTCAACCCAAGATGTGATGTCATGGTTGACAAAATACCGATAGAGTTTGCGACAAATATACAAGGCTGTGTCGGCCTGATTGAAAACGACATCGATATAATTTGCATATTCCAAAGCCCCAGCGGCACTAATAGTTTGGTTCCCAAAATGATAAGAAAGTATTTTGGTCGAGGTATCGTGCAAGACGGGCATATATTGACTACTCACCTGAGCTTGGGTATCGCTACGCACCCCCTGAACTACGTAACCGGTAAAAATTTTAGCCGCAGCAGCGACATCTTGTTCTGTAAATGTGCTGTAGTCACCCGCTGCAAGTTGTGCACCTTTTCCGACAGTAAAAAGTTCGAGTAGTTCGCGGCCATAATTCTCATTAGGTGAAAAAACAGTATTGGTATTTCCGTTTAAAAAAAGCAACATACAAGGATCTACCGTAACGTCTTTTACAAGCTGTTTGACGTTGCCTAAGGAATGCTGCCTTAATAACTGAAGGTATTGATACATAGCGCGCGCATCGCCTGAAGTACTCACACCAAAATGATTTTGCCAAAAAAACAACATTTTCTCGGTCAAACTGAGGGTTTCTTGGTTCAGGTTTTTAGCGAGCCACGCACCGAGCGACTTCATGCGCGCTCCCTCCGTTTGCTGATTGGCTGTTGTGTTGGTAGGGTAAACTGCAGACACCCAAGTTTGTCCGAGAGGAACAACTTGCTCGCCTGCATCATAAGCCAATGGCTGGTCTATAGAACCTGTTAAAAACAGTTGATTTACAGCTCCTAACATTCCTGCACCAACGGCGTTTTGTATGTCTAAATAGCTTGCTCCAAAAGTGCAGCGCCTGAGTAAATGAGCTGCTTCAGCAGAGGCCCAGGAGCCGGTGTAGGGTGTCATAAGCAGTGAATTTACTCACAAAGTACATTTTTTTATATCAAAAAGCAACCACTGTGCACAAAATACGTTCTAAAATCAGGAATATTTAATATAAATTTGCCTACCTACATAACCTATACGCACATGATCAAGAAGATTATCTTCTCCCTACTTTCTCTATCTTCATTCTTTACACAGGCTCAACAATCTGTTACGTTTAACTATACGGGCTCACTACAAACCTGGACGGTCCCCCCGTGTGTCTACAACATCCAAGTAGATGTACGCGGTGCCAAAGGAGGTGGTGTATTAGCAACACCTTTTGTAGGCTCTGGTCAAGGTGGCAATGGCGCGCGTGTTCAACACCCGAGCATTGCCGTTACTCCTGGGCAGGTGCTTGAAATTCGCGTTGGCGGCAACCCAACTGGCCCAGCGGGTGGTTGGAACGGCGGTGGAAATGGACACGCATCCCCATCCAATACACAAAATGAATCAAAAGGTGGTGGTGGCGCTTCTGATATCCGCGTAACCCCTTACGCCATGAACAACCGTATTGTTGTTGCAGGTGGCGGTGGCGGTCGCGCAGGCGGCTCCGGACAAACGAACTACCAAGCTACCGGTGGCGCTGGTGGTTGTGCTGCGGGCCAAACAGGCTTAGGCTCTCCATTCACAAATGTTGGTGGAGTTGGTGGTAGCCAAACTGCAGGCGGAAACGGCGGCCCAGCATGGGGCGGCGGACAAATTGGTGCTGTTGGCACAATAGGTCAAGGCGGAAACGGTGGCTTTTATTCCACCGCATCTGGCGGCGGCGGCGGCGGCGGTTATTTCGGCGGCGGCGGCGGCGGCGCTGATAACTGTTGTGCAGGCGCAAACGGCGGCGGCGGCGGCGGCGGCGGATCAAGTTTTTACCCAGCAGGTGGCACATGTACCCAAGGTTTCCAAACCGGACATGGTCAAGTTGTTATTACTTACACTGCAGGTTCTACTTCTGTAACTGTAACAAATAATGGCCCATATTGTGTGGGAAGCCAAATCAACCTTACTGCTACAACTGGAGCTCCGGCTTATGCTTGGACAGGTCCAAATGGTTTCACCTCCGCACTTCAAAACCCAACTATCCCGAGTGCAACTGCAGCAATGGCGGGTGTATACACACTCACATACGATGCGGGTGGTTGTATCTCAACGGCGATAACAACAGTGGTTGTAAACATACCTGTTTTACCAACCTTTAATCAAATTGCACCTATTTGTGAAGATGCAACAGCACCAAGTTTGGCCAATTTATCTACCAACACACCGGTTATTCAAGGAACCTGGAACCCTGCTGTGATCAATACGGCTAACTCAGGCACAACCACCTATACCTTTACCCCGAACCAAGGTATTTGTGCAACGCAAGCCACCATGAATATCCAAATTTTACCCAACGAGCAATCTACTTTCAACCAAATTGCCGATTTGTGTATCAACGGAGTTGTGCCTGCCCTACCGGCTACGTCTACCAACAACATAACTTACACAGGTGTTTGGAGCCCGGCTACAATTTCCACTGCCACTGCTGGAACATTTACATTCACCTTTACGCCAACGGTGGGTCAGTGTGCATTCCCAGCAACCATGGATATCGTAGTGCATGCGCTCACTACACCGCAGTTCAATCCAATGGGTCAAATTTGTCAGTACATGACGAACGTCGTTATTCCTACCACTGCTATCAACACAAGTAGTTACCTTAACGGCCCGCTCATTACAGGAGCTTGGAATAACCCAACGGTTATTACCACTGCACCAGGCACAGTCAACTACACTTTTACACCTGATCCAAATCAATGTGCCTCTACACTCACTTTCCCGATTACTGTAGACCCACTAATTATTCCTCAGTTTACGCAAATTCAGCAGTTGTGTCAGGATGACGCCAACCCAATTTTCTCTACAACGTCCAACAACATACCAGGGATTACCGGATCTTGGACACCACCAAACATCGACACCTCTATCCCAGGAATCAATACCCACACTTTCTTCCCTGATCCAGGGCAGTGTGGCGACACCATTGACATGACCATCACCATAGTTCCTGCCGTGCCACCAGTTTTTGTTGCAGACACACTTTCTGGCTGTAATCCATTATTAGTCAATTTAAATACTATTGGTGCGGTTCAAGGAGCGGTCTACACTTGGTACTGGGGCGGAACCCAAATTGGTCAAGGAAGCAACTTCTCTTACACTTTTGACGCGAGCGGTTACCACGATATCACGTTAGAGTATAACCTTTTGGGTTGTATCGAAACCACTACCTATAACGACTACATTTACATGGAGAGCTACCCTGAGGCTTCATTTGCAGCGCTACCAGGTGCTCTAACGGAAAGCACGATGCCTATTCAATTTGTGAATAACTCAGTTGGGGCTATCACTTATGTTTGGGACTTCGATGACAACACAACCAGTACAGAAGAAAATCCAAATCACATGTATGTTGGTGTTTCTGAAAACCTTTTGGTTACGCTTACTGCATATACTTCACTGGGCTGTTCTGACGAATACCAACTGAACCTCCCTGTTATTGCAGAGCCAATTTACTATGTTCCAAATACCTTTACTCCAGATGAAGACGAGCATAACCAAACTTGGCAAGCCATCTTTACAACAGGTTTTGATCCGTTTGCTTTCCAATTGGCAGTCTTCAACCGTTGGGGCGAAGTCATCTGGGAAACCAACGATGCTACACAAGCTTGGGATGGTACCTACGGCCCAGACGGCAGTAAAGTACCGGCTGGTATGTATACTTGGAAACTCCAATTCGAAACTAAAGAAAATGACTACCGCAAAATAGTCACTGGGCACCTGAATCTCATCAGATAGTGCTTTCTCTTATCAAGCAAAAAGGCGGGCTTAACAGCTCGCCTTTTTTGTTTTTAAATATGTAAATAATTTACTTGAAAGGATTTATTTCTTTCTGAAGAAGATCTTGATAGGCACGCCTTCAAAGTCAAAACGCTCGCGCAAACGGTTCTCAATAAAACGCTTGTAGGCATCTGTAATGTATTGCGGCAAGTTACAAAAGAAAGCAAAGGCCGGTGCGTGCGTAGGTAATTGTGTTACAAACTTAATACGCACATATTTTCCTTTGATGGCGGGCGGCGGTGTGGCTGCAATGATGTCGAGCATGACCTCATTAAGCTCATGGGTAGCAATTTTGCGGGTCCTATTTTCAAAAACGCGCATGGCTGTTTCTAAAGCACGGTGTATACGCTGCTTCTCAATGGCTGAGGTAAAGATAATCGGCACATCGTTGAAAGGCGCTAATTGTTCGCGGAGGTCGGCCTCAAATTTGACCATGGTGTTTTGGTCTTTTTCGATGAGGTCCCATTTGTTGACCAACACCACGACCCCTTTAGAGTTCTTCTCAATCATGTAGAAAATACTCAGGTCTTGCTTTTGGATGCCTTCAGAGGCGTCTATCATGAACATACAGACGTCGGCGTTTTCAATGGTACGCACTGAACGCAAGACAGAATAGTATTCGATGTCTTCGGTGACTTTTGCTTTTTTACGGATACCAGCGGTATCAATGAGCAGGAAGTCAAAACCGAAAGATTTATAGCGGGTATGGATGGCGTCACGGGTGGTACCTGAGATGTCGGTGACGATATTGCGCTCCTGACCAGTTAGGGCATTGACCATTGAGGACTTACCCACGTTCGGGCGCCCGACAATAGCAATGCGCGGCAAGCTGTCTTCTTCGCGAATAGACTCGTCTTCCTTGTTGAAAAACTTCACGAGTTCGTCGAGAATTTCACCGGTACCGCTACCATTGGTTGCACTGAGGTCGAATACCTCTCCTAAACCAAAGGTGTAAAATTCAGATGATAGGCCAACGCGGTCAGTGTTGTCTACTTTGTTGGCAGCAATGAGCACAGGCTTCTTGCTTTTGCGCAACAACTGCGCAACCGTTTGATCCATTTCAACAATGCCTGTCATGACGTCAACCATAAAGACAATGACCGTTGCCTCTTCAATAGCAATTTGGACCTGCTTTCTGATTTCGCCTTCAAAAATATCTTCTTTGGTAGTGGCATAGCCTCCGGTGTCGATGACTGAAAACTGGTAACCATTCCATTCACCCTTTCCATAGATGCGATCTCGGGTAACACCGCTTACTTCTTTAACGATGGCATCGCGAGATTCTGTTAGGCGATTAAACAAGGTAGATTTTCCGACGTTTGGACGTCCGACAATTGCAACTATATTACTCATGATTGTTGTGCTTAATATCCGTATTTCTTGAGTTTGGCATCAGAATGGCGCCAATCTTTGTCAACCTTGACATAGTTCTCGAGGAATACTTTGGTTTCTAGGAATTTTTCCATGTCTAGGCGCGCTGCCTTGCCGATGCGTTTGAGCATTTCGCCTCCACGGCCAATGATAATGCCGCGTTGGGAATCGCGCTCTACGATGATGTTGGCTCTGATGCGGGTTAGACCTGGTTCTTCTTTGTATTCTTCTACCTCAACTTGGGTGCTGTAAGGTATTTCTTTCTGACAATGAATGAAGATCTTTTCGCGAATGATTTCTGAAATAAAGAATCGCATGGGGCGATCTGAGATTTCTTCTTTGTCGTAGTAGGGAGGGCTTTCGGGAATGAGGCTGAGGATTTCTTCCCAAACAGCTTCTATATTGAATTTGTGCAAGGCTGAAACCGCATATACTTTGGCGTTAGGCAGTTTTTCTTGCCAATAACCAACGCGCTCCATAACTTTGGTTTGCTCAGAGGTGTCGATTTTGTTGATCAGGCATAGCACAGGAACTTTGAGGCGTTGAATACGCTCTAAAGTTTCTTTGTGGTTCATTTCATTTTCATGGGTGTCGGTCATGAAAATGAGAACGTCAGCATCGGAAATAGAAGCATTGACGTACTCCATCATGTTTTCATGGAGTTTGTAAGCAGCGTTCACCACTCCTGGTGTGTCAGAAAAAACGATTTGGTAATCTTCTTCGTTGACAATTCCTAAAATACGGTGTCTTGTGGTTTGGGCTTTCGAACTGACAATGGAGAGCTTTTCACCCACCAATTGGTTCATAAGTGTAGATTTTCCGACATTTGGAGAACCGACAATATTGACAAAACCTGATTTATGCGCCATAGCTCTAATAAAGTGCAAAGGTACAATTATTTGATGGGATGCTCATCAACTAACGTTATGTCGAGCGAAAACTTATTTTTTTTAAATTCGACACATGGAAACACTTGAACAACAAATTGCCGATCTGAAATCCCAACTCACTGGCGACCTATTTTCAGACATCGAAACACAACAAAAAATCTACGAACTCAAAAAGCAACTCAACCCAGCAATTGAGCATGCGCCCGAACAAGACGACGACGATGATTGTTTGTATTGCGGAAGCTAAATCGACCCCCTATGAAACCAAAATTTACACTGCGTAAAAAACTATTGTTAAGTATTGCTTTAGCGTTGCCCATCCTTTCTTTTGGTCAACTCGGCAACAACATGTACGGCTTGTACCGACAAATGAATCCTTCGAGTGTTTCTTTTGTAGAAATGGACCCTGTAAATGGCACCATTACTCCAATTGGAAACCAAGTACTCAGCACTACAATCAACACCACAGGCGTTTCGCTGAATCCCTACAACCTAAGTTACTCTTATCAAGACGACGATTCTTGGCTATCAATTTCACTTCAAAACGGCAGTATTTTATCCGATGTTGTTGTGAATTTACCAAGTGCAACTGGCGACTTCAATAATTTCCGTTTCAATACCGCAGACTCCGTCATGTATGGCTTGTATACTCAGGTAGTCTACAACCAGACCACCGGCACTTACAGCGGCGACATGCGCTTGGGAAGTTGCGATCTAAGTACCGGACTCGTCAACCTGATTTCACCAACTTCTATTGCCACCAGCTACACGATGGCAGGCGCGGTCATTAATCCGCATTTGATGGTCTATTATTTCATTTCCGAAGGTAAATTGCGAGGGCTAGACATCTACAACGGTACCATTTTTTCTAATCCAACAATCACCATTCCAAGTGGAGGCAACAGTTTTGACAACTTTGCTTACAACTGTGGAGACACCACTATGTATGGTCTCATTATGCAAAATGGCGTCAAATGTTTGGGTAAAATTGATGCCGCAACAGGTGTAGTGACACCACTTCCAACGCAACTCAATTTGCCTAACTACATCATGAATGCTGCTTCCATTGATCCTATAAACGGTATTTATTATTTTGAAAGTATGCTGAGTGCTGGCGTTACCCTCATTGGACTTTCATTGCAGGACGGATCTATCGTATCTTCAGTGGAAATACCAAATGGTTTCTATTTCGATATGTTTAGAATAGACAGCGATTGCTTTGAAGCCTTCCCTACCCGTTTGAACCCAGCTGCGAACCTTTCAGATGTCAATAATTTTGAGGTGCGTATTGCGCCGAATCCGGCAGCTAACAACCTCGCGTTTTCTGCACCACAAGACCCTACAAACATTGAGATTTACAATGCTCAAGGTCAAAAAATGAGTGGAAGCTGGTCTTCAAATTCTTCTCAACAATTGGATATTAACCACCTCGATTCAGGCGTTTACATCCTTGAACTTCAATTCTCAAACACAGCTAAAAGCATCCGTTTTATCAAAGAATAAGTGCTATGAAATGCCTCAAATATTTACTTGTTTTTAGCTTGCCTATCACCGTAAATATTGCTTTTCAATCTGAAGGCTGGTTGAGTTACTTGCCCGTATACGTTTTCTTTATTTTGGTACCTTTTTTAGAACTGATTTTGCCATCGCGTTGGACAACAAATGAAGCGAGTGAAAATACTTTGCATCGGCACGCCAAATATTACAATTACCTTTTGTATGCGCTTGTTTTTGTGCAGTGGGGTTTTGTGGCCTACTTTTTAATTGCCCAAAGCAGTAGCCCTGATGCCACAACTTGGTGGGGACGCGTTGTTTCTATGGGGCTCATGTGTGGCATCATCGGCATCAATGTAGGGCACGAACTCGGGCACCGCAACAAACGCTCCGAACAATTTTTAGGCGAGCTCTTATTGCTTAGCTCCTTGGAAAATCATTTCTTGCCCTATCACAATAGAGGGCACCACACCAATGTTGGTACTCCCTCAGACCCTGCAACCGCGCGAAAAAATGAACTAGTTTATTTATTTTGGTTCCGCTCGCAAATAGGCAGTTATTTTCAAGCTTGGCAAATAGAACAGACGCGCATGCAAATTATGGGCAAAGCCGAGTTTTCGTTCGCTAACAAAATGATGATTTATTCCTTAAGCCATCTTTTACTGCTGTTCACAATTTGGCAAATTTTTGACTTAACCGCACTTCTTGCTTTTATGGCAGCAGCCGTAATAGGAATCTTGTTGCTCGAAACCGTCAATTACATCGAGCATTATGGTTTAAGGCGCCAACTCAATGAAAACGGCCGCTACGAGTTGGTCAAACGCAAACACTCTTGGAACAGCAATCATATTTTAGGCAGACTGATTTTATTTGAACTCAGTCGGCACAGCGAACACCACTACAAACCAGACAAACCCTACCAGCTGCTGCATTCCGACATCGAAGCTCCTACTATGCCAACAGGTTATCCGGGTATGATGCTTTTGTCGTTTGTACCTCCGTTATTTTTTAGGGTGATGAATGGTAAAGTAGAACGCGTACTAAGCGCATAAGGCCATCAATAAAGCTGCTGGCGCTTCAATAAGTATTTCAACAAGACCTGATTGTAACCTTCTTCAATTGGTGCTGGCATGAAGTCAATGCCGTTGTTGAGGCATCTGAGGCTGAGCTCTTCAAAATAACGATCAATAGCGGCTTGGTATTTTTCTCGGACTTCACCAGGGCGCAGGAGCATGCGCTCGCCCGTTTCCATATCAATGAGTTGATAAGGTCGGTCTTCTAATTGGAAAGATTTTTCGAGACCTTCATGGTGCACATGAAATAAAATGACTTCGTGTTTATTGTGCTTAAGGTGTTGCAAGGCATCAAAAAGCGCATCGGTATGCGAAGGGTCGTCGAGGAGGTCTGAAAAAATAACAACCAAACTGCGCTTATGTGTCAGTTCGGCAACGGCATGCAAGGCAGAAATAGCAGCTGTTTGTTTCTTTGACTTCTCTTGATAGGTCGACAAGCGCTTTTCGAGTTCGCTGTAGAGATAGCGATGGTGCAATAAAGAAGATTTAGCGGACGTTTGGAGCTCGAGCGTTTCGTTAAAAAAACTAAGACCTACGGCATCGCGCTGTCTTTTGAGCATTTCAATGAGGCTGGCTGCTGCATAAACGGCATATTCAAACTTACTGATCCCTTCTTGCGGAAAGTACATGGAGCTAGAATCGTCAATGACGATCTGACAACGCAAGTTGGTTTCTTCTTCGTACTTTTTGGTAAAGAGCTTTTCTGAACGGCCGTACAAACGCCAGTCGATGTTGCGCGTCGACTCGCCCGGGTTATAAAGCCGATGCTCAGCAAATTCGACAGAAAAACCATGAAAAGGACTCTTGTGAAGGCCCGTAATAAAACCCTCCACAACTTGTTTAGCCAAGAGTTCCAGGTTGCCAAATTGGGCCAAACGCAAGCGGTCAATGTTTTTCATCTCTAACAAAGTTAATAAAGAAGCGCAGAACCAAAGCAACCTTCTTTAAATGGTCTGCGTTACCCGTTTATAAACTACTGATTATGAAATATTTTTTACAATTACTCCTTTGTATTTTTTCGCTTGTACAAATGAGTTATGCCCAAGTGTCTGGTTTTGCCATCAACGGCCTAACAACACCAACCAACATGCCAACAACACAATGTAGCCTGACAGCCAATATTTCCTTCGCGGCACTTACCCCAAGTACAAACGCTGCAGGAACTACCGCCACCATTCCTTACGTTATTACTGGCAATAATTTTAGTGGTTTTCAGTTTACGTCACAAGTCAATTGGGGCGATGGCGTAGTCAGCACCTCCAATGGCGGGACAGGCACAAGCGGCACAAATATCAATATGGCACCTGCGCTGACTCATACGTATGCAACATATTCATGATGAACAACGTTTGGGCATTTAATTACACGCTTTCCATACATCCCACATGGCTTGCCGCTAATAATTATATCATCGGAAATATCATTCCGAGCCCTACCGTAACGGTGAGTTCAGGTGTCACTACCACACTTATTACATTAAACTGTGCTTCACAAACAACTATGTTATGCGCTACGGGGCAAGTTTATTGCGATGCCAACGACAATGGCGTCTTAGACAGCGGAGAAACACCCATTGCCAATGCACCTATCTCGGTAAATGGCACTTTAGCTTACTCGAATACTAATGGAATTTATACAATTTCTTATCCGGGCACAAGCAACAATTCCTACAACCTCTCCATGAGCTCCAATTGGTTGGCTCTAAATGGTTATTCAATCTTGAACAATAATGGGAGCAATCTCAATTCAATTACAGGTACGCCATGTAACAGCGGCACACCTATTTCAACAGTCAATTTCCCATTGAATTGTGGAGGTCCAATTGCATCAACAATGTGCTATTCAGGCTATGTCTTCTGCGATGCCAATAACAATGGAATCATGAATGCAGGTGAAACACCACTTATTAGTGCGCCAGTTTTACTCTACAACAACACAACTAGTGCAAGCTCTGTTACGGTTTATACTGATTCTACTGGTTACTTTAGTTACTGTGGGCAAATGAGTACTGGCAACAACCTTATTGCCACAATTAGTCAATATTGGCTCACCTATAACGGATATAACCCTACAATTGGTGTCATTACCTTAGTAGGCAGTACGTCTGGATCAGCCAACAATGGATCCTTACTTCAAATCTTGGGCAATGCCTATGACCCTAACGACAAAAATGCCAGCACCGATTACATGAATGACAACTACCCTTTGGGTTATTTGGACGCATTCATCGATGACGCGCTCACGTATACCATTCGCTTCCAGAACACAGGTACTGCTCCTGCACAAAATGTATATATCATCGACACCTTGAGCACCCTGCTCGATTGGCCGAGTTTTACGCTCATAGAAGCTTCTCACCCTATGCAAGTGGTCAATTTAGGCAATGGTGTCATGCGTTTTGAATTCAATCAAATATGGTTGCCAGATTCTATCTCCAATGAACCTGAAAGCCATGGTCAGCTCACTTATCGCATAAGTGAAAAACCAACTAATGCGATCATGTCAATAATAGAAAACACTGCCTACATCTATTTTGACTGGAACGACGCCATTGTAACCAACACCACTTTTCATCAAAATATGTGGTTGGATAACGTTGCTGAACTCGCGGATGCACTTCGCATTTATCCGAACCCAGCGCAAACTGAAATTCAATTAGATCTCATGGTGCAAAGTGTTGTTCAGATCGAGGACCTCAATGGTAAAATAGTTTATAATCAAGTTGTTTTACCAGGTCAAAAAATAAATATAGAATACTTAAACCCCGGAATTTACTTCGTAGAAACCGATCAGCAACGTACCAAATTAATTAAAAACTAGATTTTTTTCATCGAAGTACTACCCTTTTTAAAGTTTGGCATCGTATTTGTAAATAATCAAATGTAGTAGTTTATAGTTAGGTTATGGATAGCGGCGGCCCACCTGCCCTATCCGAGAAAGCGGCTCCAAAAGAGCCGCTTTTTTTGTTTAAGGAAATTATCGGAGTAGCAATATTCGCTTAACCTTTTTGTTTGGTTTGGCTGTATCCTTCTTTTATCAATAAGTCAAAGATTTTTTGCTTGAAGTTGCCTTGAATTAAAATCTCGTTGTCTTTGACGCTTCCACCTACTCCACATTTGCTTTTCAGTATTTTCCCGAGGTCTTTGAGGTCGTCATCGGTACCTACAAATCCTTCAATTAGGGTGACCTCCTTACCTGCGCGCTGCTTGCGATCTATGCTCACATAGAGGCGCTGTTGCTGAGGCGGAAGTGTCTGAATATCATCTGTTTGCTCAAATTCATAAGCAAAGTTCGGATTGGTACTGTAGACCACATTTTGGATTTTATGCTGCTTTTTAGCCATGACACAAAGTTATAAAATCTTGGCTTTGTAAAAAGTTTTCCACGAAAATGCGCCAGCCGATTTTCTTTCGTTTTAATGACAATGAATTTAGAAAATAAACTCCAACAACTCAGTGATGCCGCCCTGCTTTCTTTGGTATGCGGCCATCCGCAACAACAACCCAAGCTAGATGTCGTTTTGGAGCGCACTTGGCGTTGGCACCAGAAAAACTGGCGAACCTTGGCTAAAAGCAACGAATGGGACCTACTAGAGATTTATGGACTGGACGCGCCTACTGTTCAGCGCATTCTCGGCGTATTTGAAATCAGCAGGCGCTACCAGAGTGCAGAAGTGCGGCAACGGCGCAGCATCAAAACCTCTAAAGACGTCTATGACCTCCTGCAAATGCAACTTGCCGACCTCGACCACGAACAATTTTATGTACTCTACCTCAATTTTTCGAACGAAATTTTAGAAATCTCGCAATTGAGCATCGGTGGTCGGCACAGTACTATTGCCGATGCCAAACGCATTTTTCAGCAAGCCTTGCGCTGTGCAGCGACGGGCCTGATTTTATGTCACAACCATCCAAGTGGGCAACGCAAGCCAAGCCCACAAGACGAAGGGCTAACCAAAGACATCAAGGAATTTGCAAGTCTCATTGACATGAAGCTCTTAGATCACGTCATTTTCACAGATAATGGCTATTTTAGCTTCGCCGATGAAGGCATCTTGTAATATGTCCAAAAAGAGAATATTAACCGTTATTGGGGCGCGGCCTCAGATCATCAAAGCCGCAGCGCTCAGCCGTGCCATACAAGCTCAATTCGCCTCGCAACTAGAAGAAATTTTAGTGCATACAGGCCAACACTACGACGAAAACATGTCGGCTGTTTTTTTCGAAGAACTTGGAATTCCTCAGCCGCAATACAATCTTGCTGTTGGCAGCGGTTCGCATGGTCGCATGACTGCCGCTATACTCAGTGGTATCGAGGATATTTTAATCAAAGAACAACCTAGTGCAGTTGTTATTTACGGCGATACTAACTCCACCATAGCTGCGGCGCTTGCTGCGGCTAAAATTCACATCCCTGTTGTACACATCGAGGCTGGTTTGCGCAGTTTTCACAAGGCCATGCCCGAAGAAATCAACCGCATTGCTGCCGACCACATGAGCACCTTGTTATTTGTGCCAACCAAAGCAGGAATGGCAAATTTAGCCAAAGAGGGTTTTGAGTTAGAAGTGAAAGGAAAGGCAACCATAGATGCGCCTCATGTTTACCATTGCGGCGACATCATGTACGACAACAGCTTGTATTTTGCGGCACTGAGTAAAGAAAAATCCGTGGTGCTCAAGCAGTTAGAACTGACCCCTGAGCAATACATTTTGTGTACCATACACCGCGACTCCAATACAGACGACCCTATTGCGCTCCAAGCTATTTTTGAAGCCCTGCTGACACTCATTGACCAAACGGGACTGAGCGTAGTGCTACCGATTCACCCGCGTACCAAAAATAAAATAGAAACCCTTTTGAGTGTTTCTTTTCAAGAAAGAATTGCCGCACAAGACAAACTCCAAATCACAGCACCTGCTGGCTTTCTAGACATGATCGCCTTAGAGCAAAATGCGAGGTTAATAGTTACAGACAGCGGCGGTGTTCAAAAAGAAGCTTATTTCTTTGCCAAACCTTGCGTCATTTTGCGCGAACAAACCGAATGGGTTGAGGTTGTGGAAGCTGGCGCAGCTATTTTGACCGGTGCCAACCAAGAGAAAATTCTTGACGCTGCCAACAAATTACTCAGCCGAACCATTCAAACGCGTTTTGATATCTTTGGCGACGGCCATGCGGCTATATTCATTTGCCAAAAAATACTGACTACCCTCTAGTGCTGATCTACGTTGAATATATCACCGAGCGGTTGCTCTACACGTTATCGTTTGTTTTTTCAGAACGGAAAGTTGCCTATCAGCTCACCAACGATGGCATCGCTTTTATTGCCGCAACAGGCCCCAAACTCAATTACTCTAGCAAAGATTTCGATGGTGCCGTTCAACTTGTTCCGGCAGCCCTACTCTTTGAAGATGAAATGCTTAAGGAAGCGCCAACAAAAGGAGTTTTCAATGGCACTGACTGTCTTTGTTTCAATGGACAACCCGATTTACTGGCGAGCATCTTTTACATGCTAAGCCGCATGGAAGAATACCAAAGCATCCAGACCGATGCCCTAGAACGCTTCCAAGCAAGTGCCTCTGTGGCATTTGCCCACAATTGGTTACAAATTCCTATTTGCGACGTCTGGAGCGAGGCGCTGATCCGTTATTTGGAACAAGCTTTGAACCAGGAGCTGCAAGCTCAAAAACCACGGTTTCATTTTCAAGCAACTTTTGACATCGACAACACCTTTGCTTACGCGCACAAAAATACCATCCGTACTTTTTTTGCCAATTGCAAAGATGTCATTTACCGCAGATCAGAAAGGGTAATGGATCGTAAAATGGTACGCAAAGGCGCCAAAACTGACCCCTACGATACCTTTGATCAAATTGCGGAACTGGCCCAACACTTTCCGGATACCAAAGTTTTTTGGCTCCTAGGAAACTACACTAAACTCGATAAAAATCTATCCCACCTCAACCTTCCACAACAAGACAAAATACGGCAAATTGCTGCGCATGCAGAAATAGGTATCCATGGTAGCTCGCTCACCCAACACAGCTATCAACAACTCGAAATTGAAATTCAAAGACTCGAACAAATCATTGGTTATCGCCCTCATAGTAACCGACAGCACTTCTTACTAATGAGTTTACCAAATACCTACCTTCAACTCTTAAAGGCCGGTATCACGCATGATTATACGATGGGATATGCTGAAGAAACTGGTTTTCGGGCCGGAACTGCACGTACGTTTAAATGGTTTGATTTGCGTAAAAATGAAGTAACCCATCTCAACATCCATCCTTTTGTTTATATGGACGGTACACTTTTAGAATACCTCAAGTTAACACCCGAAGCAGCCAAACTACGTATAGAAGATCTGTATGGGCAAGTAAAGAAGTACGGCGGAACCTTTGGTTTTTTATGGCACAACGAAACTATCTCTGGTTATCAGCACTGGGCAGCGTATCAAGAAGTTTTTAAAGCAACTTTTGTGATCAATCAGAGGCAATCCTAATTCTTGCCAATTTTTTTGTAGGCATCGCAAGCACGCAATTCTTCGAGCATTTGCTCCTTTTCAGCAGCTGTTTTATTGGCATCGAGATTCTCGCATTTTTTGAGCGGCGCTTCGTATTTTTTGAGCAGTTTGTCTACTGACTCTCCTTTCGCTTCAGCGGCTTTGAGTGCTTCGGTCATTTCTAACCATTGGTCAGCACAATCACAAACCTCGGACTGACAAGAGAACAACAAGAAAACGAAGGAAATTAAAAATAACTTTTGCATGGTGTGTAAATTTAATAAAAACAACCACCACCTTTGCCCAAACGTATGGTGAGGGTGGCGCCGGTATAAACGTACCAATCTTTGGTGCTGCTCGTGCCGCGTTTGCCAAAACGATTGCCGTCAAGACTTTGATTGGAAAGCGTGGCCGATAAATCAGAGATTTCGTCTGAAAGAACTTGTGGATCAAAGTATACATCTGAACCTACGTCGTCTAGATAATCGGTAAAAGTTTTGCGGATTGCTACATCTATATTAAAGGTGGCCATTTTTCCGAGGCTCACCTTAACCCCCATTCCTAAGGGCAAACAAAGCTGATAAAGATTGTAGGGTTTTTGAGAATTGAAACTCGTGCCCTGACCTTCTGTTGCCAAAGGCTGGAGTTCTTGCCAAGCGTCGTTGTAATAGGTTTGCGGATTCATGTGAAAGACGCCCACTTGCGCTAGTAAGTAGGCTGTGGCTGGGTAACGACTGCTACCAAACTGAAACGGCACATAATGAAATTCTAGGCCTGCAGCAACTTCGTGTAGCGTAGACTGAAAACTTAGATTTCTGTTGACCAATAAAGGATAAGGTGATGTAGAATCTGCAGCAGAAATTTGACCGTACAAATAATTAAAGCGCAACGTGAGGCGGTTATTGAGATTATAACGGTACATGAGCCCCCATGCAAGGTGGGCATTTTTGAATTGTTGGTAGGGGTTGAGGTCTCCGAGGTAATAGGTTTGGCCTACGTTCACACCAAACTCGGAACGCGATAAAAAAGTGCGTTTTTGTGCTTGCGATTGGACCGCAAGCACTAAAAACACAAAGAGTAAAGCCTTTTTCATCGTTAACACAACGTAAAATTGGCAAATTTATTATTACTTACCTGAACGTTTGCGATCAGTTTCTTTCAATAGGATTTTTCTGATGCGCAAACTTTTTGGGGTAACTTCGACGTATTCATCAGATTGGATGTATTCCAAGCACTCTTCGAGGCTGAAAACTTTAGGTGGGGCCAAGCGTACTTTGTCGTCAGAACCTGAAGCACGCATGTTTGTGAGCTTCTTGGTTTTGGTCACATTTACACATAAGTCACCTGCGCGAGAATTTTCACCGATGACCTGACCTTCGTAGATGTCTTCGTTGGGTGCAATAAAGAATTTACCGCGCTCTTGAAGGTTGTTTAAAGAGAAAGGAATCGAAGTGCCTTGTTCAAGTGAAATAAGTGAACCATTCTGACGACCAGGAATTTCTCCTTTGTAAGGTTGGTATTCCAAGAAGCGGTGGTTCATGATGGCCTCACCAGCAGTTTGTGTCAAGAGGTAGTTTCGTAGACCGATAATACCACGTGAAGGGATTTGGAAAGTGACAATCATGCGTTCGCCTTTTGGCACCATGTTGGTCATTTCTCCTTTGCGGCGCGTAACGGCTTCAACTGCTGTTCCGCTGTGCTCTTCAGGAAGGTCAATGGTGAGTTCTTCGATTGGTTCACATTTAACGCCATCGATTTCTTTGATAATGACCTGTGGCTGTCCAACTTGAAGTTCGTAACCTTCGCGACGCATCGTTTCGATGAGTACAGAAAGGTGCAAGACACCACGGCCAAAAACCATCCATTTGTCGGCTTTGTCGGTGTCGCTTACACGCAATGCGAGGTTTTTCTCGAGTTCTTTGGTGAGGCGGTCAGAGATGTGACGCGACGTCACAAATTTACCTTCTTTGCCGAAGAACGGAGAGTCGTTGATAGAAAACAACATGCTCATGGTTGGTTCGTCCATTTTGATGGTCGGAAGTGGCTCTGGATTTTCGGCATCACAGATAGAGTCGCCGATTTCGAAACCTTCAATACCTGTTACAGCACAGAGGTCTCCAGGTTGTACTTCAGTCACTTTGGCACGCTCGATGCCTTCAAAAACAAAGACTTCTTTGATGCGGTGTTTTTCTTGACGGCCATCGGACTTAGAAAGAATGATGGGTTGGTTTTCTTTGATCACACCACGTGTGAGACGACCAATAGCGATACGTCCAACGTAAGAGGAAAAGTCAAGAGAAGTGATGAGCATTTGGGTGTTTCCTTCTTCAATTTTCTTCGGTGGGAAATACGTTAAAATTTGATCGAGTAAAGGTGTAATGCTATCCGTTGGTTGTTTCCAGTCTGTAGACATCCAGCCGTTTTTGGCAGAGCCATAGATTGTAGGGAAGTCGAGTTGTTCTTCGTTGGCATCTAGCTCAAACATGAGGTCGAATACTTTTTCGTGAACTTCTTCTGGTGTACAGTTTTCTTTATCGACTTTATTGATCACAAGCAAAGGCTTGAGCCCCATAGAAAGTGCTTTACCAAGTACAAAACGCGTTTGTGGCATTGGACCTTCGAAGGCATCTACTAACAAACAAACGCCATCGGCCATGTTGAGTACGCGCTCAACCTCACCTCCGAAGTCGGCGTGACCCGGGGTGTCAATGATGTTGATTTTGGTGCCTTTGTAAGAAACCGATACGTTTTTTGAGACAATGGTGATGCCGCGCTCGCGCTCCAGATCGTTGTTGTCCATAATGAGCTCGCCGGTCATGCGGTCGCGCTCGTTGACAACTTGGCCCGCTTCTATCATTTTGTCAACAAGGGTAGTTTTACCGTGGTCAACGTGGGCAATAATGGCAATATTTCTGATTTCCATATGGATAATTGTATGGGTAAGGAGAATTAATATTTATTTTTTTTGGCGCCGAAACCGCGATCGCGGTCAAAACCACCTGAACGTTTTTTGTCAAAGCCGCCTTTTTTCTCAAAGCCGCCTTTTTTCTCGAAGCCTGGTTTTCTGCCGCCTCCGAAAGATCCTGGGCCTCTTTTAGAGCCTGGTCCTTTAGAAAACTTGCGCTCGCCGCGGTCATCGCCTCCACCCTGTCCAGGTGCAGTAACTTCAATGGAAACTTTATGGCCTTCGAATTCATAGCCGTCGACGTGCTTCAAGATTTTTTGTGTGTGCTCGTCATCGGCCTCGATAAATGAGAAAGAGGTCATGATGTCGATGCGGCCAAGAGCTTTAGAGTTGAGGCCAGTGGCATCGCAGATGATGCGAACCATTGCGCCTGGATTGAGACCATCTCTGCGGCCCAAGTTGACAAAAAAGCGTGTTTTACCTTCTTCGCGGGCACGGCTCTGACGATCGGTCTTGCGCTCTGGACGCTCGCGATCGTCTTTGCTTGCTGCTGCGTTGAGGTCGCCAGCGCGCTCGTAGTAGTCGATGAAGCGATTGAACTCAGCAGAAACGAATCTTTTAATGACTTCTTCTTTTGTTAAGTCGGCAAAAGAAGCCAAGATTTGCTCCATAAAAGGAGCGATATCGCTTTCTTTTACTTCAGTAGCAATAGTGTTGTCGATGAGTTTTTTCAATTGGATTTCGCAAATCTCGGCAGGATTTGGAATTTGACCTTGTGTGAAGGTCATGCGCATTTGGCGCTCAATTGCTTTGATTTTAACGTTCTCACGGGTGTTGACCAACACCAAAGACTGACCTGTTTTGCCTGCGCGAGCTGTACGACCACTACGGTGTGTGTAGTTTTCGATGTCGTCAGGTAGGTTGTAGTTGATGACGTGCGTAATGTTATTGATGTCCAAACCGCGCGCAGCAACGTCTGTTGCCACTAAGATTTGAAGTTCTTTCGAACGAAAACGCTCCATAACGCGGTCGCGCATGGCTTGGGTGAGGTCACCGTGAAGTGGCTCTGCGTTATAGCCGTCGCGGGCGAGTTTCATCGCAACCGTAGCGGTTTCGTTTTTGGTACGGCAAAAGATGAGTCCGTAAATTGTAGGGTTAAAGTCGATGAGGCGCTTTACTGCGTCGTAGCGGTCGCGTTCTTTAACTGAGTAGTAGATGTGTTCGATGTTTTCGTTGCTCTGGTTTTTGTGACCAATAGAAACTTCTAGCGGATCGGTCATATAAGTACGAGCGATGCGTGCTACTTCGTTTGGCATTGTTGCAGAGAACAACCATACATTTTTGTCGATGGGCGTTTGATCGAGGATCATGTCGATGTCCTCTTTGAAACCCATATTGAGCATTTCGTCGGCTTCATCTAGGATGACGTATTTGATTTCACCTAGTTGAACTACTTTGCGGTTGATGAGGTCGACCAAACGACCTGGTGTTGCCACGATGATTGAGGTTCCTTTTTTAACGCTCGTGATTTGCGTACGGATATCGGTCCCGCCGTACACTGCTGTGATATTGCCGTCGAGATACTTAGAAAAGACGTTGAGGTCTTTGGTGATCTGTAGGCAAAGCTCGCGTGTTGGGCAAATGATGACCCCTTGTGGCAGGCGTGCTTTGTTATCAATGTTATTAATTAACGGCAAACCGAATGCGGCCGTTTTACCTGTACCGGTCTGCGCCAGACCGACAAAATCGCAATCTTCTCCTAATAAGTAGGGAATTGCTTGTTCCTGGATGGGGGTCGGTGCTTCAAAACCCAATTCTGTCAACGACTTCAGCACCTCTCGCCTTAATCCCAGTTCTTCAAATGTCATGTATTCTTTTTAAAATGAGGTGCAAAGGTACGTATATTATAAGGAATTATTGTTAATAAGTTGATTGATAGTGTTAAAAAATAATAAATACCTAAAACCATTTGCGCTTTCGATTGTATGTGGGGAAGGTTTGCATGGTCGTTCTTCCAATATTTTGTTTAATTTAAACCAATGAAATATTCACTCATCTGGGTCGCTATTTGCTGCGCAATCCTCTCTGAAGTTACTTACGCCCAGCGCGTCACGCCGCTTTTCAACGATATTTCCATTGATTCTGTGTTGCAGCCCAAGATGTGGGCTTCCAAAATTGCTTTTGATCCTATTTCCGGGCACCTTTTCTACACTACCTCAAGCGGAAATATTTACGAGGTATTGGAGGATTCCAAAACGGATGTGTTGCGTTATACCACAACTGATCATGGCATCCCGAAAGTGCAGGGGCTTTGCTTTGTGGATAGCACGGTATTTTTATCGGGTAATATTTGGTACCCCAACTTTGGTATCGGACTTATCGTTAAAGGCGTACTGCAGAGCAATGGCGCCAGAGAATGGACCACCATTTTGACCACTACCACCTACCCCACTAGCAGCGCTTCTGGCGACCACGGCTTTACGGGCATTACCGCTGATCCGCAAAAGGAATATTTATATTTTTCGGGAGGGTCTAGAACGTCATTTGGCGAGGTCCAGACCAGCAACGGCGCGTATCTGGGTTTGAGAGAGCAAGCGATTACAAGCAAGATTTTTAGAATTCCGATTGACGCGGCCAATATTTACCTCAACAATGACAGCACCTGGCTGCAAGAAACAGGTTATGTGTTTGCCGAGGGAACCCGCAACGCCTACTCTATGGCTTTTAATGGAGAAAATCAGCTTTTTGCCATTGACAACGCGGGCGAACGCGACGATCCCGAGGAGCTCAACCTCATCGAACAAGGCAAACATTATGGCTTTCCTTGGCGCATTGGTGGCAATGCCAATCCTTTAGCAAATCCTACCTACGACGCAAGCACGGACCCTCTCATCAATCCGAATAACGGAGCCTATCTGGCTGGCCATTTTGCACCCGACCCCTCGTTTCCAGTTGCGCCGGCTGGTGTTACTTTTACCGAACCGCTGCCTAATTTTGGAATGGCTGCCGACTATTATAAAGAAGAAGGAACTGGCGCAATTAAAAAAGCAAGCGAAAGTGGCCAGCCAGTACGCACTTTTACCGCACACCGCTCCCCTCTTGGCTTGGTCATTGACAAAGACAAGCAACTCGGCGGAGCATATACAGGCAATGGTTTTGTATTGAGTTTCATGCCTGGTGGCGACAGCACGGGTTATACTCCACTTTCACCCTGGGGTTCGGCCTGCCCTTTTGTCGATCCATCGAGAGAATTAGTGATGCTGCGTTTTGCCTACGACAGCACCCTCAACTCTTATGGCATTCATACCACGAATGTTGCTACAGGCTTTTATCTGCCGGTTGACGCTGCGCAAGTGGGCAATTCCATATACGTCTTAGAAAATAACGGCGTGATTTGGAAAGTGACCTTCCCACAGTCTGTAGCTGCTCCGGCTTGTCTTGACGCAGGTGTTTTTGTCTATCCAAACCCTGCTGGCCCAACATTTCAAGTCTATTACCCGAATCCGAACAACAACAAAAGACATTTAGAAATCACTAACTTAGAAGGTAAAACAGTAGCTGTATCAGAAGATTTCAATAGCAATGACTTTCTTTTCAAGCGCGCTGAATTAGCCGCCGGCACCTATTACGTGAGCCTCATCGAAAAGGACGCCGTTATTGCCCAACAAAAAGTAATCCTTTTATGATTTCATACCACAAGCGTGGTAATTAGGGTTATTTTTCTATTTTTGAGAACTATTCAAAAAAGAAAATCAAACTATGCAACTCAGCGGTATCATTGCCATTTCAGGAAGACCAGGTCTTTTCAAAGTCATTGCTCAAAGTAAAAACAGCGTTATTGTCGAATCTATGATCGATAAAAAACGTTTCCCGGCTTATGCCTCAGAACGTATTTCTACCCTCGACGACATCAGTGTCTTTACTTATGA
>JBIIBL010000063.1:0-12828 GCA_044239425.1 Crocinitomicaceae bacterium | reverse complement strand
TGAAAGGCTTCATGTGCTGGGGCTGCGTCCGATGAAATCCCAAAAACTTCGCAACCGAGTTCCACAAAATCGGCATAGGCATCGCGAAAAGCGCAAGCTTCTTTGGTGCAGCCTGGCGTGTCGTCTTTTGGATAAAAAAAGAGCACTAAGATTCTTTGTCCGAGGTAATCTGTCATTTGAATTTGCTTTCCTTGGCTATCGGGAAGACTAAACGTGGGGCAGTTGTCCCCGATTTGGATGGCTTGGCTCATGGTTGTAAGGCGGTTTTAAATCGAAGAAGGACGCGTTCGCGCGCCATTTTGTGGTCGACGATAGGTTGGGTGTAAGCTGGCGTTCCGTATTCAGGCACCCATTTTTTAATGTATGCGAACTTTGGATCGAATTTCTTTTGTTGGGCCTCGGGGTTAAACACGCGAAAATACGGAGCGGCATCGCAACCACAGCCCGCGGCCCATTGCCAACCACCAATATTGCTTGCAAGTTCAAAGTCCAGGAGTTTTTCGGCAAAATAGCGTTCTCCCCAGCGCCAGTCGATGAGTAAGTGTTTGGTTAAAAAACTTGCCACCACCATTCTGACCCGGTTGTGCATAAAACCCGTTTCATTGAGTTCTCGCATGCCGGCGTCTACCAACGGATACCCCGTTTTACCCTCGCACCAAGCTTCAAAATCTGCTTCGTTGTTCTCCCAAACGATGCGGTCGTATGCTGGTTTAAAGGCGTTGGAAACCGTCTGCGGAAAATGAAACAAAATGGCTTGGTAGAAGTCGCGCCAAATGAGTTCATTGAGGTATTTTTCATTAAGCGCCATTGCTTCTTTGGCTAATGAACGTATAGAAATTGTACCAAAACGCAGGTGTAAACTCAGCCGCGATGTTCCTAATACCGCTGGGATATCGCGCTGTTCATGGTACTTCTGAATGATGACACTTGGGGTTGAGCGCTCTGGAAAGGGCTGAGTTTTTTGCTCCTCAAAGCCCATTTCTTGAAGTGAAATAAGGGGCTCAGTTTGGAACGAATGTAAATTTGAAAAGTATTTTTCTGTCGGATATGCTTTGAAATGGTAGTCAGTCAGTTTGGCCTTCCACTTGCGGGCATAGGGCGAGTAAATTGTGTAGGGGAGGCCATCGTCTTTGGTGACTTCATTTTTTTCGAAAATCACTTGGTCTTTAGCCCCAATAAATTCGATTTGTTCCTTTTGAAGCTGGTCAAAAAGGTATTGATCGCGGGCAAGGGCATTGGGTTCGTAATCTCGGTTTGTATACACCCTCTTGACCTCAAACTTTTTGGCTAAGCTTAAAATTTCCGCTTTCGGATCGCCGTAAATCACGGCTAAATCTGAACCTGAGGCGCGATAGCTTTCCTTTAATTTTTGGATTTCTTGATGGATAAACAAAACGCGCTGGTCGTTTTTTG
Source organism: Crocinitomicaceae bacterium (assembly GCA_044239425.1). Lineage (GTDB taxonomy): Bacteria > Bacteroidota > Bacteroidia > Flavobacteriales_D > Crocinitomicaceae > UBA952. The sequence continues at coordinate 11,415 of JBIIBL010000063.1, read as the reverse complement.
GAAGCAAACCTAAAATGGTGCTGTCAAAAATAAATACAGGAATGACTTGAGCGCTTTGCTTCAGTGCTTTATAGAGGCCTGCGTTGTCGCTTATTCTGAGGTCGCGGCGATGCCAAAAAAGGGCAGTACTCATTTACCGTCGTATTCAATGATGTTGTTTTGGGTTTCCCAGAGCTTGACACTCAGGCCATATTTTGCATCGAGTTTGTCTCGGAGTAAATTCCAAATAACGATTGCTATATTTTCGGCGGTTGGGTTTAAATTGGTGAACTCTGGGCAATCTAAGTTTAAATTACGGTGGTCGAAACGGTCTTGAACTTCTGACCCAATGAGGTCTTTGACCAACTTGAGGTCGATGAGGTAGCCCGTTTCTGGATCAATTTCACCGTCGATCCACACTTCTAGAGTGTAGTTGTGACCATGAAAGTTGGGATTGTTGCATTTGCCAAAAATAGCATTGTTTTTTTCGTCTGACCAATCAGGTCTGAACAAGCGATGCGCCGCATTGAAGGTCGCTCTTCTACATACTTTCATTTGCTGCTGTTGCGATTGCGTCTACATGCTGGTTCAAAAGAATTTGAAACCAAGCGGTATAGTCATGTGGATTATTTTTGAGGTCTTGAAGGAGTTTCGAAAGGCCGATCCATTTGTAAGCGGCTACTTCTTCGGCATTGATTTGTGGTGCTTCATCTGAATAACCAAAAACGACATGATCGAGTTCGTGTTCGGTGAGGCCTTGGTCTAGTTCGGCTTTGTAAATGAAACGAAAAGCTGCTTGCAAATGTGCAGTCATACCCATTTCTTCTTGAAGCCTGCGTTCTGCTGCTTTAAGTGTTGTTTCTCCTGGTCGTTGATGGCTGCAACAAGCGTTTGTCCAGAGCAGCGGAGAGTGGTATTTGTGTGCGGCACGCTGTTGAAGTAGGAGCTCACCGGCGGCATTAAAGATCAATACAGAGAATGCTCGATGGAGTTCGCCTCTTCTGTGGGCCTCCATTTTTTCGAGCTGACCAATTTCGTCGTCGTCTTCATTGACTAATATGACGTATTCTTCTGGCATTAAAGCAAATTGAGGTTATGGCGCACGTACGAGGTTAGTAAAATACGCATTTTGCGGTAATTCGGGAGGCGAATGCGCTCATTGAGCACGTTTTCGGCTGGTGTTTGCTTGATCTTATTAAAGAGCTTGAAATAATATTTGTAAGCCATATAGACACCAAAACGCGCGCTTCTCGGCAATAATAATATGCCTTCGTAGCCTTTTTGAAAGTCGAGTGCGATATCCGCTTCAATTTCTTTTTTAAGTGCCGTATTGAACTCCGACAAGTTGATGCCAGGGAAATACGTGCGCCCGAGCTCTTGGTAGTCAGCTTTGAGGTCGCGAAGGAAATTGATTTTTTGGAAGGCTGCGCCTAATTTCATCGCATAAGGTTTGAGGTCTTCGTAGTTTTTTTGGTCGCCTTCGACAAAAACTTTCAAACACATGAGCCCAACGACTTCGGCAGATCCTAAAATGTAAGTTTCGTATTTACCTTGATCGTAGGTTTGTTTTTGAAGGTCCATTTCCATGGAGTCCAGGAAGGTGTCGATGAGTTCCATCGGAATGGAATACTTATTGACCGCCCACTGAAAACTATTCAAGATTGGGTTGAGCGAAATACCTGCTGCGATAGCTTCATAGGTTTGCGCTTTGAAGTCTGCGAGTAGTTTTTCTTTGTCGTAGCCATGAAAGGTGTCTACAATTTCATCCGCAAAGCGCACAAAACCATAAATCGAATATATAGGCTTTTGCAAATCTTTGTGCAAGAAACTGATGCCTAGTGAAAAAGAAGTGCTGTACCTTTTGGTCGTGAGCTCGCTCATTTCTTGGCAGACGTTGTCGAATAAAGCTTTCATAGTGCGGTTTTAGTGGTGCTTTGCAATGATGTGTTTGGCGACAACCTCTCCGGAAACAATTGAGGGAGGGACGCCCGGGCCTGGTACGGTAAGCTGCCCGGTATAATATAGGTTTTTGATTTTTTTGTGTTGCATCCGCGGTTTGAGAATAGCTGTCTGAAGCAAGGTGTTGGCCAAGCCATAGGCATTGCCTTTGAAAGCGTTGTATTCACTTTTGAAATCGGAGACACAAAAACTTTTTTTGTATACGATGTGGTCTTTGATGTCATTACCTGTTAAATCCTTTAGTCTTTTGACTAATATATCAAAATATTTGTCGCGCGTGGCTTCGTCGTCTTGAAGGTCTGGGGCCAACGGGATCAAAAAGAAAAGATTTTCCGAACCTTCGGGCGCAACAGACGGATCTGTCAGGGAAGGAGCACTGAGGTAAAAAAGTGGTTTTTCAGGCCAACTAGGGTCCTTATAGATGGTTTTGCCGTGTTCTGTTAACGATTCATCAAAAAAGAGGTTGTGGTGCTCTAAATTGTTGAGTTTTTTATTGACGCCTACATAAAACAAGAGGCTAGAAGGCGCCATGGTGCGTTTTTCCCAGTACGCGTCAGAATAATTGGCGTCTTTTTGCAATAATTTTTGATCGGTATGTGCGTAGTCAGCGCCAGAAATAACGATGTCAGCATGGTGTAGGGTTCCATTCACGATGGTTCCGACGGCTTTTCCGTTTTCAATGACAATGCGCTCCACGTTGGCTGAGGTCTCAATTTGGACACCTTGTTCTTGGGCAATGCGCGCAAACGCTTTGATGAATTCGTGCATGCCGTTTATGGGGTACCACGTACCTAATTGAATATCGGCATAGTTCATTAAGGAATAAAGCGCGGGGGTTTCATTGGGCATGGCGCCAAGAAACAACACCGGAAATTCCAAAAGTGATAATATTTTTGGATGCTTAAAGTATTTTCTAATAAATGCAGAAAAGGACGAGAACAAATGCATTTTGAACAAACCACCAAGCACACGGCTGTCGATGAATTCTGTGAGGCTCAAACTTGGTTTGTAAACTAAATCTTCCATTCCTACTTTGTATTTGTAGGCGGCGTCTTTTAAGAACGCTCGGAGGTTTTTGGCACTCCCGGGCTCTAAAGATTCAAACCACGCCTCTAATTGCGTCATGTCGGCCGGCACGTTAGTGTAAGACAGATCGGGCCAATAAACTCGGTAAGAAGGGTCTAGTCGTTTGAGTTCGTAGAAGTCAGAGGTGGTGTAACCAAATTGTTGATAAAATTTTTCAAATACATCGGGCATCCAGTACCAAGACGGGCCCATGTCAAAAGTAAAACCTTGTGTTTCGAACTGACGCGCGCGCCCTCCGATGGATGCATTTTTTTCAAAAATTTGGACGTCATAGCCTGCTTTTGCAAGAAATGAAGCGGTGGAGAGGCTCGAAATACCCGAACCAATTACGTGTACTTTTTTTGTCATAAATTAATTTGCCGAAAATGCGAATTCCGGTAGGGCTTCCATCAGTTTTTTTCTGGCGATGAAAATCCGGCTTTTCACGGTTCCGATCGGAATACCTAGTTTGTCTGCGATCTCTTTGTATTTGAAGCCTTGAAAATGCATTTCAAAAGGCGTTTGGTATTCCTCTCCTAATAAGTTAATTTGTCTGTTGATGTCTTTTACACCAATCTTCTCTATTGCGCTGTCTTCGTGGCTATGGATGTTGCCGATCAAGAAAACTTCTTTGCTGTGATCGAAAATGGCACCCGATTTTACTCTTCTACGGTACTGATTGATGAACAAGTTACGCATAATTGTGAAAACCCACGCCTTAAAGTTTGTCTGTGGCGTATAATAGTTGCGATACGTAATCGCTTTGAGCATGGTTTCTTGGGTTAAATCCCTTGCGTCTTCTCGGTTTCTTGTAAAAGAAAGTGCAAAAGATTGGAGGTTGTTTTCTAGACCAATTAGTGCTTCGTTAAATTCTATTGTAGACATAGCGCGTTGTTTTGTTTAACAATTATGAGTTAAAGTTAAACATTAATTGTTTAACTAAACAAGAAAAAGTTTAAACAAAACAATAATTTTTTTCTATTGCGTCTATAGAAATTATCTATTGAACGTTCTCCAGCATCACTTTCACCATGGCTTTGGTATCAAATTGCGCCTTCCAGCCCCAATCTTTTGTGGCAGAGCTGTCGTCAATAGAATTAGGCCAGCTGTCTGCAATGGCCTGACGGAAATCAGGAGCGTAGTCAATTGTAAAACTTGGTTGCAACACTTGGATTTCTTTGGCGAGCTCGGCAGGCGTAAAGCTACAGCCAGCTAAATTATAGGCCGATCTGATCTTGATTTGTTCAGCAGGTGCTTTCATTAATTCAATAGTTGCACGAATGGCGTCGTCCATGAACATCATTGGAAGCATGGTGTCTTCTTTGAGAAAGCAGGTGAATTTACCTTCTGCTTTAGCTTTGTAAAAAATATCGACAGCGTAGTCGGTGGTGCCGCCGCCTGGTAGGCTTTTGTAAGAGATGAGACCTGGGTAACGGATACTGCGTACATCGACGCCATATTTGTTGTGGTAGTATTCGCACCAGCGCTCACCAGCTTGTTTGGAGATGCCATAAACGGTGGTGGGTTCCATAACGGTATGCTGCGGTGTGTGGTCTGCTGGCGTTGTTGGGCCAAAAACGGCAATGGAGCTCGGCCAAAATATTTTTTGTAGCTGCCCTTCTTTGGCGAGGTCAAGGATCGTGAACAAACCTTCCATGTTGAGTTTCCAAGCGAAATCAGGGTTTTTCTCGGCTGTGGCAGAGAGCAGCGCCGCTAACAAATACACTTCTTTGATATCTTGTTCTATAATATACGCGCGAACACTTGCTTTGTCGAGGGCGTCGAGTTTGATATATGGTCCGTTGTTGAGGATAACAGGGCACTCGTCTCGCAGGTCGGCAGCAATAACTGCTGAGTTTCCAAATTTGGCACGGAGTGCTAAAACGAGTTCGGTTCCAATTTGGCCGCAAGATCCAAGTACCAATATTTTTGACATAATGTTGATTTGATGTTGCAACAAAAGTAACAAAACTGACCAAAATCATTTCTTCAATTCCGCATTTGAATTAGTTTTGAACTTAAAAAACTAAGAAACATGCCTTTTTATCAAAAACTTGGACAGATACCTCACAAGCGCCACACCGTTTTTCGCCAGCCAGATGGCTCCATTTACCATGAGCAACTCTTCGGCACAATTGGCTTTGACGGGATGTCTGCACTTCTTTATCACGTTCAACCACCAACGGTAGTAAAGTCAATTGGTGCACAAACCAATATTGCACCGGAAATTGGCGTCCAAAAAAATATGCTCATGCGCAGTTTCAGAGGTTTTGACCTGAAGCCTGCCGCTGATTACGTAGAAAGCCGAGTTCCCGTATTGGTCAACTCAGATGTTTACCTAGAGCTCGCTGCACCATCCGAGAGCATGAAAGACTACTTCTACAAGAATGCCGATGCCGACGAAATCATTTTCATCCACAAAGGTTCGGGCAAGTTGCGCACCCAAATGGGCAACATCGAATTTTCTTACGGAGACTACCTCGTGATTCCGCGCGGCATGATCTATCAATTAGAATTCAACGAAGCCAACAACCGCTTGTTTATCATTCAGTCTTTTCATCCGGTGTATACGCCCAAACGCTACCGCAATTGGTTTGGTCAGTTGTTGGAGCATTCGCCTTATTGCGAGCGCGACATCCGCACGCCAACTGAACTTGAAACGCATCGCGAAGAAGGTGACTTCTTGATCCGCATCAAAAAACAAGATGTCCTCTACGACTACACTTACGCGCATCATCCTTTTAATGTCGTAGGTTGGGATGGCTACAACTATCCATACGCGTTCTCCATCCATGATTTTGAACCCATCACAGGCCGTGTACACCAACCGCCACCGGTGCATCAAACTTTCGAAACCGCTGCCTTTGCAGTGTGTTCATTTGTACCGCGCCTCTACGACTACCACCCAGATTCAATACCGGCTCCTTATAACCACTCCAACATAGATTCTGATGAGGTCTTGTATTATGTAGACGGAGACTTCATGAGCCGCAATAACATTGAAAAGGGTCAGATCACCTTGCATCCGGCAGGAATACCGCACGGCCCGCATCCGGGAGCCTATGAGCGTAGTATTGGCAAAAAAGAAACCGAAGAATTGGCTGTTATGGTCGATACCTTTAAGCCGCTTTCTCTTACCAAACGAGCTTTAGAGATGGAATTGCCAGACTACATGTTCTCTTGGCAGCACTAACTCGGCATTAATCCCTAATTTTGACCAAAATCAATACAATGGCAGAGATCAAAAATTTAAAAGACATCCAGAACACCGACTACAGTCTCGAAAAAATATTTCACGACGCCGAAGACTTCCTACCGCTTTTAGGTACCGACTACGTCGAACTTTATGTCGGCAACGCCAAGCAAAGTGCACATTACTACAAAACAGCTTTTGGTTTTCAGTCCGAGGCCTATGCAGGTTTAGAAACAGGCGTCAAAGACCGCGTTTCTTATGTGCTCAAACAAGATAAAATCCGTTTGGTACTCACTACGCCATTAACAGAAGGTGGTGAGCTCAATGCGCACATCAATGCACACGGCGATGGCGTCAAAGTTGTTGCTTTATGGGTAGAAGATGCCACCAAAGCATTTGAAGAAACCACCAAAAGAGGTGCGAAACCCTACATGGAACCAACCCGCGAAGAAGACGCGAATGGTTGGGTGGTGCGCTCCGGTATCTATACTTACGGAGAAACCGTCCATATTTTTGTGGAGCGTCACAACTATGAAGGCATCTTTTTACCAGGCTATAAAAAATGGGAATCGCATTACAACCCCGAGCCAGTAGGCCTCAAATTCATTGACCACATGGTGGGTAATGTAGGTTGGAACGAAATGAACGACTGGGTCGAGTTTTACGGAAAGGTCATGGGTTTTGCTCAAATCGTTTCTTTCGATGACAACGACATCTCTACAGACTACACCGCACTTATGTCTAAAGTAATGTCTAACGGAAATGGCCGCATTAAATTCCCGATCAACGAGCCTGCCGAGGGTAAGAAAAAATCTCAAATCGAGGAATACATCGATTTTTATAACGGTCCGGGCGTACAGCACATTGCAGTTGCCACCAACGACATCGTTGCCACTGTTTCGGCCATGCGCGACCGCGGGGTAGAGTTCTTATATGTTCCAGAAACATATTACGAAGACCTACTCGACCGCGTTGGTGCTATTGACGAAGACGTCGAGCTTTTGAAATCTCATGGCATTTTAATTGACCGCGACGACGAAGGTTACTTATTGCAACTCTTCACCAAGCCTGTTGTAGACCGCCCAACTATGTTCTTTGAAATCATTCAAAGAAAAGGTGCGCAGTCTTTCGGAAAAGGCAACTTTAAGGCTTTGTTTGAAGCCATTGAGCGCGAGCAAGAAAATCGCGGCACGCTCTAGATCGCTACTTTATAAATTATAATCCTTGTAAAAGGGTTTCAAATTCTGTGTACATGCCGGCCTGATGGTCGGCATTGTATGCTTTTTGGATGGCCTCAACAATCTCAGCAATTTCTGTTACACCGCCTGCCTTTAATTGGTTCATGACTTCCTGAATAACTGCTGGTCTTGGCCCCCAAGTGAATACTTCGGCTCCGTTTTCATCTAGGCAAATCAATTTTGGGATTGCTCTACCGCCATTGGTAAGGTAGGCATCCATGACCTCTAGGTGCTCGTCGCGTAAGATATAATAGGTCTCTACACCGCCAACCGCTAAGGCTAATTTTTCAATCACCGGAACGCACTGAGCAGCATCACCGCACCAAGGTTCTGTAATGGTAATCCACGTCCAATTATTGGCTTTTTGCTTCAAGAGTTGCGCAAGGTGGGCAGGTACTTCTATTGTTTTGTTGAGGCGTTTCATGCGTTGAAAGTTGAGCTTTGTATAGTGCACATAAGGAGCGCTTTGGTTGGGTCCACTTGTGCGTTCTTCTGAAACGAGCAATTCGGAAAGTTGCATGTAGCCATCGTAGTTCATGGCTTGTGCGAGTAATTCACTTGTAAAGAGGTCTTGAGATTGCATAAATGTTATGTTGTTGCGTTATTTTATTGCAAAATTACGCACAGAATAAATGCCATTTTCTAAAAGCACTTTTTAAATATCAAGAAGATTTTGTATATTTGCACCCACCAAAATGGAGGTTGTAGCTCAGTTGGTTAGAGCGTCGGATTGTGGTTCCGAAGGTCGCGGGTTCGAGACCCGTCTTCCTCCCCAAACAAAAAGCCAGTATATTTACTGGCTTTTTTGTTTTATAATTCCCTCAAAGTTTTCCCGCACAATTCTTCAAGAAGAGGGGGGAGTGCGTCTTGATCCCACGGATGCACAGCTCCAAAAACATGATCTGCTCCATGTATTTCAATGACCTTTGCGTCCGACACCTCCTGTAATTCGAAGGCTTCTGAAATAGGTACAGATGTATCTCGATCTCCGTGAAAAATATGAAGGCGTTTGCCAATTTCTTTGGTTGCAGCTTTGATATCTAGTCTGACTTTATTCCTTTCAAAATCTGCATATAATTCAAAGAACTGAGGTAGATCTTGTAAGGTTCGGCTATTTTTTACAAATCTGAGGCCAGTTTCTTTCCAGTGTTCAAGTTCGTCACCACTCGGAAAACGCCTTGCAATGTCGCAGATTGCAGCCCATGTACAAACTTGCCCTAGTGGGCTTACTTGTTGCCACTGTTGGGCAGCTAAAATCGCCATGCCACCACCTCTGGAATGTCCTATCAGATGGATTTTTTGGTAAGTACGGTGCCCAGATTCTAGATGATTTAATACTGACGAAATATCAAAAAGTTCTTTTGAATAGGTATTCTGACCAAAGGCTTCGGTATCGGGAAAATCAATTGGATCTGTGGTGCTGCCACCGTTGTGAGAAAGATTGAAGCGACAGAAATCAAAACCAGACATCGTGAAAAAGTCGCGGACTAAATGCCAAGCGCCCCAATCCATGAAGCCCATAAAGCCGTGTACAAAAACCACTAGTTCTTGGTGTGCTGGACTGCTGCTGAGTTCATATAAACTCTTGCGTCCATTTGCACCGGTGTAGGTATGTCGTTGGGTTGGTGTCATCATTAACAAGATCCTTGGACCAATAACAACTGATTAGAGGCCAGTCGAAGGTAACCAAAATCATAACAGAAGATATAGACTTGGCCATTTTTTGCTTGTTTTTGGTGGGTATGGAAATCAAAATTATAGCCTTTTACCCGGAGGTCTAGCTCCTGAACTTTTCTTTTCTTATCGATCAAGAGGTATTGCGCAAGAATCTGGTGGTTCTGCATGAGAATCCGATTGATTTGGCGCTGCTGGGTCAATTTTTGCGCATAACTGCGGTTGTTGAACTGATTGCGGCACTGGTCGGAACAAAATTTTTGATCGCTACGGCCTTTCAGGGGGCTACCACATTCCTGACAAAAACGTTGAGAAATAAATGAATCCATACGAACTAAACGTAATTTCAATGGTTGATGGTATGTGGTGGGGTTCAAAAAGCAGATTTTTTCCTTTGCAGCTTATAATAAATGATCACCAGACTCCGTAAAATATGCAGTAAATCAGGGCTTTTGCTCGAAACTTTGTAACGCATGAAAAAAAAGTGCGTTGAAGTCGAACCTTTCTGTATTTTATCAGTACAAAGGAAGGCAATTAGAAAATATGAGGCAGTTAAAAATCGCAAAACAGGTCACCAACAGAGAGACCGCATCTTTAGACAAGTACTTACAAGAAATTGGTCGAGTTGACCTCATTACCGCTGATGAAGAGGTAGAGCTCGCTCGCAAAATCAAAGCCGGAGACCGCCTTGCGCTCGAACGCCTTACCAAAGCCAATCTTCGCTTTGTAGTATCAGTAGCTAAACAATACCAAAACCAAGGTTTGGCCCTACCAGACCTCATCAATGAAGGCAACTTAGGCCTCATCAAAGCCGCAGAACGTTTTGACGAAACCCGTGGTTTCAAGTTCATTTCCTATGCCGTTTGGTGGATCCGTCAGTCTATTCTTCAGGCTTTGGCCGAGCAAGCGCGCATCGTGCGTTTGCCCTTGAACAAAATTGGCAACATCAACAAAATCAACCGTGCTTATTCAGAACTCGAGCAAAAATTTGAGCGTCCGCCATCTGCAGATGAACTCGCTGAGTTTTTGAATGTCACACCAGAAGAAGTAAAGCAAACGCTTTCTCAAAACGGCCGTCACATCTCTATGGACGCGCCTTTAATTGAAGGCGACGACTCTACTTCCACAATGTACGACGTCATGCAAGGCGACTCACTACCTGGCCCAGAGGCTAGCCTTACATTAGAGTCTTTGCGTTCAGACATCCGCCGTTCACTCACAAGCCTAACGCCGCGCGAAAGCGAAGTCATTAGCATGTTCTACGGCCTCGATGGCAAAGCACCGCTTTCCTTAGAAGAAATCGGCGACAAATTCGAACTCACCCGTGAGCGCGTTCGCCAAATCAAAGAGAAAGCCATCCGCCGCCTCAAACACACCAATAAAAACAAAGTACTGAAAAGCTACTTAGGATAAGCAAAAAGGAACCGAAAGGTTCCTTTTTTTATGTCTTAAAATATCTTGCTAATTATTCTTACCCACCACAAAAAATAATAGGCCGAGTAGCATCAATAGAGTGCCGACAATTATGCTTACAACAAATAAAAATAAGATACCGATAATAATGAATAACCATCCGATGGCTTTCAGTGCCCCATTTCCACCTTCGTCGTCTGCACCAATGGATGCTTTATGATCAAGGTTCATTCCGTTTGAAAATCGGACAGCTTTCTTCATGTGGTAAGACGGCGCCTTCTCAGTACAAGAGCCAACGGCTAGTTGCTGTTGTTTACCCACTAATACTTCTTCCTCTTGAGTCTTTAAAATGTTGCTCGCTTCAGTTGGTTGGTCTGTACTTTCTGTAGGTGCAACTATATTGTTGTTAAGTGATGTGGCACCAGTTGTTGCATTTTCAATAACTGTAACGGCAGCATCTTCTTTGATGATTACTTCCTCTTGCGCTATATCTTCATTAGACTTTTGAAATTTGTCCCCTTTCCATTGAACTGTAAAACCAGGTCGATACGTTCTTTTTTGCACGGTACAAGACCCGAATAATAAAAGGAAACTAGCTAAGATGAGTGTAAAGTTTTTCATGTGTCGAAGAAATAAAGTTGTTGTTGATTGAATTAAAATGTGGCGAATCTTTCTCTTAAAATTAATGTATTTTTTAACACCCTCATTTTAAACATAAAATACCACAAAATAAAAAAGGAACAGAGTAGGTTCCTTTTCAATAGAAAGATTAAAATAATCAGTTAGAAATTGTTTTAGTTGAGGTTTTTTTTAGATCGTTCAAAAACCAATTACATCTGAATGAAATTGCAATCACCAGCTGTCATGATATAATAATCAGAGACGAGTATATTT
>JBIIBL010000007.1:0-42730 GCA_044239425.1 Crocinitomicaceae bacterium | reverse complement strand
GGGAAGAGGTCTATGAAGGGATGTATTACGGTACGCTTCATGCCGAACTTGAGCGCATTTGGTCCGAAGGGAAAGTTGTTGTTTTTGATATCGATGTCATTGGTGGCCTGAATGTGAAGCATAAACTCAAAGATGCTGCTATCTCCATTTTTATTCAGCCGCCTAGTATTGCTGTCTTAGAAGAGCGCCTGCGCAAGCGTCAAACAGATACCGAAGAAAAAATACAGGTCCGCTTGGCAAAGGCCGAAGAAGAGATGAGCCATGCCCATGAATTTGACTATGTGATCGTGAACGACGACCTCATCAAAGCGATTGCTGAAGTAGAACAAATTGTGCTCCAATTGATCCGCAAATGAAAATAGGCCTTTTTTTTGGAACCTTTAACCCTATTCATGTAGGACACCTCATCATTGCCAACCACATGGCCCAACACCCCGATATCGATCAGGTTTGGTTAGTGGTAACGCCGCATAATCCACACAAAGAAAAATCTACATTACTCGCCGATCATTTGCGTCTGGATATGGTCCGCGATGCCATTTACGATAGTCCGCAGCTCAAAGTAAGCGACATAGAATTCCATTTAGCCAAACCAAATTACACGATTTCGACCTTAACGCATTTGCAAGAGAAATATCCAAACGATGAATTCAGTTTGCTGCTAGGCGCCGATAACCTGAGGTCTTTTCAGAAGTGGTACAATTGGGAGCAAATTCTTGCCCATCACAAACTATATGTTTATCCGAGAATAACTGAAGCTGAAGCAGAGTTAAATTTATCTGATGAGTTGAGCCAGCAACCAAATATTGAGTTTGTCAAGGACGTACCTATCTTAGGCATCAGTGCAAGTTTTGTGCGCGTCCAGTTGGCAGCGGGCAAAGATTGTAGCTTTCTACTCACCGAACCAGTGCTTAGATACATCTCAGAACGCCGTTTGTATCAAAAATAAGGCACAAAAAAAGGGGAGTTTCCTCCCCCTTTGAAATCAAATGAATGAAGCTTATAGTTTCACAAATTTTTGTTGTTGGGTTCCAAATACATCGGAAACCTCGATGAGGTAAGTGCCATTAGAGAGCTTAGTGAGGTCAAAAAGCGTAGTCGAAGAAGTGGTTTCTGTGACTTCAATAACTTTTCCTGTGAGGTCGCGTAGGGTTAGCCTGGAGCTACAACCGTTCAATAGGCCACTTACTGCGATAGATGTGTTTGCTGGGTTTGGCTCCAGGCTGATTGGATGGATGATTTGTTCAATTTGGCCGCCTGAACCCACTACAATTTTGTAACCATCAAAAGAAACGGATTGGGTAACGGGTGTAGGAGGTAAGCCTGGGAACAAAACAACTAGTACAGTAGCTGTGACATCAACAGAAACCGGGAATACAGCAACAGAGTCTGTAGTTCCAAAGATGTTTGCACAACCGTTTACACCACCTAGATAAGTGCAATTAGAGTTGTTACAAGCAAAATCAAATCCTGGAGGCAAACCTTGTAATGCATCGACGGTAAATTGCTGGATCACAGAACCTACAAATTGGCCACTAGGGTCAATTTCTGTGGTTACTGTACCGGGCACTTTGAAATTGATATCTGTAGAGTAAGCTACGTTTGGAAGTGCCGGCGGTAGGTTTTGTGTGGTGTCTGGCCAAATTCCATAAGTGGAATCTACAAAATTAGCACCTGGCGTACAAGACTGGCTCCAAGAAAGGAGGTAAGTCATTGTAAATAAAGAAGAAAGTATTAGTTTTTTCATGGTGATTGATTAAAATTTCTGAGATAAAGTTACAATTATTCTAATTCCTTACTATAGTAAAAATACTTAAGGCCAACGATTTTCTGCTATCACTCGCTTTGTCTACCTTTGCGACATGTTAATTTATAATGTCACGGTTAGTATTGATCAAGCAGTTGAGCACGATTGGTTGAGCTGGATGCGCGGTACGCATATTCCAGATGTACTTCATACAGGTTGTTTTTTAGAATGCAGACTTTCCAGAGTAAATGGCGAGGAAGAGGGTGGATGTACCTACTCGGTCATGTATTTAGTGCAGGATCAATCGACGTTAGACCGCTATCAAGCGCAATTTGCGCCGGCGCTTCAGCAAGACCACGCTGCGCGTTTCCAAGGTAAATTTGCTGCATTTCGCACCACGCTTAACGTCATCGAAGAATTCAAAAAATGAATGTAAAACCAAAAAAACAACTAGGTCAACACTTTTTGAAGGATGCAGGTACTTGCCAAAAAATTGCCGGGCAGGTTATCTGGACCAATGACACCCGAAAAGTTTTAGAAATTGGACCAGGAATGGGTGCCCTCAGTAAATATCTATGGGAAATCCCTGAAATTGACCTTTGGTTGCTCGATGTAGATATAGAATCCATAGATTACTTACGCGCCAATTATCCTGCGCATGCAGACCGCATTTTATTTGGAGACTTTTTGCGGTTGGACCCAAAAGAATTGTTTGGCGACGCTGCCTTTATTGTAGTCGGAAACTTTCCTTATAATATCTCTTCACAAATCTTGTTTAAGTGTTTAGAGTACCGCAATCAGGTGCCTCAAATTATGGGAATGTTCCAAAAGGAGGTAGCGGTGCGTGTTGCGCAAAAGCCAGGTTCTAAAGAATACGGTATTATTAGTGTGCTCTTACAAACTTTTTATGATATTCACTATTGTTTCACAGTTGATGAGCATGTGTTCATTCCGCCTCCAAAGGTAAAAAGTGGCGTTATTCGTTGCGTAAGAAATGAGCGCGTTGCGCTTCCTTGTGATGAAAAGCTATATTTTCAAGTGGTGAAAGTGGCATTTAATCAGCGTCGCAAAACACTGCGCAATTCTTTGCGTGTATTACTAAAAGATGCGCCCCTTCCCGAGAAATTTGAACAACAGCGCCCTGAGCGTTTAAGTGTGGAAGATTTTATTGAACTCACTTGCTTTATAGAGCAGCTCGCTAATAAGGACTAAATCCTTCTTGGGTTTGCGAGCCGACTTCGGTGCCGTTTTTAAACAACTTTTTACTGATGAGCTGCCCGTTTTCATTGAACGCATAAAACGGACCATTTTTGAGCCCATGTTTGTAGTGTATTTCGTACACGATTCTGCCGTAGCGGTCGTATTGCTTAAAAACACCATGAAGCCTACCGTAGCGGTATTGCGACACAATTGTTGGAACAACTCCACCAGGGTAATAATTGGTCCAGGTGCCGTGTTTCATGCCATGAAAGTATTTCCCAGTTTCTTTGATTTGAAAATCTAACTGAGAGTAGGATTCATATGACCCATGAAAATCGCTTATCGTTTCTTTTAAGCCCATGATCGCCATTCCGTCTGCCACATTCTTCTGAGTAAATACTTTATAGTGTTGCTTTTCCTTCAAGCGACCGTTATTGAAATAGTTCGTCCATTCGCCCACTTTATAATTAGCTTTATAGCTACCTTTCACTTTAAATACGCCTTCTGGAGAATAAGACGCCCATGGCCCATCGAGTTTGCCGTTGTGATATGTGGCTTTGTCTTTGATTCGGCCGTTTTCCCAGTAATTGAACCATTCGCCTTCCTCTTTGCCATTGAGGTACTTTCCGTCCATCAATAAAGTAGAATCTTCGTACCATGTTTGCCAACGCCCTGAACGCAGGTCCTGCTGATAAGCGCCTGTTCGGTAAAGGGCACCATTTGGATAATAGTAGGTCCAGTTACCAGTGCGCAGGTCGTTGTCGTAATGCGCTAAATAGGAGAGTTGCCCGTTTGAAAAGTAGTAGTGCCAGGTGCTATCTTGTTTCCCTTTTTGAAAGTATCCTTCCATGTCTAGTTTCCCATCTTGGGTAAACCATTTCCAGTTGTTGGTCTTGAGTCCAGCTTCATAAGTTCCGCAAGTAAGGGTGTCTTTTTCGTTGGACATTACTAGATAAACGCCATGCAAAGAGTCTGCTTGATAACCCACTCGTTTTTCGAGCACACCATCAAAACGATAGAATTCCCAAATGCCGTCTTTTTTGCCCTTCTCGAATGCGCCGCCGACCGATAATACGCCATTGGCGGTGCGTTCCTCAAAAGGTCCGGTTTTCAGACCTGCTTGGAAAGTATAAAATTCTTTAATGGTGCCATCGACGAAATAGGTTATGATTTGTCCGTTTCCATCTATGATGGTTTGTTTGTGAGCGTTGTCGGCTTGCCAGAAGGCCTGAAGATAAATGGTATCGTTCTGTGCTTTTTCGATGGATTTCGGATGCCCATCGGGGTAGAAGTATTCCCAAATACCGAAGGGGCTCCCAAGTTCAAATTGACCACGAATTTGAATTTTGCCATCGGCTGCGTATTCGCGGTAAATGGAATCGGGTACATTGAATTGGTAATAGGACTCTTGCTTGATTTGTTTGTTTGGATAATAAAAGACGCGTTTGCCATGGAGCCTATTGCGGTAGTAGTTGGCTTCTTCTTCTAGGAGTCCGTCGTAAGAATAAAATAGCCATTTACCGTGTTTTTCAGATGTTTTGGGCGTTGCTTCACTGCTAAAATAGGAGCCAGTTCCCTGGATGTGTTTATTTTGTGCATCCCAATAGATGCGAGCCTTTGGACTTAGGTTTTCTTTCTTTACTTTCAGTTCTTGAGAAAGAGCTGTAAGCAAGAAAAAATTGGCAAATAAGAGGAGGTAATAGCGCATATGGCTGATTAGAATAGGACTCGGAAGATGAAGAACAGGCCAAAACCAATAAAGACACTTCCGATAAACTTATTGAGTAGATTGAGTAATTGGACGGTCACTAAATTTCGGATTCTTTTGGCCGTAATAATTTTGACAACATCAAAGGCAATAAATGTGGTCAGGATAATGCCGAGGTAAAAGAACAAAAAGCTATTGCTATCGTCGGGGCTTTCTCGTTTGGCTACTGAGGCTACACTCAACCAATAGAAAATGACCAAAGGGTTGGCAAAATTGAGCAGAAAACCTTTGGCGATCATAAGTCCAAAATTCTTTTTGGGGTCAGCGCTCTCCTTCAAGTGATATTTCTCGGTGACCTCCTCTAATTCTTGATCTCCGTTGTGCATTCTGGACTTCTTGAAAAGATTGATCACACCAAAAACAATGAAAATAAGCCCACCCAAGATGTCAAAAAGCTCTTTGTTTTTACCAGTGAGCAGGGTATTGATTTGCTCGACAAAAAGAACAGAAAGAAGAATATAAACGATATCGCTGAGCATGACACCTAAGTCTATTGCCAATGCGCTTCTAATGCCCTTTGTGATGCTATTTTCGAGCAATACAAAGAAGACTGGACCTGGAATTAGGGAGAGCAAAAGCCCAATTGTAAAAGCGTGGAAGACGATATCCATGTAACAAAAATAGCTTTTAATGCACTAGAAATGCTTGAAGTATACTAATGTTACGGACAGCGCGATGTTTATTTCGGGAAATGCACTAAATTTGTTGCTCAATTTAGACAACATGAAAACTTTGCGTGCCAATCAAAAACTTGAACAAATCATTGCCGATGTCGAAAAAAAGGGTCTTGAGGCCCCAAAACTTATTGACGACCTCAAAGAACTCAGAGAAATGGCATTGCTCGAACAAGACCCATTGGTCGTGAAATCCTTGCGCCTTACTTATGAGTTCCTTCAAGAAAACGAATGTTTTGACGTAGAGGCTCAATACGAAGAAGACGAAGAAGGCAATGAGTATCCAATCGAGATCGAAGACAAAGACAATCTTCTTTATTTCTTGAATTTGCTTAAAAACGCGGAACACAAAATCAACCGTGAAGAAATTAAAGATTACCGCTCAGCGTTAAAATTAGAATTATACTAAGCAACCATTTGCGCAACAGACACGTCTCGTTGAAAAGGACAAGTCATTGTTCAATTTGGTTTTAATTATCTTGCAGAGAAACCTGGAATTTCGTTCCAGGTTTTTTTATGTGCAAAACTGACAGTACGTAGCGGCTTGGTCGTGCTCAAATGGCAGTGCTTCGTTGAGCATATTTTCAAGGAGTTGCTGCAAGCCCTTTTCAAATAAAACGGGCACTGGTGTCAAATCGGTATTCTTGTCTAGGGATAGCGCAAATTCATCATCCCGGTTGATCAGTGATTCTATACGCGCTTCGGCAGGTAAGTGTCCGTAATGTTCCTTGAATAACAAACTATACAAGCAAAGTTGAAGGGCGTGCTTGGGTTTTGTAATGTTGGTATAGGCGTCCTCTTTTTGGCTCATTTTGACATCTTTATCTTTAACTTTTCCAGATTTGTAGTCGATGACACGGTAATGGTTGGCGCCAATGCGGTCGATGCGGTCAATATAGCCCACGAAATGTATAGGAATGTTTTCTGAGGGTAGTTGAACCGTATAATTAAGTTCAAACTTGGCTTCGAGTTGTTCAATGACCAATGGTTCTTTGAGGGCTTTCACATAAGCGAGTTCTTTAAGCAGCATTTGCTTGGTGAGGTCGAGCGCCATTTCAAAACTTAAAAGATTTTTACCTCGCTGAAAAAGCACCTCGTTATGATCAAAATAATTCATAAAATACTTGCGCAGCACTTCGGGGAAGTCGGTGAGCATTTTGGCAATGTGTCGTTCGTTAATTGGACCTGGTGCAGGGGAAATCAGCTCGCCTTTTTTGTTTCGGTGTGCATAAGGGGTGTAGAGTTCTTCTAAGCAACTATGAATTAATGAGCCAAAAGTGCTATTGGCTATATCTTCTTCGACTTCGTCTTCTTCACCAAACTCTACAACGTAGCGGTAATAGAAGTCTAGCGGACAGGTGATATATTTGCGTAGGGCGGAGGCAGACACATTTCCTGAGAGGTAAGTCTTGATGCGTGTTTGAATGTCGCTTGTTTTCGGAATGAGTGTGTGTACTTGAAGTTGAGTGCTGCTTGGAATTTGATAGAAGTATTCTTTCCAAGTGACGTTCGGATTTTGTTGTAACCATTCCATTTTCAACTGCAATAAATAACGACTGCGCTCATGACTTCCTAAAACTTCACTTGTTGAGGAATAAGTAAATACAAAAGAGCGCGCGTGGTGCAGGAGTCTGTAAAAGTGTTGGGCAAAAAGGCCCTGTTTGTCGCGGTTATTAGGCATGCCAAATGCCGAACGGAGATCCATTGGGATGATACTCTGAATCGGGTTGGTGGGCGGTAACTTTCCTTCGTTCATGCCGAGTACATAAACACGCTCAAAGTCGAGCAAACGGGTTTCTAGAAGCCCCGTGAGTTGCAAACCTGTCGTTGGGCTACCTAGGTAGGCCAAATTGGCGCGTGTCCAGTGTTGGTAGAAGAGCTTTTTAAAGCTACTTAGGGCCATTTTGGGAAAGGAAGCGTCTGTTAATTGGTCAAACTGGCGACAGGCTTGTTCAAAGGATAAAATAGCCGTTCGCTCAAAGTCATTGCCTTCAGGAATCAGGGCTAACAATAAACTATTGAGTTTGCGCAGTTGCACGAGTGCAAGTTTCCAATCTGTACCCCAGTTAGTACTGATGAGTTCTAAAATATCGAGGATTTGTTGGTCGAGTTTGAGTTGATCGACGCGTTGAAAGACACGATTGTATTTGATGGTTTGTTTTTCTGCGGCAGCCAACTGTTTGAGTTGCGGTTGATCAAAGGCTAAAGAGACGAATGCGTGGTGGCAAAAACGTTGAAAATCTTTATGATACAGCGCTTTGGTTTTGAATTTGAGTTGGTTTTCTTGCAGTTGAAAGCAGAGGTCAATCCAAGTTCTTATTGGCGTTTGATCAAGTGGTAAGCCTAGGGTAATGTTGGCCTGCCCAACAATTTTGGGAATATTACGAATGGCCGCATGAACCAACGCTTCGTCGGCGAGCAATACCAATACTTCACTCCAATCAGGAACAGGGTTTTCAATTAATTCTGTTGCCAAAACCTTGACCTGACCTATGTGTTGTGCGCACTCAATAACTTTGATGTCATATGCTTCAGTTTGCAGTCTTTTTGTAAGGGATTTGGGGTTTTTCAGGCCAAAAAATTGTAGGTTTCTCCTTTGAAAATGTCCGGCCTCGTGGTATTTATTCTCTAAATAATAAGAGTCAGCATCAATGACAAATTCGGCTTGTTTTTGATCGATGAGGTACTTGATGATGCGTTGTTCGGCGGTGGAAAGCGCATTGAAACCGGCAAAAATAAAGAACATGTCTTTATCAAGGTACTGCGCAGGATTCTCTGCTATTTGTCGATAAGCTTGTGCTTTTGAACAGGTATTTTGTGCTTTATTCTTTTCTTGCAACCCGGCATGAAGTTGCGGTATAAGCTCCCAGAATTGCATGAATTTTTGCTGTGAAGCAGAGTAGCCTTCTTCATTGATTTGCCAGCTTTCTAGCGCTTTGATAGAAGCAAGGTTTTGATAGAGTTGTTGATGATCAACTAAATAACGATCGACATCGTCGAAATCGGAGAGCAGAATAGGGCCCCAAGTGAGGTAGTCTTCAAAGGAGAGCGCATTTTCTTTGAGGTTTGCTTCATAAACTTGGTAGAGTGAAAGCAAAATACTGGTCTGATGCAGAATAGTTTTATTGCTTAAAGCCACCACCCATTGGTCTATCGTAAAGATATTAGGAGAAATTAGGGGCCCGCTGTTGGCTTTGAAAAGGGCGTTTAAAAGATAGCGCTTGGCTCTTTCAGACGGAAGAATTACGGTTATTGACTGTGGTGGGAGCCCTTTGCCTAGAATTTGGGCGGCTATTTGATCAAGAAATTTCATAGCAGAGACAAAATGGTTTAGTCAAACCAAACTTTTTCAAAAAAGAAAAAGGGTCTATTCGAGTGCATAAATTTGTGTCCTCCATAACATTTGATGACTGCGTAATGAGCCGTTCCAAATTGAATCTGAACAAAATTGAGTCCTTCGGGGTAGGTGTCCGACAGCCCTTGATAAATTGTGGAGCCGTTGTCGAGTACTTTTTTGGTCATGGTAGCGCCATCAGGCGGATTGATGTAAATACTGGCGATTTCTTCGCTAGAAATGGTAGAATCGAGTGCAAAAAGGGTGATTTCATAGGTATTGCCTTGGCCTAGTTCGCGGTAAATAAGTCTTAAGTTTCCGTCGGGTAGGGTTTCAACAAATGGTTTGCCTGGAAATTTGGCCACTAAACCAGAATGGGCATCTGCGTAGATGTATTCGGTTTGTTTTTTAAGTAAGACCTTACTGGTAGGGGCCTTCTCATCGATTGTCCAGCGAACAGGGCGCGCTTTATAGCCGCGGGCACGGAGCAATTGCAAAATACCGTCTTCGCCACCCAAATGACCTGCGCCAACCGCGCAAAAGAAAGGTGTTTGTGTTTTGAGCATTCCGAGTAGTTTGTCGAGCATTTGTTGGTTGCGCTTCACAATAACTTCATCGTATAGATTTTCTTGTACCGAAAGATAAGATTTCATGAAGCGCTGTAAAGCATCGACGTCGCCGCGCAAATAGAGTTCTGTGAGTTTTTCTTGGGTGAAAGAATTGATTTGGTTGTCTAGGATGCGGCTTTCGCTCAGTTTGAATTCATTGGAAAGCGCGTATTGTTCTTCGACCTTTTCAAGCGCAACCATTTCTTTGTTGAGTTGAAGGCCAAGGATTTCAAAGTAGGCATCGAGAAATTGTGGCATGCCGTCTTCATTGCCATAAAGTGTTTTGGAGCTGAAGTCTTGGCTAGTGTAGGATTTGCCTTTGTCGTCGAAACGCGTTTCTGGTAGTGTTTTACGGGTATCCATGACCGAAAAAAGCGCATAAATATCGGTCTCTAAGATAATCTTTTGGGCTTTGTCAAAAGCGATATAGACGCTATCTGAAAGTTCAAATAAGGCGCGATCATTGGCGTGGAGGGTTCCAAAAATATACGACTTGACGGCAGACTTCGGACTGGAAATTTCCCATAGTAATTCTTTATCGAGCTCAAGCTGTTGTGCATGGCCGAAAGTAGAATAGAAAAATGCCAGAAAAAAGAGTGCCGTACGCATGTATTCAAAGTTAATCAAATAAAAACACGTTGAATGTGTTTTTCAGTATAGGCGTAGGCTAAATAAGCCATAGAAGGTAGCTCTTTGGTAAGGATGAGAGGAGATTTTCTGCCTAAAGCAATTTTGCCGTGGGTATCTTGTAGCTCGATGGCAGCGGCGGCATTGATGGTGAGGGCATTGATGGCTGCTTCGGGTGTCATTTTCATCTTGATGCATGCCAAGGAAAGTACATGCATGAGTTCGTAGCTTGGCGATGAACCTGGGTTGAAATCGCTGGCAAGTGCCACAATTGCACCTGCAGCTATCAAGCGGTTGGCAGCGCCAAATGGAATGGATAAAAAGTGCGAGCAACCTGGGAGCAAAGTAGCAACACAATTGCTTTTGGCGAGTGCATCTAGGTCATTTTGATCGAGTTCTTCGAGGTGATCTACGGAAATTGCTCCTTTTGCAATAGCTGCTGGAACCCCGCCCAAAACTGAGAACTGATTGACGTGTACTTTAGGCTTGAGTCCGTATTTAGCACCAGCATCTAAAATTTGCTCCATCTCAGTGGTGCTGAAATAATTGCGTTCGCAAAATACATCGATGTAGTCGGCTAGGTTGTCTTCGGCAATGACGGGTAGTATTTCGTTGATCAATAGATCGATGTAGGCTACTCTGTTTGCTTTGTATTTGGTAGGTATCGCATGCGCGCCTAAAAATGTCGCTTTGATTTGGATAGGAGCAGTTTGCTTGAGTTTTTGAATAACGCGCAACATTTTGAGCTCGCCCTCTAAACTCAAGCCATAGCCAGACTTGATTTCAAGAGCACCCGTGCCCGCGTCAATGATCTTTTGTATCCTTGCAAAAGCGGACTCATAAAGCGCCTCTTCGGACATTTGGTTGAGTTTATTTGCTGAATTGAGGATGCCGCCACCTTTTGCCGCAATTTCTTCATAGCTCAGGCCGTGAATGCGGTCAACGAATTCTTCTTCGCGGCTAGCAGCGAACACAGTGTGTGTATGGGAGTCAATGAAGGCAGGCAGTACAAAGCAGTTTGTTGCGTCAATCACTTCCACGTCGCGCCAATCGGTGATGCCAGGCCATTCATTCATGGGCCCATAGGCGATGACTTCGTTGTCTTCTAAGGCGAGGTAAGCATTTTCAATAATAGCTAGCTGGCTCATTTGAGCACCTCTGAGAACTGCAGGGAGGTCTTCTCCGGCTTGAATAAGACCTTTTATATTCTTAATAAATTGTTTGCGCATACGTATTTTCACGGTAAAGATAAGACCAATTTAGGCTTATTTTCGCTCTTATGATGGAAAGTAATGCAGACATGAAACACGACGTGCTAGGCAAATGGGGCGAGGCCTATGCCTTGCAATACCTCTTGGGAATAGGTTATGGCCTGCAAGCGCGCAATTATAAATTCAACCGGATGGAAATCGATTTAGTCATGACTAACGGTCAAAATTTAGTGATAGTAGAGGTCAAGACGCGCCATAGTGCGGAGCTTGGGGAGCCCTGGCGTGCAGTTAATATAGCCAAGCAAAAGCAAATTATTCGGGTAGCCAACTATTATACCAAGGCAGTTGAATGGCCACATGAAGTACGTTTTGACGTAGTGTCAATTGTGCACAACAGCAACCATACTGACCTCACGCATATTATCGACGCGTTTAGCCCCAAACCTTAAGTTTAGATGTGCAGCGCGCGGTCAGCGGTGGCGGCAAGCGCAGCTTCTTTCACAGCTTCAGAATAGGTGGGGTGTCCGTGGCAAATGCGCGCGATGTCTTCGGCAGATGCACGGTATTCCATTGCGGTAACGGCTTCCATAATCAGGTCAGCGGCACGAGGTGCAATCATGTGTACGCCTAAGATTTCATCGGTTTCGGCGTCAGCCAAAATTTTAACAAAACCACTGGTATCCATGCTTGCGCGCGCACGTCCTAATGCTTTAATAGGGAAAGACCCCGCTTTGTAGGCGCGCCCAGCGGCTTTGAGTTCTTCTTCGGTTTGCCCAACGGCAGCAATTTCTGGCCATGTGTAAACTACTCCCGGAATCAAATTATAGTTGATGTGCGGTTGCTGACCTGCAATTTGCTCGGCAACAAAAACACCTTCTTCTTCGGCTTTGTGGGCGAGCATTGCTCCACGAACAACGTCTCCGATGGCATAAATGTGTGGCGCTGCAGTTTGCAAGTGTTCATTGACTTCTACTTGGCCGCGCTGATTGATTTGCAAGCCAGCTTTGTCTAGGCTTAGGCCTTCTGTAAAGGCTTTGCGCCCTACTGCAACGAGGCAGTAGTCTGCTTCTAGTGTTACTTGTTCGCCTTTTTTGTTTTCGGCAGTCAGCACAACTTGTTTGCCGTTGTTCACAACACCGAGTACTTTATGCTCCATGTGGAATTTAAAGCCTTCTTTTTTGAGGATTTTTGTGAATTCTTTGCCAATTCCGGCGTCCATAGTTGGCAAAATGCTTGGTGCAAACTCAACGACTTCAACAGTGGCACCCAAACGCGCGTATACTGAGCCTAGTTCAAGGCCAATGACACCTCCACCAATGACCAACATTTTTTTAGGAATCTCGCTGAGATTAAGGGCTTCTGTAGAGGTAATGATGCGTTTTTTGTCTGGTTCCATGCCTGGAAAGTAGTTGGGCTTGCTTCCGGTGGCGATGATGATGTTTTTGCCGCTGAGTTGAGTGGTTTGCTCTCCTTTGACTTCTACAGTGTGGGCGTCAATAAAGCTACCAACACCGTGGTAAACTGTAATTTTATTTTTGTCCATGAGGTATTTGACTCCCGCACAAGTTTGCGAGACTACTTCATTTTTTCTTGCGATCATTTGAGCAAGATTGGCTTTGAGGCCTTTTACTTCAATACCGTGGGTAGAAAAATTGTGTTGCGCATTGTAAAAATGTTCAGATGAATCGAGTAGGGCTTTGGAAGGAATACAGCCCACATTAAGGCAAGTTCCGCCAAGGGTATTGTATTTTTCTATCAAAGCTGTTTTCAGGCCGAGTTGCGCACAACGCAAGGCTGAAACGTATCCGCCGGGTCCTGATCCTATTACTACCACATCAAAAGTTTCCATCTGTACATTTTTTTTACAAATTTACAGTTTGTGCACGAACAACCAAAGCCTTAATTTTGCGTTGTAACGTTGTGCATAAGTTAAAGACACTCTTCTTTTCTATTTTTCTACTGCTGTCTGAGTGGTGCAGTGCTTCGCATATCATAGGTGGCGATATCTACTACGACTACCTGGGCAACAATCAATACCGCTTTTTTATTACACTTTATCGCGATTGCGCTTCTACCGGAGCACAATTTGACAACCCACTATATCTTTCTGTTTTTACGCAGGGAAATAACCATTACCAAACCGTTCAAGTGCCATTTCCAGGCTCTGTGGTCTTGCCAATCAATTTCAATAATCCTTGCGCAACCCAACCCACAGGAATCTGTGTAGAGCGCGCTATTTATCAAATGGTTTTAACGCTACCACCTATACCGGGTGGCTACAGCGTTTCTTACCAGCGTTGTTGTAGGGGGCCAAACATCACTAATCTGCAGTTTCCAGATGACACCGGCCTTACTTTGGTCGCGCAAATTCCAGGTTCAAATACAGGTGCAAGTAATAACAGCAGCCCGCGCTTTACCAATTACCCCCCCGTATTGCTATGCAACAACGACCAGTTAGTATTTGACCACGTTGCCACTGACCCAGACGGCGACCAACTCGTATATTCATTAGTAACGCCATTTGCCGGCGCAAATTCTGGTAATCCGCAACCCTTACAAATGCCACCGCCACCTTATTTTCCAGTCACGTGGCAGCCCAACTTTAATGCGACGGTGCCTTTAGGCCCAGGATCTTCGACCATCATTCATCCGAGTACTGGCCTACTCACCGTTAATCCGAATCTGTTAGGGTTGTTTGTGGTGGGCGTAAGGGTGCAAG
Source organism: Crocinitomicaceae bacterium (assembly GCA_044239425.1). Classification (GTDB taxonomy): domain Bacteria; phylum Bacteroidota; class Bacteroidia; order Flavobacteriales_D; family Crocinitomicaceae; genus UBA952. The sequence continues at coordinate 28,842 of JBIIBL010000007.1, read as the reverse complement.
AATACCGCAATGGACAACTCATTGGTGAAACCATCCGCGACTTCTTGTTCCGTGTTTTTGATTGCAATATCCAATTGGCTGCTATCTTACCTCAACAACCGCAATTACCTAATTTCAGCGGCTATTGTTCGGGCTTAACTGTTCAGTTTGACAACCAATCTTTTGGAGGCACCAACTATTCTTGGGACTTTGGCGTACCCGGCACAACTGCCGATGTCAGTAACCTCTACGAACCAACTTATACCTACCCGAGTTCGGGAACCTACACTGCCCAGGTCATTGTCAATCCTGGGCAAAACTGTACCGATACCGCTTACATCGAAATCATTGTCAATGAACCGCTAGAGCTTGAATGGCAAGCACAAGATTCTTTGTGTTTAACAGATAATTCCTTCGATTTTACGGCATTGATTTCGGACCCGAGCGCCACACTTACTTGGTCTTTCCCTCCAAGCGCTTCAACTGCACAAGCAAATGGCTTTACGGTGCCAAATGTGGTTTTTGACACCGCTGGTTTTCATTCTATTCTACTCGATGCGAGCTCAGCATTTTGCCAACAATCGTATTTAGATTCAATTTTTATTTTTGGTGAGCCTACAGCTGGTATTGTGGTACCCTCTCAAGTAGAGTGCTTGGGTTACACCATTCAATTTGGCAATAATTCTCAGAATAGCATCCAATATGCCTGGGATTTTGGCAATGGTCAGACCAGTACGCAAATCCTACCTACTGCAACCTTTCCCGGCCCTGGTATTTATCCCGTTTCTCTTATTGCAGGATCTTCGCCAACTTGCTCGGATACAATTTTAGTCAATGTCACTATTGGCGAGCCAATTGTCTTAAGTATGAGCAACTCAGACTCGCTTTGTATAGATGATTTATTTTATTTCGACGCTCAGGTATCTGGCCCAATTGGAACCAATTATTGGTGGGATTTCGGCCCTAATGCCAACCCTTCTACGAGTACGCAACTTACCGGTAACAATGTGCTTTTTGATCAGAACGGCAACCAGCAAGTAATGCTCATAGGCCAAAATCCTTTGTGTACAGACACCCTCGTGGAACTAGTTCGTGTTTTTGGCCATCCGACCATCAATTTTATATTTCTCAATTCGCTGCAATGTGCACCGTCTCAAGCGCAATTTGTGAATTTGAGCCAAAGTGAAGTGCCCACCACTTATTTATGGGATCTTGGCGACGGCACGCAAGTACAAGCCACAAATGTGCTACATACATATAGCCAACCAGGTGCTTACACCGTAACACTTACGCTCATTGAGCAATTTGGGTGTTTAGATACCTTATTCATGGCGCAGCAAGATGTTGTAACAGTGCATCCTTCTCCGCAAGCCGGCTTTGCAATTAGCCCTGACAAGGTAGATGTTTGCCAAAACGAGGCTGTGTTTACCGATTTATCAGTAGATGCAGTTACCTATCAGTATTTTGTAGAAGATTACGCTTTTCAATACACTACTGCCAATTTTGTACATGCTTACCAATCGGGCGGTATAGATTATCCTTTCCAGGTGGTTTCCAATGCGTTTGGTTGCACAGATACCGCCTATTCAAGTATAGAAGTTGAGCCGTTTAGTATTTATGCGCCAAATAGTTTTATTCCAGATGCAAATGGCCGCAACGATGTTTTTAAAGTTGTGACTGATTTTGATGTGAGCGATTGGTCTTTAGAAGTTTTCAACCGTTGGGGTGAGCGTGTATTTGTGAGTCAAAATGCCAACGAAGGCTGGGATGGCACATATAACGGTTTTGATTGCCAAGATGGTTTGTATAATTACGTGCTCAAATTCAGGCCATGTCATGAGCCGTACATTCGCAGGCAACGCGAAGGTGTGGTGCATTTATTGCGATAAAAGCGCTTAGGAATTACGCAAAATAAAATTTTGACCTAAATAAACCTTCCGAACTTGCTCATCTGCAGCTAATTCTTTGGCGGTACCCGATTTCAAGATTTTTCCTTCAAAAAGCAAGTAAGCTCTATCTGTTATAGAAAGTGTTTCTTGTACGTTGTGGTCGGTAATTAAAATTCCGATGTTACGTTTTTTAAGATCCGAAATAATGGCTTGGATGTCTTCTACGGCTATGGGATCAACTCCGGCAAAGGGTTCGTCTAGGAGTACAAACTTTGGGTCGGTGGCTAGTGCACGGGCAATTTCAGTGCGCCGTTTTTCACCACCTGAGAGACGGTCGCCGAGGTTTTTGCGGACATGTCCTAAGTTGAATTCTTCTAAAAGAGTTTCTAATTTGGCTTCTCGGTCTACTTTGTTGAGCGGGCCCATCTCGAGAATGGCCATAATGTTGTCTTCCACGCTCAATTTCCGAAATACCGAAACTTCTTGAGGCAGGTAACCGAGGCCAAGTTGGGCGCGCTTGTACATTGGAAACTTCGTGATGTCAGTGTTGTCTAAAATGACGTTGCCGCTGTCGGGTTTAACCAAACCTACCATCATGTAAAATGAAGTGGTCTTTCCAGCGCCATTTGGACCAAGTAAACCAACGATTTCTCCTTGATTGACCTCGACACTTACGCCATTAACAACGGCGCGTCCGCGGTAAGATTTACAGATATCGGTGGTGCTGAGTTTCACAATTTGTTTAGGCTTTATTTTCGTTCCTGTCGACGCGTTTCGCCACTAAAATACTGACTTCAAACAAAATGTAGATCGGAATGGTTACGATGACCTGCGAAATGACATCAGGTGGAGTGATGACAGCAGCCAGGATCAGGATAACGACGATGGCGTGTTTGCGGTATTTGATTAAGAAATCAGGGGTAAAGAGTCCGATTTTGACTAATAGAAAGGTGACAATCGGAAACAAAAAGAAAAGTCCGGTGTAAAAAACAGTGGAGAGAATGGTGCTCATGTAGGAGGCGATGGTGACGTCTGTTTTGATTTCCGGGGTAATTTGAAAGGCACCAAAGAACTGAACGCTCAGGGGCGCTACCACATAGTACCCAAACAAAATACCTAAGAAGAAAAGAAGACTCACGTAAAACACGATGCCTCTGGCCATTTGTTTTTCGGTTCCTTTGAGCCCAGGCTTGATGAAAGCCCAAAGTTGATAAAAGATGTAGGGAAAAGCCAAAACGACACCGCCCATCATGCTCATCATGAGGGCATAAGAAAACTGACCAGCGAGCGTTGTGCTTTGAAAGTCGACATTGATTTGTTCAACACAAACTCCTAAATATTGACAAAGTAACTTAAAGGTAATGAATTCTGGGTCTACCATATTGAGGAAAACGTGCTCCATGATTTCACGTTGGTAGATCCAGATACCAATCGAAAAAATGATGACGGCTACGGCAGCCCTAAGCAAGCGCCAGCGGAGCTCCTCTAGGTGATCTAAAAACGACATTGGCTGATCCTCAGACATGCTGTAAAATTAGCGATTTATTCCGTAAAAGTGGATGTAAAGAAGAACGTAAATCGTTTACGATAATGTATCGCAACTTTGTATCATCAAAACAAAACGCCATGAACAAAAGATTTGCTATTCAACACATTTGGTTTAATAATCAAGATGCGGAGGTCACGTTAGTTGGCCGCATGCAAGACGACGTCCTTACTTATGAGTCTAAGTTGCTCATTAAGATGTCGGAACTCAATGGAGTCATTTCAAAACTGCAAAAAACAGCGGGCATTGAGGCCAGTGAGTATATGTGTCGTTATGAACTAGGGTTTATTACCGAATACGAAATCAGTTTTCCTGAAAGCACGCAGTGTTACCTGAACATCGATGAGATCTTGGGAGCTCATCAAGGAATTGTCAAGAAGATTGTGGCGTAGACTAAATTAAGGCTGGATGTAAACGGTTTCTTCGTTTACTTTTTCAGCTTCAATTTTGATGATGCCTTGGCCTACTTTGTTGCCTTTTTGGGCTTTAATGTCCAATACTGCAACACCGGCTTGCCCGAGTTGGTAGAGTTCGTTGTAGTTGAACGTTGCCAAACCATTTACGTTCGTGTAAGCGGTATCGTAAACAGCAACTTGCTGAGGCGTTTGTTGTGTGTTGGTACCATACAATACAACCATGGCGTTTGATACACTTGCGTTTGTTTCGTCTTTGACATAAATATGCGCAATGGTATCAATTTTTTTACGGCAAGCACTTAACGAAACGAGTGAAGTGGCGGCCAATGCGATGAGAAGGATCTTTTTCATGGTGTTTAGTTGGGAAGGTAAATGGTTTCAACAGCCGTGGTATGAACCTTAGCACGGGTATAACCATAAGCTGTTTTGTTGTTGTACTTGACGATGATGTCAAAGTAGCCGGTTTTGTTGGCCTCACCTGCAACAGAGAAGTATGGGTCCATGTCAAAGGAAGTAAAACCGGAAGAATTGGTAAAAGTGGTATCTACGTAGGCTAAAGTAACTGGCGTAGATTGTTGATCTCCGATAATAATCACTTTAGCGCCGTCGATGAGCTGATTAGAAGAAGAACGCACAAAAACCTTAATAATAGCGGGGTCTTTGGGCTCACAGCCGCCCAAAATAAGGAGTAGCGAAAGTGCGAAAAAGCTGGTTAGGATAGTTTTCATAGGTTTTGAATGTTTCAAATTTACATTTTAATTTTTGAATTTTAAAACTTCATAGCAAAGCGTTTATTGTAATTGAAGTAAGACTTGATTGCGTTCTTGCTCCGTAATTTCTGCCAGTGCCTCATCGGTTAGCCCAAAATAGAAGCCTTTTACCTTGATTTGCATGACGCCAATTTGGCCCGGTTTGTAAAAAGAACTGAGGTCAAATTTTGCTTTGCCTGCAGCGTCAGTAAAAGTGCTGTCTTGCACGGCTATAGCGTTGTGCACGGTGTCTGTAGGTTCTGCTACCAGCCAAACCTTTGCCTCTGAAATGACATCACCATTGGTATTGACTACCGTAACTTCTAAAGTTGTGGGTGGCGTTTCTTTACACGAAACTAAAAAAAACACCATGGAAATCATCGATAGAAATGCGATGGTGCCGATATGATGCAGCTTTTTTTTCTCGTACATTTGCATAAATGCCATGATTTTTGGTTGTTAAACAACCAGAAGGGTCAAAAGGTTACAACAGAACCGCTTAAAAATGAATATTGAAGATTTATCGCTCGAATTAAGTAGTGTCCAGCTTTCGGACGAACAAACGCTTGAACAATTTCGGATCCGCTTCTTAGGCTCTAAAAACGTGCTTAAAGATTTGTACGCCGCCATCAAAGACATACCTAACGATCAAAAGCGCGCTTATGGCCAACAGGTCAATGCCTTAAAGGAGCGCGCCGAACAAGTTTACCACGAGGCTAAAGCAGCGCTCGTCCAAACACAAAGCGTTGGTCCAGAAGAAGACCTCACCCGTCCAGCTGGCGACCCTAAAGTAGGGGCACATCACCCGCTTTCCTTGATCCGTCGAGAAATCATCGAAATTTTCAATCGAATTGGCTTTGTGGTTTCTGAAGGTCCAGAGATCGAAGACGACTGGCATAATTTCAGCGCTTTGAATTTTCCGCCAGAGCACCCAGCCCGCGACATGCAAGACACCTTCTTTATTCAAAAAGGCGAAGAAGAAATCGCTCTGCGCACGCACACGAGCAGCGTTCAGGTGCGCGTCATGGAAAACCAAGCGCCGCCAATTCGCACTATTTCTCCCGGCCGTGTCTATAGAAACGAAGCCATCTCTGCGCGTGCCCATTGCTTTTTTCATCAAGTAGAAGGGCTTTACATCGATAAAGATGTCTCCTTTGCCGACCTCAAACAAACTTTACTTTATTTTGCCCAAGCGCTTTTTGGCCCGCAAACCCAAATCCGAATGCGCCCTTCCTATTTTCCATTTACGGAACCAAGTGCCGAAGTCGATGTATCTTGTTCGCTGTGTGCTGCCAAAGGCTGCAACGTTTGCAAATACACCGGTTGGCTAGAAATTATGGGTTGCGGAATGGTAGACCCTAACGTGTTAGAAGCGTGCGGTATCGATTCTAAAACCTATTCTGGTTTTGCCTTTGGAATGGGTGTAGAACGCATCGCCCAACTCAAATACCGCGTCACCGATTTGCGCTTGTATTCAGAGAATGACGCGCGTTTTTTGCGTCAATTTAAACCGGGTATGGCATGAGTTGGTTAGCGTTTCAGACAGAAGCCCAGTGGCAAGAAATCATAGCGGCGTCGCAAGTTAGCCCGCAATTGATTTTCAAACACAGTACGCGCTGTTCCATTTCTTCGATGATCCTCAGTCGTTTTGAAGCCAGCGACCTCTTTCAAAAAGCCGACATCAACTGTTGGTTTCTCGACTTAATCGCACACCGCGAGCTCTCTAATCTGATCGCTTCTGAAACACAAGTTTGGCATGAATCGCCACAATGCATCGTCATCGACAAAAGCAAAGTGATCTATGCAGAAAGCCATGGCTCAATCGATGCAAAATCTATTCAAACCTTGATGCTCAACAAATGAAAAAAATAATTATTTGGGTTTTGGTACTGGGCCTTCTAGCGGGCTTTTTAGCACCATTTATAAGTTCCTCTACTGACGAAAGTAGCCAAGCTGCCACTTTTGGTTTCAAAGAAAACTTAGCTACTACCTACGGTAAAACCATTCCAGTGCCGCTTCAAATTTCAGCAAATTGCAGTAACCTGATTTTAAAAATTGCCGATTCTGTGGTGTTAGAAGTCAGAAAACCAAAGAAAAAAGAGCTTTATTTCCTCGATACCAAGGATTTCAAAACAGGCGCATTTCTACTCGACCTGCAAGTAACTGATGCCAACGGAAATACTTACACAGAGCAGCGAAATCTGCGCATTTTATCCGATATCAAGCCCGAAAGATGGTCTTTGAAATTGGGCGCATCTTACCAGCACAACTCCAAAAACTACACCCAAGGTCTCACTTTTTGGAACGGGGAACTTTATGAATCTACAGGCGATCCCAATCAGGACGGAAGTTCAATGGTTGCCAAAGTCAATATGAACACAGGCGAAGCCCTTCAAAAGGGCAGCACTACTTTTCAACAAAAACTAGATGCGAGCAAATTTGGAGAAGGGATCGCTGTTCTCAACGATCAAATTTATCAGCTGACTTGGAAAAACCAGCAGTGTTTTGTCTATGACACTCAAACTTTTCAATTGAAAAAAGAATTGAGTTATTCAGGCGAGGGTTGGGGCTTGTGTACCGATGGCAAGCAACTGATTATGTCCGATGGAACCGAGCGCCTTACATTCAGAGACCCCAACACCTTTCAAACGCTTCGTACAATTGAAATCTATACAGACCAAGGTCCGCTTCCGCAACTCAATGAGCTCGAATACATCGACGGACTCATTTATGCTAACATTTACACTACTAATTTCGTGGCGGTTATCGAACCTGTGCTTGGGCGCGTTATTGCACTCATCGACGCAGGTAATTTAGTTACTGCCGGAAAGGGCAGTGGTGAGGTTCTCAACGGCATCGCTCACAACCCTAAAACTGGTAAAATTTACATGACAGGTAAATTCTGGTCAAAAATCTTCGAAGTCAGTATAATCAAATAGTTGGGAATGGAAAATCAGCGCAAAGATTGGGCGGAAATCAAAAGTAACGACAGCTGGTCTATATTTAAAATCATGGCCGAATTTGTGGAGGCCTACGACAAAATGGCCAAAGCTGGGCCTTGTGTTGCTATTTTTGGTTCGGCAAGAACACAACCAACACATCCACACTATTTACAAGCCGTCGAAATTGGCGAAAAACTTGCGCGCGCCGGCTATGGTATCATTACCGGTGGCGGTCCAGGAATCATGGAAGCAGGCAATAAAGGTGCAAAGCAAGGCGAGGGTGTTTCGGTTGGCTTGAACATCGATTTGCCTTTTGAGCAGTTTCACAACATTTACATCGACCGCGATCACTATCTGGAATTTGATTATTTCTTTGTGCGAAAAGTCATTTTTGTGAAGTATTCACAGGCATTTGTCATCATGCCCGGTGGTTTCGGTACCCTAGACGAATTGTTTGAAGCCATGACCCTTGTTCAAACTAAAAAGATAGCCAAGCGCCCGATTGTCTTGTTAGGCACGGCCTATTGGAGCGGGCTTTTTGAGTGGGTTCGAAATGTCCAACTAAAAGAAGGATACATTTCTGAAGCTGACTTGTCTTTGTTTAAAATCACTGATTCTTCTGACGAAGCGTTGCAGTTTATCGATGACTTCTTTAGTTCTCATGCACTTTCTCCAAATTTCTAAGCATCTTTGTAATACACTTACCGATACACTATGTGGGAAAAAATCAAAAGTACGCTTAGGTTGGTCATACCATTTGTAAAGACCAAACACTTCTGGAAGCATTTTGGACTCGTTACCTTGTTCTACCTTGTCATGGTATTTGCGACCATACTTTATTTAGATTTTGCGACCAATCATGGCGAAAAAATCGCCGTGCCAAATTTTGTCGGCTTGTCAGGAGAAAAAGCCAAACAGCGCATTGAAGACCTCGACCTAACTTATCAAATCTTAGATAGCATCTACGACCCTAAATTGCCAGAGGGCACGGTAATCGAACAACTCGTTGAACCAACTTCGCTTTCGCAAGTGTACGTGAAGTCTGGCCGCATTATAGGTTTAAGATTATCCAAAAGAAACCAACTTGTCGAAATGCCGAGTTTGCTCCACAAACAAATTCAGTTTGCCCAAAGTATCCTTGAACAACGCGGCTTGCGTTTCATTATTCAATATCAACCAACTGCCGAGGCCAATGGTTCGGTCCTAGATCAAAGATATAAAGGTCGCCGCATCAAAGAAGGTGACCGCTTGCCAATTGGCGCAGTGGTAACCTTAATTGTGGGTCAAAACGATGAAGGCGAGCCAATTGCTTTGCAAAACTTCATTGGCCTTACCATGTCGGAGGCGCGCTATATATTTGATACGCTTGGCGTGAGCTCTTACTCGTTCATTTGTTCAGATTGCCTGACCAGCCAAGATTCCGCTGCTGCTCGAATTTTTTCTCAATCACCAGAATATATTGAAGGAACTACCGTTTTTAAGTCCACTCAATTTATCCTCTCCATGCAAAAAGGAGGAGACGGACAAAATCCTTAGTCTATGATGCGTTTGCGATTATTGTTTTCAATTGCTTTGTTTACGACTTCACTTTGGTCGCAAGGTTTTGAACGAGGCCCTATCACAAGAAATTTTGAGTTGAGTAAGGCGCAGCAGCTACATAAAAGCACTACTCACAATATTGACAGTACTTTTTACTATACGTCAGACACACTTTCCCTGCCTTTTTTTGATGAATTTTCTTCGGATAAATTCCAGAAATATACTGCACAATACAACGATCCAGGTGTGAGTTCTACACTCTATTACCAGCTGCTCGATCCAAATACCTTGACTGCGCTTAGTCCGAATCAAACCTTTACTGACCAAGCAACTTTTCGCCGCACATTTGATATCGCAACAAGTTCATTTGCCGATACTACTTTTCCGATAACAGCTGTTAAAGTCGCAGATTTCTCCGCTTATCCCTTGACTTACCAGACGCTAAATTTGTATCCTCCGTATTATATTTACGATACTATTGGTGTGCCTGACACTCCAGATACCGTTTGGGTGCAAAACCCAAGTTATTTCCAAGATTCTGTGCGTATTTTCTTCGCAACGCTAAATGATCCAGCTGCACTTTGGCTAGATAACCACGCTTATCTCAACCGCCGCTTTGGGATTGCGCCGCGTTCCATGGGGGTAGTAACTTTTGATGGCCTTGACGCTACTGGTTATCCTTATGCAATTGGCACGTCTATGACAAATACAGCTGATTATTTACATTGCAAACCACTCGACCTCAGTGGCTACACCGCCACTGACTCCTTGTATTTTTCATTTTTAGTACAGGCAGAAGGTTGGGGCGATATTCCAGAAGCAACTGACTCTTTGCGCTTAGAGTTTTACGCCAAAGACCTCGACCAATGGTTTCTTGTATGGTCAACCGCCGGAGACACCACAACACCATTTAAAGTTGTTCATATCCCTGTTTTAGCGGCCAAATACTTCAAAAAAGGCTTCCAGTTCAGGTTTACCAACTACGGTGCTTTATCGGGTGCTTTAGATCATTTTCATATCGATTACGTGCATTTGCGTGCGCAATCTAATCAAGCCGATACATTATTCAAGGATTTTGCTTGGGTTTACCCAATGAATACGCTACTCCAAGACTACACGTCTGTGCCATGGGATCACTACAAAAACACCCCTAAACCTTTCAGAAACGATTTTCCAATTGGCGTCCATAACGGCAGCACAAGCCCAGAGAACAATCAAATTGCGGGTCAATTTGTTGTGGAACATGCAGGCGCTCAGGTCAATCAGTTTACCATTCCTGGTAGTCAGTTGTCTGCAGGCGATTTGAATTATGAGCCCACCACCACCTACTTTACAACGCACAACATTAGTACTTTTGGTTCTTTCCCAACAAGTATGGGCGGAGACCAACAAGCGTTTCGCGTAAAGGGAGACATCAGCGTTCAGTTCCCGAATCTCACACTCAACGACACCACTAGTTTTTACCAACCGTTCTTTAATTTTTATAGTTACGACGACGGCAGTGCAGAGGCTGCGTTTGGCCCAACTGGTATGCAAGCCAGATTAGCTGTCGAGTTCAATGCTTATGAAGCTGATTCATTGGTCGGTGTTTCTTTTCATTTTGTTCCATCCGTAATAGATGTCTCCTCTAAACTTTTCTTGCTGAGTGTCTGGAGCAACGAAAATGGTCAGCCAGGAACACTTCTTTACGAAGACGAAGTGTTCTTCCCGCGCACCCCAATTTATGGTGAAGAGCGTGGTATTTTTGTGCCATATTATTTTGCCGATACTCAAAAAGTAAGCGTACCTGCATCCTTCTTTGTTGGCTGGAGACAACTAGATGCTGAGCGGCTCAATCTAGGCCTTGACCGCAATATCGATCATTCCGATAAAGTCAAATACAGTGTAGACGGCGGCTTCACATGGTATACTTCACCTTTTGAAGGTTCAGCCATGATTCATCCTATCTTTTCAACGGCCTTGGATGCCAGTCTTGGCATCTCTCAAAATAATGTTGCGGCCTTAGATTGGTCGGTTTATCCAAATCCAGCAAGTCAAGAGGTTATAGTTCAGTTGCCAGCTTCATTGCAAGGCACAACTATTTGTTTACTAGATGCTTTAGGTAAGTTGCAACAAACACAAACGACTACCTCATTTGATATCAGTAAGCTGCCTAATGGGGTTTATTTCTTGCAATGCCCTCAAACGCATCTGAGCATACTTAAACTGGTTGTCAATCACTAATGAGCGAAAATTTAGAAATTGAAGTTGAAGAGGCCGACCTCTTCGAACACCATCGATTTAAAGCCGATCCTGGGCAGGAGGTTGTGCGTATTGACAAGTTCTTACTTGACCGAATGGCCGATACCTCCCGAAGTAAAATTCAGGTTGCTGCAAAAAATGGAAATATTCACGTCAACGGTGCTGCAGTAAAGCAAAATTACCGCGTCAAGCCCGGCGATGACATTGCAATTGTGTTGCCTTACCCCGTTCGCGAAATCGAGCTCATTGCCCAAGACATACCTATAGAAGTTACCTATGAAGACGATGATTTATTAGTGGTCAATAAGGAAGCTAATATGGTAGTGCATCCTGGCTATGGAAATTATTCTGGTACGCTAGTCAATGCCTTGGTTTATCATTTTGACAACTTGCCAACCTTGCCAAAAGACTATTTCGGAAGACCCGGTCTCGTTCACCGTATAGACAAACATACAACCGGGTTACTCGTAGTAGCCAAGACCGAAAACGCCCTCAATGACCTCGCTAAACAATTTTACGACCGCAGTACCGAAAGGCGCTATTATGCCCTCGTTTGGGGCGATATCAGTGAAGATGGTACGGTTACTGGACACATAGGAAGGTCACTCAAGAACCGCAAAGTAATGACAGTGTTTGCGGATGGAGCTTATGGCAAACCTGCGGTTACCCATTATAAAGTGCTGGAGCGTTTTGGTTACGTGACCCTTGTTGAATGCAAATTAGAAACGGGCCGTACCCATCAAATTCGGGCACACATGCAATTTATCGGACATCCGTTGTTTAACGACCTCGAATACGGTGGAGATCGCATTTTAAAGGGCACAAAATCTTCGGCCTACGAAAAATTCATGACTAATAATTTTGCACTGTTACCCGGACAAGCCCTACATGCCAAAACATTAGGTTTTATACAGCCAAGGACCAAAGAGTATCTCGAGTTTGATTCTGAGCTTCCTCATGGTTTTGAGCGCTTATTAGAACGGTGGAGAACCTATTGTTCGGATTTTAAATAAAATTTCTCTATTTTTGCTTTCCTTGGTTACTTGCCAAGCTAAAACTACGCTTTATGAAACAATTATTCATTGCCGCTATCCTATCCTTGATGACCGCATCGGTGAGTTTTGCTCAAACCGCTCCCGATCCAAAGTTCGTTCGTCAGGCCAATGAAGTTTTTATCTCAGGAAACTACTTTGAAGCTATTAATGTTTGTCAAGATGCCTATAAAAAACTAGGTGCTCGCGGCTCTTTGCGCCAAAAAGGCGACATGGCTTTCAAAATAGCCGAGTCTTACCGCGCAATTGAAATCTACGACAAAGCTAACGACTGGTATGGCACTTGTATCGAGCTTAAGTATTTCGATGTAGTCCCTGAAGTATATTACTACAAAGGCGACATGCAGCGCATGATGAAAGACTTCGACAACGCCATTAAAAGTTACCGCGAATTCAAGCGCGTTGCTCCTAAGTCTCGCACCAAAGAAGTCGACGATGCCATCATGGCTTGTGAAAAATACAAAGACTTCGATGAATTCGAAACTTCAAAATTAGTGGTGAAGCCTGAAGTCAAAATCAACACCAAACAAATGGATATGGCGCCTACCTATATGGACAAAAAAGGCAAGATGGTTGTTTTCAGTTCTTCTCGCGATGAAAGCACTGGTACAAAAAGAGACCCCATTTCTGGTGAAAAATACATGGACCTTTACATCGCTGAATACGATGTAAATGGTAATCCAACGAGTGTAAAATCTTTGGATACCAAAGGTGTGGTCAACACCACCGCTAACGAAGGTTCAGCAACATTCGATTCTAAACGCAAAAACATTTATTTCACACGTTGCCCAAATGCTGAGAAAATGGACCTCGGTTGTGAGATCTGGACAGCTAGCATGAGTGGTCAGGATTTTGAAGAACCACGCAAAATTTCATTGACTGTTTCTGATACCATTTCAGTTGGTCATCCTTGTTTATCACCCGACGACCAAATGCTGATTTTCGCATCAGATATGCAGAAAAGCCCGAATGGTGAGAAATCTTTTGGAGGTCGCGACCTGTGGTACGTAACTTTCGACAAGCGCACCAAAACTTGGGATTCTATTCCTCACAATATGGGTGCTATGTTCAATACCGCAGGGAACGAACTTTTCCCATCAATTGGTCCTAATGGGCAGCTTTATTTTGCTTCTGACGGCTTGCCAGGAATTGGTGGTCTGGACATCTTTGTTGCTGAGCAAGTGGCTGGCGAAAACAAATGGACAGGCGTTAAAAACATGGGTTATCCATTCAATTCTCAAGGCAATGATTACGCCATGTCTGACTTCGATGGCAAGTCTGGTTTCTTTACCTCTGAGCGCAAAACCACCAGCAATCAAGAGTATGCACCAGAAATCTGGAGTTTCAATACCCCTCCAAATCTTTTCGACTTACGCGTAACTGTATACGAATCAGGTAAGAAATCTAAGAAATTAGCTGGCGCTAAAGTATACATAACTATATCAGATGGCACCAAATTAGAAGGCGTTACCAAATCAAATGGTAAAATTGCCTGGGATGCAATGCCTGACAAAAAAGGCCGTTACATTCTTGCTGGCAAAGAATTCACGCTAAAAGCAGAAAAAGAAGGTTACTACGAAGATAAAAAAGGTGCTAAGTTCTCCACAGTCGGTTTAGAGCAAAGTCAAAGTTTCTTAATTGAAATGCCTTTGTTGCCTGTTGGTGAAATCCGCACTCCAGAAATCCGTTATGTATTTGATCAGTGGGTATTTATTAACGATGTTACTTGTATGTCTCTAGACTCCCTTAAGTTCTTAGACAGCATGCTTAAAGAATACCCAAATGTCACCATCGATTTATTCTCACACACAGATGCACGTGGTGGAGACGCGCGTAACCAAATGCTTTCTGAAAACCGTGCGAAAGCGGTTTACAAGCATTTAGTAGAAACTTGTGGCATTGACCCACGTCGCATTCGTCCTGTTGGACGCGGCGAAATGGAGCCCGCAACATGGGTAGACCCAACTGGCAAAACAGTTGTCCTCACAGAAGACTACATCAATCAGTTTAAAACTACTGACAAGGCCAAGTTTGAAATGCTACACACCATCAACCGTAGAACAACCGCCAAGATCACAAGTACCACTTTTGATCCGAATACGGCTCCTGCGGCAGACCCTGAATACCGCAAGTTCAAACAACTTCCAAGATTATAACTAGAAAGGCGTCGGAAGGCGCCTTTTGTTTTAAATCATGAGACGTCTCTTACAAAAAATTGTTTTTTTCTTCGAACTCCAATCTTTTGGGGTTTGTGAGTGGTGGGCCCGCCGTTTAGGCATCCGCACCAACAAAGTAAGGCTTGGCTTTATCTACTTTAGTTTTATTGGTTTGGGTTCGCCTGTACTTCTTTACCTCATCATGGCTTGGATCCTCGAGCACAAGCATTATTTCAAGTTTCAAACAAAACGCAAACAATCAATCTGGGATTTATGAAATTGCTCATTACCGGCAGTAATGGCCTTCTAGGTCAAAAAATTATCGATTTATGCTTGGCTAAGCAAATTGAATTTCTAGCTACCTCCAGTGGCGCTAATCGCAATCCCAAATGTCCAGAGCATGCCTATGAGGCTTTAGACATTACTGATGAACAAAATATTCAAATAGTGTTGAAAGGCTATGCGCCAACACATGTCATACACACTGCGGCCATGACCAACGTAGATCAATGCGAGCTGAATCCAGAAGCATGTGACCTCGTTAATCGACAAGCGGTCCTGATGCTTGCAAAGTATTGTCACCATTACCAAATTCATTTTCAACTACTTTCTACTGATTTTGTCTTTGATGGCCTTGCTGGCCCTTATACGGAGTCTGATCAGCCCAATCCACTGAGTGTCTATGCGCGCTCTAAAGTAGAAGGCGAAAATATCGTGCAGCAATTAGAAGGCCTTAGCTATTCTATAGTTCGCACCATTATTGTTTATGGCAAGGGCGAACAACTATCTAGATCAAACCTCATTCTTTGGGCAAAAGAAGCACTTGAAAAAGGCAATCCGCTGCAAATCGTCGACGATCAATTTAGGGCGCCAACCTGGGCCGACGACCTCGCTTGGGCTTGTGTGCGCATCTGTGAACTCAATCAGCAAGGCATTTTTCACATTGCAGGACCAGAGACCCTTTCGATTTATCAAATTGTGGAACGCGTAGCAGCGTATTATGGGCTTCCAATGCAGCAAGTAAGCAAATTAAGCAGTAGTACCCTTCAGCAACCGGCAAAACGCCCCCCGCATACGGGTTTCATACTCGATAAAGCACGTACGGTGTTGGGCTACAATCCACGCACCTTAGAGGAGACCTTTGCGCTGCTGTAATTCAGAAAAAAATTTATCTTTACCTACCTAAAAAATAGATTATGAGTGTTTGGAGAAAAAAACCGGTAAGTCACTTTGAACGTGACATGAAAAAAAATGACCTCAACCGTGTTTTGAGTAGATGGGGCCTCACTTCATTAGGCATTGGCGCAATTATCGGCGGGGGTATTTTTACCTTAACTGGTATTGCAGCACATGACCACGCTGGTCCGGCATTGGCGTTGTCTTTTGTCATTGCAGGTGTGGGTTGTTTGTTTGCCTCGCTTTGTTATGCTGAGTTTGCTTCTATCTTACCAGTTGAAGGTTCTGCATATGCTTATTCTTACGGCACAATGGGTGAGCTCTTTGCTTGGATCATTGGCTGGAACCTCATTTTAGAATACATGATGGGCGCCACAACCGTTGCTGTTGCTTGGAGTGGTTATTTTGAAAAGCTCCTGCATCAATTCGATATACATCCGCCTATGTGGCTCATGAACGACGCATTAACCGCTGCAGAAAAAGCACATGAAGCAGGTATTCCAACTCCAGATTTTGCATTTAATTTGCCGGCATTCCTGATAACATGGGTAGTTACAGCCATTCTCGTGAAAGGGATCAAAGAAGCGGCCAAAACCAACAACATGATTGTCATCCTGAAGGTTGCAGTTGTATTGTTTGTCATTTTTGTTGGCTTCTTCTTTATTGATACTGACAACTACGTACCTTTTATTCCTGAAACTGTAAATAACGCCGATGGCTCCACTTCATTTGGGTGGTCTGGCGTAGTCACCGCAGCCACCATAGTATTCTTTGCCTATATTGGCTTTGATGCAGTATCTACCCAGGCAGGTGAAGCAATTAATCCTAAGAAAGACGTCCCATTTGCCATCATCATGTCATTAGTGATTTGTACGGTGTTATACATTGTTGTCTCCTTAGTATTAACCGGAATGGTTCCGTACAATGAACTCGATATCAAGGCACCTGTTGCCTCTGCATTTGAGGGCATTGGTATGCCGTGGGCAACTGTCCTGATTACCATTGCAGCAGTTGCGGGTCTTACTTCGGTTATGCTCGTCATGATGCTTGGTCAAACGCGTATCTTCTTAGGTATGGCTAAGGATGGTTTGTTGCCTTTTAAAGTATTTGGCAAAATTCACGAAACCTACAAGACGCCATTTAGAAGTACGTTATTAGTCGGCGGGATAGTCTCTATCGTTGCAGCAACAACCCCTATTGATAAAGTTTCAGAAATGTGTTCCATGGGTACGCTTCTAGCTTTTGCCATGATTTCCATTGCCGTTCTAATCATGCGTATCAAACAACCAGATTTAGAGCGCCCATTTAAGACACCTGCGGTTTGGTTTGTTGCAATTGCTGGCGCAGGGTTTAACTTTGGCCTAATGTATTTTGTGCGCCCTGATACCTGGGTGGCGTTTATCATTTGGTCAACACTTGGCTTGATCGTTTATTTCTTATACTCACGCAAACACAGCAACCTGAACGGCTATGCGTTTGAAGAGTCCTTAACCGGCCACGACGCTATTGTGAATGCCTCAGAAGAAGACTAATGGCTAGCGATAACAAGCGCTCCCTAGGCTTGCTCGACGCCACTTTATTGGTGTCTGGATCCATGATTGGCTCCGGAATTTTTATTGTTTCGACACTCATGCTGCGCGATATCGGTTCGCCAGCTTGGTTATTGGTGTTGTGGGTTCTGACGGGGCTCATCACCATCTTTGCAGCACTCAGTTATGGTGAATTAGCTGGCATGATGCCAAATGCAGGTGGGCAGTACGTTTACATCCAGCGCGCTTATGGCAAAATGGCTTCCTTTCTTTACGGCTGGACCGTCTTTACTGTTATTCAAACAGGGGTTATTGCAGCAGTTGCAGTAGCCTTTGCCAAATACACTGCTGTATTTTTTCCGGGTTTGAATGAAGTCATCTTCAACTCTTCTTTTTTGAGTATTTCGTGGGCGCAGGTGCTAGCCATTGCCTCGGTTGTATTGTTAACCTATTCAAATGCGCGAGGGGTTCAAAACGGAAAGATGATTCAGTTTGTGTTCACTTTTGCCAAATTATTTGCGTTGGGCGCACTCATTGTATTGGGTATCTATCTTGGTCTGAAAACCGACGTATTTGCACTCAATTTTACCGATGCTTGGAGAGCAACCCGAACAGTTGTTTCGAGTAGCGGTGATAAAGTTTTTCAAATTCCTTTAACAGGTTGGGCGCTGGTTGGCGCATTGGGCGCAACCATTATCAATTCTTTGTTTTCTGCGGATGCTTGGAACAACGTTACTTTTATTGCAGGTGAAATCCAGGACCCTAAAAAAAACATACCTAAAAGTTTATTTTTCGGCACCTTAATCGTTACCGTTATTTACGTTTTGGCCAATATAGCTTATCTCGCCCTGTTACCAGTAAACGGAAGCCCAGATGGCCTCAACCCAATCGACCAAGGAATGCTTTTTGCTAGTAACGATAGAGTAGGAGCTTCGGCTGCTTATGTGATTTTCGGTGACGCTGGTATTTTATTGATGGCTGGCCTCATTATGGTATCCACTTTTGGCTGTAATAATGGTTTGGTTTTAGCCGGATCTCGTTTGTTCTACGCCATGTCCAAAGATGGTCTTTTCTTCAAAAGTGCTGAGCAGCTCAATTCAAATGGCGTTCCCGCAAGAGCGCTCTGGATCCAATGTCTTTGGGCAAGTGCGCTTTGCTTGTCGGGTAAATATGGCGACTTGCTCACCTATAGCACGTTTGCAAGTTTGTTGTTCTACATCATCACTATTTACGGCATTTTTAGACTGCGCAAATTAGAGCCAGATACACCAAGGCCCTACAAAGCTTGGGGCTACCCGTATATTCCTGCACTATACATTGTACTGACACTCGCTATTTGCATAGATTTATTGATCTACGATTTTCGAAATGCAGGTATGGGCTTGTTTATCGTTCTTTTGGGCATTCCGGTATATTACTTAATTGAATCGAAAAGAAAGGCAGCTTAACCAATAAGCACGGTAAGTTCTCGTTGAGGCTTACATGAAAAAACCATTTGTCATTTTCTCCAAGCGTTTAGAACGCGGCACCCTTATTTGGCTTTGTATTTGCGTATTGGTAATCTTCTTTCCGCGTCTAGAGGCGTACTTCACCGAACCTGATCTCTCTTACGAGTGGACTTTCGTGCAAGACAGCAAAGTCCAGCGAGCATTTGCAGACCAAAACGACAACACTCCACATGCTTCGGGACGTTTTAAGCCACTTTGGAAGCGTTGTTCGCCTCAATCTCTTAATGCGTCCGATTGGCAACGCCTTGGGCTCAGTTTTAAACAGGCGACATCGATGTTGCGTTACCGAGATAAGTATGGTTTTCATTCACTTGAGCAAATGCGACGAATTCGTGTATTGCCTCTTGATTTATTAAACCTAATCACCGATTCGTTGATCTTTGATCAAACAATTGAGAAAGCTTCTTCAAAGAAGGTTGATGGCCAATTGAAAGAGACCGAAAGTATTCTTCAAGAAAAGAAAATTCTAAAAATAGACCTTAATTCTGCAACAGCGGACATGTTGGTGGCTTTGCCGGGCGTTGGTCAGTATACGGCTGAAAAGATCATTGCCTACCGAACGCGCTTAGGCGGTTTCTTACAGCTAGAACAACTCTCTGAAATTAAAGGGATGAAGCCTGAAATTATTGAAATTGTCATAAAATATTTGGAAATCAATAAAGAGGTGAATAGGCTTGCTTTGAATTCAATTACCTATGAAGTGCTCAAACAACACCCGTATCTCACTTGGAATCAAGCCAATTCTATCATTAAGATGCGCAACCAAAAAGGCGGATTCAAAGAGCTGAAGGAACTCAAAGAATCTGTATTAATTGACGAAGAGACATACAAAAAACTCTTGCCTTATGTATCTTTGTGACATGACAATTCAAGAGCAACTCAAGACGGTGATCCGCGATGTACCTGATTTTCCAAAACCAGGCATCCTGTTTAAGGATATTTCTACCATCATGTTGAACCCTGCAGTTTCAAATGCCGTTCTCGATCATCTTGTTGCACATTACCAAGATGCAGGTTTAGACGCAATTGCCGGTATAGAAAGTCGGGGTTTCTTGTTTGGATATCCTTTGGCCATGCGCCTAGGCATTCCTTTTGTGCTCATCCGCAAAGAAGGCAAGTTGCCTTATGACAAGATCAAACATGCCTACGAACTTGAGTATGGGTCTGCGGTCATAGAAATGCACACCGACGCTGTTCAAGCGGGGCAGCGTGTCCTGATCCACGACGACCTCTTGGCAACAGGTGGTTCAGCCGCAGCCGCAGCTACCCTTATCGAAAAAAGCGGCGCCGTAGTAGCCGGCTTTGACTTCTTGGTAGCTTTGTCGTTCCTAGACGGCGAGCAAAAATTAGCGCAATTCAGCGAGCAAATTTCATCAATTGTCAATTATTAAAACACTTTGAATGGCTTAACTTTCTCCCGTATCATTTCATCAACAATCATCATCAATCAACAATATGAATACCTATTTTACTGAACAACAGCAATTACTTGCCCAAATGGTGCGCGACTTCGCTGAGCGCGAAATCCGACCGAATCGGAAGCACTGGGACGATCACGAAATTTTCCCTGTTGAGGTCATGAAAAAAATGGGCGAACTTGGTTTGCTCGGCATTTTTATTCCGGAGCAATATGGAGGCTCGGGCTTTGGCTACAACGAATATGCAACTGTGCTGATGGAACTCGGCAAGGTATGCGGTGGCGTAGGCCTGAGTGTTGCTGCTCACAATTCTTTGTGCACAGGACACATCTATTATCATGGTTCTGAGGCACAAAAACAAAAGTATTTACCGAAACTAGCTAGTGGCGAATGGATTGGCGCTTGGGGCTTAACCGAGGCCAATACTGGCTCCGATGCCATGCGCATGAAAGCAACGGCTGTTCGCGACGGCGACCACTGGATATTAAATGGTTCTAAAAACTGGATTACCCATGGCCTTTCAGGCGATGTAGCAGTTGTTCTAATCAGAACAGGTGAACTTTTAGACAGCAAAGGCATTACAGCATTTATTGTCGAAAAAGGCACGCCGGGCTTTTCAGCTGTCAAAATCAAAGAAAAATTAGGTGTGCGCGCAAGTGAAACAGCAGAGCTTATTTTTGACAATGTGCGCATTCCAAACGAAAACGTCATTGGTGAAGTAGGGCAAGGTTTTGTGCAGGCCATGCAAATTCTCGACGGCGGTCGTATTTCCATTGCTTCTTTGAGCTGTGGTATTGCAAGAGGTGCTTTTGAGGCTTCTGTCAAGTACGCCAAAGAACGCGAGCAATTTGGGCAGCCAATTGCACACTTCCAAGCCATTAGCTTTAAGCTAGCCGATATGGCTACCCAAATTGAGGCCGCAGAGCTACTTACTTTTCAGGCGGCAGCTAAGAAAGATGCAAAAATGCCCGTCACCAAAGAGGGTGCTTTTGCCAAGTATTTTGCTTCTGAAGTATCGGTAAAATGTGGCAACGAAGCCGTGCAAATTATGGGTGGATACGGCTATACCAAGGAGTATCCGGCCGAGAAGTTCTTGCGCGATTCCAAGCTCATGACCATAGGGGAGGGCACCTCCGAAATTCAAAAGTTGGTGATTTCTAGAGAAATTTTGAAATAATTTTGTAGAATTGAATTTCTCTCGTATCTTTGCGACCCTAAGTTTAAACAAAGAAATTAAAGCATATGTTGATCATTCCAATTAAAGAAGGCGAGAACATCGAACGCGCATTGAAGAAGTACAAGAAGAAGTACGAAAAAACCAATGTGATGAAGCAATTGCGTGGCCGTAAAGAATTTGTGAAGCCATCTATCTCTCGTCGTCAGGAAGTAATCCGCGCTGCATACAAACAAAGAATGCAAAGTCAGCAATTGTAACCATTTGCTACAAAATACGTATGGAAAGGAGCTTCGGCTCCTTTTTTTATGCTCCAAGAATTCGAAAATTATTTACGTCAAGAAAAACGCTACTCTGGGCACACCTGTTTGGCCTACATTCAGGATATCCAGCAATTCAGCGTTTTTTCGGGTTGCATGCAGCTCTCGGACTGGCAAGAACAGAACACCTCCACTGTTCGTGGCTGGATGGTCTCCTTGTTAGAACAAGGCTTAAGTAAGCGTTCGGTCAATCGCAAACTCGCTGCCTTGCGTACTTTTTTTAAATGGTTGCGCAAAGACGGCAAACTCGAAGAAAACCCAATGACCCGCATTCAAGGTCCGAAAGGAGAGAAACGTCTACCGGTTTTTGTCAAAGAATCTGAACTAGACCCACAAAAAGTAAATGCCTTGTTTTCTTCAGACTTTGAAGGTTTGCGAAACAGCCTTATTGTGGAACTCTTTTATCAAACAGGCATGCGTCTTTCTGAACTCATAGACCTCAAAGATGCAGCGGTAAACCAACAATACATCAAAGTGCTAGGAAAGCGCAATAAAGAACGCCTTATTCCTATCGCTCCGGAGTTACTTCTAAAAATCAATCAATACCGAGCTGCCAAACGTGCACTGGGCCTCGAACATCCAAATTTATTGCTTCGTATGAACGGTCAAGCACTCTATGCTCAACTTGTATACCGATTGGTAAAAGAAGTATTGGGTACCTTGAGTGGGGTAGAGAAGCGCAGCCCGCACATCCTTCGGCATACTTTCGCTACCCATATGCTCAATAATGGCGCAGGTTTGGAAACGCTCAAAGACCTTTTGGGTCATGCTAATTTATCCGCTACTCAGGTGTATACCCACAATTCATTTGCTCAATTGCGCAAGGCTTATGGCAGTGCGCATCCAAGAGCGCTTAAAACACCATAAATTAATAGCAAAAGAGCTGAAATTACCTATCTTTGCGGCACAATTTAGAACTATGAAATTAGCAGCAGTTGGTAGTGTGGCATTTGACGCCATAGAAACACCCTTTGGAAAGACAGACAAAATCGTTGGTGGCGCAGGCACTTATATTGCCTTAGCCTCTTCTTTTTTCGTGAAAGAACAAAATCTGATCTCTGTAGTAGGAGGAGATTTTCCGAAAGAATTTTTGACATTATTGGAAGGAAAAGGCGTAGATGTCAGTGGCATTGAGATCAAACAAGACGAAAAAACTTTCTTTTGGTCTGGCCGCTACCACACCGACCTCAACTCGCGCGATACCCTCGTTACCGAACTCAATGTGCTCGCCGATTTCAAACCGGTCGTTCCTGCGCATGCACAAAATGCTGCGTTCTTGATGTTGGGCAACCTTAGTCCGGCGGTTCAATTGTCAGTAATCCAACAAATGACTACCCGTCCGCAGCTGATCGCCATGGACACCATGAACTTCTGGATGGACATCGCGCTAGACGAGCTCAAAGAAACCATCAAACACATCGATGTACTCATCATCAACGACGAAGAAGCGCGTCAGCTTTCTGGCGTATATTCTTTGCGCAAAGCTGCCGGCATTATTCGCGCAATGGGCCCAGCGAGTCTCATCATCAAAAAAGGAGAGCACGGAGCATTGTTGTTCCACGAAGCAAATGTTTTCTATGCTCCAGCGCTTCCTTTAGAAGAAGTTTTTGATCCAACTGGGGCAGGCGACACCTTCGCAGGCGGCTTTATGGGCTACCTCGCTGCGGCACCAACCCTCGACTTCGAAACCATGAAACGCGCCATTATTGCCGGTTCTGCTCTTGCTTCTTTTTGCGTCGAAAAATTTGGCACTGAGCGTTTATTGGAAATCAATCAAGAAGACCTTCGCGCACGCATGCAAGAATTTGTCGCCTTATCTACCTTTCAATTGGAAGCCTAATGGAATTACAACACTACACCGACCAAATTGAGGCCTTGGGCCTGCAAGAAGACCTTCTTCAATTGGGGCGCACAGCAGGCGAAATCAAACAGCAATTTGAAGACTTGCTTATCGAGCTAGAACGCCAAGAACAAGTCAAGCGCTTAGACGCCAAAGATGCAGGCGAATCCTATGAAGAGGTCGACTACAAACCGCTTAAAGAAGCTTTTTTTGAAGCCTACAATCAATTTGTGACCAAGCGAAAAGCGCAACAACAATTGCAACAAACGCTTGAGACACAAAACCTCAAACTCAAGAAAGACCTCATTACCCGACTCAAAGAAGTCATTGACAACGAAGAGAAAATCGGTACGGCGTTCCAAGCCTATAAAGAAATTCACGAAACCTGGAAAAAAATTGGCGTCATTCCAAGAGAGCACCGCGAGACCCTCCAAAAGGAATATTCCCGCTTGCTAGAGATTTTCTTCTACAATATTAAAATCTACAAAGAGCTCAAAGAACACGACTACCGCCGCAATAAACAACTCAAAGAAGACCTCATTTTCAAGCTCAAACAATTGCGTGTGGCTGCGCTCGAACAACGCGACCTCGAAAGCCAATTACATGCGCTTCAAGACGAATGGGAAGAAATCGGCCCGGTTCAAAACGAAGATTGGGAACTCATGAAAACGGCTTACTGGGAGGCAGTCAGAAGTATTTACGACAAAATCAACGAGCACTACGAAGCGCAAAGACAGGTCTTGAAGGCAAACATCGATGCCAAGAAAAAACTTGTTGCCGATTTAGCTGCCCGCATGGAAGACAGCGCCAACTGGAACACCTTCAAGCATTGGGAAGCCCAAACTGCTTTTGTTTTGGATCTACAGGCCCAATGGAAGACCATTGGCTCGGGAAGCCGCAAAGACAACGAAGCTGTTTATCAATCTTTTAGAGCGCTTTGCGATGCATTTTTTGCCGCAAAAAAGAACTTCTCTAAAGAAATAGATGCGGCTAGCCAAGAAATCGTCACCAAGAAAAAAGCCATAATAGAAAAAGCCCAGGCTTTTGGAAGCTCCACCGATTGGAAAAACACCGCAGACCAACTCAAAAAATTGCAGCGCCAATGGCAAGAAATTGGATCAGCGGGTCAGCGTTACGAAAACAAACTTTGGAAAGAATTCAGAGTAGCTTGCAATGCCTTCTTTGACGCGCGTCAAACGCAGTTTGAAGTTCAAGATGCTGAAAACACCCAAAACCTTACTGCTAAACTTGCCCTCATTGAGGCACTAAATAGTTTTGAGCTCCCGGCCGACAAACAGTCTGCATTGGCTCAATTGCGCGACTTTCAGCAACAATTTAATGCAATTGGCCCTGTAGGCATCAAAGAGAAACAAAGCACTTACACAGCGTTTAAAACGCGCATGGACGACCTCTACAAAGACCTCAAGTTAGAAGGACAAGAGAAAGAGCGCGTGTTCTTTCAAGCCAAATTAGAAGGCCTACTTGCATCGCCAGACAAACAACGTCTTTTGCAAGCTGAGCGCCAAGAGATCCGCAAGCAGATAGACTTCTTACAAAAGGATATTTTTACGCTAGAGAACAACCTTGGTTTCTTTGCGCGTTCAAAAGGTGCCGACCAACTCCGCCTAGACGTTCAAAAGAAGGTAGATGCCGCACAAGATAAAATCAAAGGCCTGAAGGCGAGGCTAAAACTCATCCCGAATGAATAGTTTCATCAATTTGATCTTGTTGGTAATCAGTTTGCCAACACTTTTGCTTTCCGTCTTTGTTGGCTTTGACCTCCCTATCGATGTGCTACACACCACGGGCAAACGCTTGCCTTTTCGCACAGAGGTATACTTAGTTCTGGGCTTATTGATTTTGATTATTGGTCTTCGCCGCAGCATCAGACGATGGATGGGCGTGAATATGGTCAAACAACAAGCAAAATTTGTTTGGAACCAACCGATTAGCTTAGAGCGCAAACGCCGAGTTTTTGTATACAACAGTTTGGAAGCACTTGTTTTTTTAAGTCTGTTTGCGGCCCATCAATTTTTAAGTCAGGTGGCAATTTTTGTCTCCTTAACCTACCTTGTTTTAGCGCTAGATGCAATCTTATTTCTTGTGGTCAATGGGAAGCAATTTCGCGTTGGCCTGAGTTCAAAGGCAATTCTCGTTGCCGACCGCGAAGTCATCCTCATTTATCTCAATGGCCTTCGAAAAGTATCTGTCAGTCAGCAAACCATCTATTTTGATTACCTCGAAGAATTACAACTTTCTTTTCCTTTAGATTGTATTGAGCCTAGTCAAAAGGCCGCCTTTTTTGAGGCGTTGGAGGGTCAAATTGACCGCGACCGCGTCCTATTTCAGCACACAAAGTAGTTTTTGTACATTCGTACAATGTCAAGCAGTAATCCGAAGCGCATTCTCATCGTCCGATTTAGCTCCATAGGCGATATCGTCCTGACCTTTCCTGTTGTTGCGGCAATCAAATCACACTTTCCTGATTGTAAGATAGATTACGTCACCAAACAAAATTTTAAGGTTTTATTAGAGGCCTGTCCGGATATTGACGATGTTTTTTTGTTGAATGATTCTCTCCAGGCCTTGCGTCGACAAATAAATCTAGCTCAGTACGACGCCATTCTAGACCTGCACAATAATTTACGAACCCGCTTACTCTTTGGTTTTCATTTAAAGCGCGTTTTTCATTTTCCAAAAAATAACTATGAGAAGTGGCTACTCACTACTTTTAAAATCTTTCCTAAGAAGCGAACACATGTGGTAGAACGCTATTTAAGCACCCTATCGGGACTTGTTTCAGACTGGCCAATTGATACAGCTACCCATCAATATTCAATTCCAACCGCAGCACAGTTTGATATTCAAGCGCGTTTTCATTTAGCGCCAAAATCCTATGTAGCCATTGCCATTGGCGCTCAGTTTGCAACCAAAAGAATGCCAACTGATTTGCTTGTCGAATTAGTGAACAAAATACAGTTGCCGATCTTACTTTTGGGTGGGACAGAAGACCAAGTCACCGCCAAAGAAATACTGGACCAATCTAAATCCAATACGATATTTTCTGCAGTTGGCCTCACGAGTATCCACGAGTCTGCATGGTTGGTAAAAAATGCCAGTGCCTTACTCACCCACGACACGGGGCTCATGCACATAGGGGCAAGTTTTGACGTTCCTTTACACATTATTTGGGGCAACACAATTAGAGACTTTGGCATGTATCCGTATCGCCTCGAACAAGATGAAGTATATGATTATGAGGTAGCAGATTTACCTTGCAGGCCTTGTTCAAAAATTGGGCATCAAAGCTGTCCAAAAGGTCATTTTTCCTGTATGCGCAAGCAAGATTTAACTGAAATTGCAAAGGCAATGAATCAGATAAATATTACTCCTCGATAAAAAGTTTTTTGAGTTCTGTGGCGTCTGACGCTTTCATTTTGCCCGCTAAAATGAGAGCTAATTGTTTGCGGCGAAGCGCGCCCTCATAGCGCAATTTCTCCTCTTCTGTTTCAGGGACCAATTCCGGAACTTGAATTGGGTTTCCATTTTGGTCGACAGCCACAAAGGTATAGATGGCCTCATTGCATTTTTCGCGTTGGCCGGTAACGGCGTCTTCGACAAAAACATCTAGAAATACTTCCATAGATGAATTAAACGCACGCGAAACCTTTGCTTCTAGGGTAACAATAGAAGCATGATTGATTGGCTTTTGAAAAGAAACGTTATTCACCGAAGCTGTAACCACCACCCTTTTGGAGTGTCGGTGTGCCGAAACACTAGCGATGACGTCCATCCAGGCCAGGAGTTGACCCCCAAAAAGATTTCCAAGGGTGTTGGTGTCATTAGGCAAAACAATCTTAGTTGTGATGGCTAGTGTATCTGAGGCTTTATTTGCTTTCATAGAACAAAGTTAATGAATCCATGTTATCGATATTATTTATAAAGAGAATATTAAAATTTGTAGGACTTATTGTATTTTTACCACAAACTATCATGCTCTATCCGAATCAACTATGAAACGACACACTTTTTTTGCCCTTCTTCTTGGCGGACTCACCTTCTCTACCGCTGTTTTTGCTCAAAAGCCTCAAAGGGTACTTGACACCCAAAACATGCGAGAGGGTGAAAACGTAGAATACTGCCTAACCCACAAAAAACACGCTGCCTTACTTCAAAACACATCCTATGTGAAAGGCCTAGCAATCGCTGAGGCAGAATACGCTGAAGTCGCTAAAAAAGGAACCGACCAAAAAGGAACCATCTACACAATACCAGTGGTTTTTCACGTTTTGCATTTTAATGGTGTAGAAAATATTTCCGACGAACAAATTCTAAATGCACTCGCCATTCTTAACCGCGACTACCGCAAGCAAAATGCCGACACAGCCAATGTCCATCCAGACTTCCAAGGCATGCCTGCGGACATCGAAATCGAGTTCAAGCTGGCTACTATAGCTCCAAATGGGCAATGTTTTAGTGGAATCACCCGCACTTTCTCTCCAATGAGCTATCAAGGTGACGACGGCGGTGATCAAGTAGATGCAATTGTGGCGGGCAACAATGTATACAACGGGCAATGGCCAGGCAACAGGTATCTTAATATTTTTGTGTGTGGAGAAATCGGCGGAGCGGCTGGTTATACCTATAAGCCAAGTAACTGGGGTGCAACAAGTATGCAAAATGGCATTTGGATATTACACGATTATGTAGGTGCAATCGGAACCGGTTCGGTTGGAGCAAGCCGCGCACTTACCCATGAAGTAGGGCATTGGCTCAACCTCGACCACACTTGGGGCGGAAACAACAATCCAGGAAACACTACAAGTTGCTCTACCGACGACCAAGTCCAAGACACACCTAATTGCATTGGCGTTACCGCTTGTTTGCTCAATTCAAACACCTGTGACTCCGATAACAACTATTGGGGCTTTAACATCCGCGACAACGTTGAAAACTACATGGATTACTCATATTGTTCCAAAATGTATACGGAAGGTCAGCGCACTCGCATGCGCGCTGCACTTCAAGTTTCGAGTACAGGTCGTGCCAACGTGGTATCTGCCGCTAACTTAGCAGCTGTTGGTGCGTCAGGAGCTCCATATCTTTGTAAAGCGGACTTCAGCGCCGATAAAACTACAGTTTGTGCCGGTAATGAAGTTCAACTCTCTGATCAGTCCTATAATGCGGTTTCAACCTGGAGTTGGGTAATTACACCATCTACCGGATGGACCTTCACAAGCGGGTCTTCGGCTAGTTCTGAAAACCCTACAATCGAATTTACTTCTCCAGGAATGTACGATGTACAACTAACTGCAACAGATGGCACTAATTCTGATGCTGAAATAAAAACAGGATACATTCGTGTTTT
>JBIIBL010000062.1:0-13281 GCA_044239425.1 Crocinitomicaceae bacterium | reverse complement strand
AGTTGAAGGATTACTCAGATTGGTGAGCGCGCCGCTGCGCGAGAAATTTTCATAGGTGAAAGCCCAACCTTGTGCTGGTGGAGTGCCACTAAGTGCAATTGGCGCACTGCGGTAAATGACCTTCTCAATGGCGCCTATGCCGTTGCCGCCGTTGTTGCCAGTGCCGCAAAGCAAAGGGCCTGCGCCGCCCGGCACTTGAGTGCAACTTGGCGATAAATCTTGGCGCTGCACAAATAAGACTGGAATGGCATTGAGGCTTGGGTGGTTCCAGACGCGGAGTGTTTCTGAAACAGCATTGACGTCGGCCCCGTTGCAATCGCGGTAGAAAACAAGTTCAAATTGATAGTTGCCGCCGCCGAGATGCTTATAGGTGATTTCACCGCCCATCACATGCGATGCCAGACTTGTAAAAGCTGTTTGAAGAAATACCAGTACAATAAGTGCTCTGAACATCCGTTGAATAACGTATTTTTTACTTGTTTAGTATAACGGCAAAGCCTTTTAAAGGTTGCTATCCTGCAGAAATAATCAGCATTTGGTCCCAATTGAGGTAGCGCTGTGCCAAAGCTTGAAGTTTTTGGGCGTCAACCGCTTTGATTTCAGCGATATAACGGTCGTAGAAGCTGAGGTCAAGGCCAAGGGTTTCTACATTCGCAAAGAGGTCGAGCATGGCATATGGGCCATCGGCACTTTTGAGCATTTGCCCCATAAGGTAACTTTTGACGAGTTCGAGTTCTGCGTCTGTAACAAGTTCGGTTTGGAGGCGCTCGAATTCTTTTTGAATTTCAATAAAAGTGGCAGTCCTGGTTTGTACGCCAACCTCTGTACCAATCACGAAATACCCGAAATTGTTATTTTCCACGATATGTGAACCGATGCCATAAGTGTAGCCTTTGTCTTCGCGGATATTGCTCATGAGGCGGCTGCCAAAGTAGTCGCCGAGAATGGTGTTCAGCACACTAAAAGCACAGAAATCCGGATGCGTTTTGTTAAAGAGTGGTCGGCCAATGCGCACGGCACTTTGCAAAGCGCCTTCTTGTTCAATATGGGTAGCACCTGCTTCAGGTTGCCATTCAAAAGGCTTGCGTTCTTTGGTGTTGCTTTCGAAGACATTCAGTAAATCCTGAAAAGAACCGAGGGTGTCTTCTGAGACATCACCTATCAGGAAAACTTTTTTAAGCCCTTTGAGGTAATGTTGTTGATGAAAAGCTTGGATCGCTGAGCGGTCTGCGTTTTGGAAGTCTTCTAGTTGAATTTGCTGTGCATAGATAGACCCAGCAAAAAGACTGCGCTGGAAAAAGCGCTGTGCCAAAAAACTCACTTTTTGTTGCTGGATCTTAAATTTTTGGCTGCGTTCGTGCACGAGTTCTTGCAATTCTTTGGGTGGGAAGGTAGCCCCAAAAAGGCTTTCATGAAAAATTTGATACGCTTTGAGGAGTTGGTCCTTGAGTGCATAAAGTGTTACGACTGTTGTTTCTTGGCTGAGAGAGACGTCGTAATAGGTGCCCACTGCATCGAGTGCTTTTTGGATTTGTTTGGCTGTTTTTTGTGCGGTGCCATTGATCAAAAGGCCTGCACACAACGAAGCCGTAAGCGGATCGCCGGTGGCCGAGCCTGCGGCAAAATGCAGCTCAATTTTGCTGGTTTCATTTTGAAGGCCATTGCGCCAAAAGAGCTTTGTGCCATTTTTCAAGGTGTAAATTGCGGGTGCCACAAACGCGATATGGTTGATTGGTCGCAACTGGGGTGCAATATTTCTATTAAGCACAGAAGGGGGTGTTTGTTGCATCATGGTAATTGAGCTTGAATTTGCAACAAAGCACAACGATTTTTATCGAAGAGTTGTTGGGCATAGGTTTGAAGATCAGCGGTCTGGATACTTGTAAAACGCGCGCTTTCTTGATTGATAAGCGCTGCATCGCCAAGGAGCTCAAAAAAGCTGAGGTTCATGGCGCGGCTCAGTAGGCCTTGATCCTGAAAGGCTTTGGCCGTTTGCAGTTTTAAAATGAGTTGCTGCAGCGCAGGCTTGCTCATTTTTTTTGCTTTGTATTTTTCAAGTAGGGGCCACAGTGCGTCGTCGAGTTCCATTAAAGTGCGGTTCGGATTGATTTTTCCTGTGATGACAAACAAACCGTTGTCGATAGAGCCCGTGATGTAAGCAGTAATTTCAGAAACCAAGCGTTTTTTGCGCTGTAATTCTGTAAAAAGTAAGCCGGTTTTCTCGTTGCCGATGTGATCTGAGAGGAGGTCGGCAAGGTAGTAATCTTTGTCTAGGCGTTTGCCCATTTGAAAAGCGTAGTAAAAGGAATCGGCCGGAACTTTGCGGGCAATGACCTTTTGTCTGAAGCGTTTTTGAGTAGGTTCTTTTGGCAGTTGGCGCGCAATTTTTATTTGAGCAGGGATGTTGCCAAAATAATGCTGCACTTTTTGTTGAATTTCGGTTAATTCAAAATTGCCAACAATGCACAGCACAGCGTTGCCGGGGTGGTAGTGTTTTTGAAAAAAAGCGCGGACGTCGTCCATGGTGGCATCGGCGATGTGCTTGATGTTTTTGCCGATGGTGGCCCAGCGATACGGGTGTTTTTGATAAGCGAGCGGGCGCAATTGCAACCAAGCATCGCCGTAGGGCTGATTGAGGTAACGTTGCTTGAATTCTTCAATGACCACTTGGCGCTGAACTTCTAAGCTTTTGGGCGTAAAGGCCAACGAAAGCATACGGTCGCTTTCGAGCCAAAGTGCGGTGTCGAGGTTGTGTGCGGGCAATACATCGTAATAGTTGGTGATATCGTTGCTCGTAAAAGCATTGCTTTGGCCACCAGCCGCTTGCAAAGGTGCATCGAAATCTGGGATATGCACAGAACCGCCGAACATGAGGTGCTCAAAAAGATGTGCAAAACCAGTTTGCGCAGGGTTTTCGTCGCGCGCACCGACGTCGTAAACTAAATTGACTACGGCCATTGGCGTAGAAGGTTCTTTGTGGAACAAGACCCGCAAGCCGTTGTCTAGGGTAAAACGCTCGAAGTGGATCATAGTTGAAAAGCAGTTTGAGCCGCCAAAGCAGCATTGAAATCGGTGATGAATTCATGTACAATGGCGCCAGCGGGCATAATGGACTCGAAATTGCCGGCAATTTGCCCAATTTCGAGTTCTCCGGCATGGAGGTCGCCCTCGAACATGCCTTTTTTGGCACGGCCTCGGCCGAGTAGGGTGGCGAGCGCCTCGGCGCTCGCCCCGTTTTGATAGGCAGCCATAAGCTCCTCAAAAAACGGATTGCGCAACAGACGCACAGGCGTGAGTTCTTTGAGCGTGAGCAAAGTGTCGCCTTCTTGGCTCTTGATGACGGCATTTTTAAAGTTGTCGTGGGCGCTGGATTCTAAGGAGGCAACAAAGCGGCTGCCCACTTGGGCGCCATCGGCGCCTAAATTCATGACGGCCAGCATGGCGCGTCCGTCGCCGATGCCACCTGCGGCAATGAGCGGTATGCCAATTGCTTTGCGCACCATTGGGATCAGGCAAAGCGTGGTGGTTTCGTCGCGACCGTTGTGGCCGCCCGCCTCAAAACCTTCAGCAACAACTGCATCAACACCGGCGGCTTCGGCCTTGAGCGCAAACTTGACGCTCGAAACTACATGTACTACTTTAATGCCCTCTTTGTGCAGGGTTTCGGTCCATGTTTTGGGGTTGCCCGCACTGGTAAAAACGATCGGAACTTTGTGCTTGATGATCGTAGCAATATGCGCCTCAATATTTGGATAGAGCAACGGCAAATTGACGCCAAAAGGTTTGTTGGTTGCGGCTTTGCACTTTGCAATTTGTTCGTCTAGGACTTCCGGATACATTGAGCCAGCGCCTAGAAGGCCAAGCCCTCCAGCGTTAGACACCGCCGTAGCGAGTTCCCAGCCTGCACACCAAATCATGCCGCCTTGAATGAGGGGGTACTTTATGCCGAGAAGTGAACAGATTTTATTTTCTGATGGATTCATATAGAAATGCTTCGTACAAAATTAGTCGAAATGCTTAACTTAGCGAGGATGAAGTTGACCTCGTTTCGGATTTTATGTTTTTGTGTCATGGGCCTGTTCTTTGGCTTGCCGCTTCATGCACAATTTCAGGGTCAAGAATTTGTTCAGAACAAAGGTCAATGGCCTTCCGATGTTCAATTTTTGGCCAAAGAAGGTGCAGCCAAAATCTGGATGGGCACCGATCGTTTTTTGTATCAACTCACTGACTATTCAGCCTTAGAAAAGGCGCATCACGAACACCTCCAACTAGACAACCCAACCATTTCGTCAAATCTTATTGAGCAGCGCTTTATTAGCATGAACCCCAATACTTCCATAAGTGGTCATGTACCTCGCCCACACACCTATAATTTTTTCTTGGGTAAAGATCAAGATAAATGGGTCAGCGAAGTTTCGGCTTTTGAGGAGGTTAACTATGAAAATTATTATCCGGGCATCCATTTGAAATGGCAAAATGAGAGCGGGCAATACAAATATGCTTTTGAAGTTTCGCCAGGTGCCCAAGTCAATCAAATTCAATGGCAATATACCGGAGCTCAAGAGGTCAGTATCAAAAAAGGCGCTTTGTACTTGAAAACAACAATTGGTGAAATTCGAGAAGAACGCCCTTATGCCTATCAAGAAATCAATGGGCAACGAATAGAGATCAATTGCACTTATCGCGCAACAAATGACGGCGTTTTTCAATATGATCTTGGCACCTACGACCCAAATTATCCGTTAGTGATCGATCCCATTTTAGTTTTTGCCACTTATAATGGCGCTATATCAGACAACTTCGGCATGACGGCCACTTATGGCAATGATGGCTCCGCCTATTCAGCAGGCGTTGTCTACGGTAACAATTTTCCATTACCTAGTTTGGCGAGTTTCGATGTCAACTCAAATTTCACTTCAATTGCCGGAGCCTACGGCATAACCGATGTATTCATGACCCGTTTTGCACCCAACGGGAGCACTATCCTTTGGTCAAGTTTCTTGGGTGGCGGCGACAACCTACAAGGCACCGAAACGGCGCATAGCCTCATTTGCGATTCACTCAACAACCTTTATCTTTTTGGCGCGACTTCAAGTCTAGATTTTCCAGTCACCATCGGGGCCTTGCAGGCAACACACGCCGGCGGAATCGCAAATACCAATTTCTTTTACAACGGCATCTATTTTGGTGCTCAGGGTTCTGATCTCTTTGTGTCAAAGCTGAGTGCAAATGGGCAAAATCTTTTGGCAAGTACTTATGTGGGTGGTTCCTCTAATGATGGCGTCAACTATCGTGCATTAGGTCTTCCTTATAATTCTGTGGCGGCATATGATTCACTCACAACAAATTATGGCGATCAATTTAGAGGAGAAATTTATTTAGATGAAAACGGCTCTGTGTTGGTGGCAAGTTGTTCGCGCTCTGCCAACTTCCCGCTTCAGAGTCCTTTTCAAGCAGCTAAGGGCATGGGGCAAGACGCCGTAGTTTTCCGTTTGAACCCTTCTTTTTCAGCGCTTGAATTTTCCTCTTTTTATGGCGGAAACAAAGACGACGCTGCTTATTCAATCAAAACAGATACCCTTGGTGCTATTGTGTTTGCGGGTGGTACTGGTTCAACTAATCTTTCCGGAACAACTGGTGCTTATCAGAGTACTTACAACGGCGGTAAAACCGATGGTTATGTCGTTAAACTCAATGCTGCAGGAACTGCCATTCAGAAGGCGAGCTACTTAGGCACCTCTAATTACGACCAAGTATTTTTTGTAGAAATCGACCGCAATAACCAAGTGTACTTATTGGGGCAGGCCGTTGGCGGAGGTTTTATAGTCAACAACGCGCCTTATAGCAATCCAGGGAGTAGTCAGTTTGTCCTGAAGCTCAATGCCGCCCTCACTACCAATTTAGCCTCCACTGTCATCGGAAATGGCAATAGCCAGATCAATATCTCGCCTGCAGCTTTTCTTGTGGACATTTGTGGCAATGTCTATATCTCGGGTTGGGGAGCGAATATTTTACAGTCTACACCTTTGAGTGGCATGCCAATTTCTACCAATGCCTTTCAGTCCAGCACTTCAGGTTTTGACTTTTACTTGATGGTGATCCAGAATAACTTCAATGGTTTGCTTTACGGATCTTATCTCGGCGGAGCCATTGCGCAAGAACACGTCGATGGCGGCACTTCTCGTTTTGATAAAAACGGTGTGGTTTACCAATCAGTTTGTGGGGGTTGTGGCGGGCATTCTGACTTTCCAACCTCGCAAGGGGTGTGGTCCAATACCAATAATAGTTCCAATTGCAATAACTTGGTCTTTAAGTTTGATTTTCAGCTGATTCCGACAGCCGAATTCACCAGTTCAAATGTCCAAGGTTGCGAAGATCTCAGCGTCAATTTTCAGAATACCTCTACCCAGTGGGACGCCTACCTCTGGGACTTTGGCAACGGCGATACCACCAGTGTAGTATTCAATCCGACAGTAGTGTACACCAATCCAGGTATTTACGAGGTGTTGTTGTACGTTACAGATAGCGTGTGTCTCATTACCGATACCGCTCAAATTCAAATTCTCGTGTTGGACTCCATTATACTCAATTTGAACGACACAATTAGTCTGTGTAGTTCTTTGCCTTTTACGTTAATTGCAGCAACCCAAGGGACTGCAAATCAATTTATTTGGTCACAACAAAACAACCTTTCGAATCCGCTTAATGCACCTCAAGATTCAACTATTATAGTTGCGCAAGGTGGTTGGTATTTTTGCCAGGTAAGCAACGGTTTTTGCAACGCGACGGATTCCGTTTTTGTGGCTTTTAACATCCCACTCAATGCCTCCTTTACAAGCTCGGACACCATAGGCTGCGCACCGCTCAATGTCGTCCTTAACAATTCGTCTACACTCACAAGTTCCTATTTTTGGGATTTTGGAAACGGTACTATGGATAGCACCAATTTTGAACCAAGTATTGTTTTTACGCAACCCGGTACTTATCAGATTACCCTCACCATTGCCGATTCCATTTGCTTGGGCACCGATCAAATGAGTCTTCAAATTACCGTTGGCCCCACGCTCACTGTGGTGGCTCCTGCAGATATCTTTCTGTGTGCATCTACTGATACCACCCTTGCTCCGGTCGTAAGTGGTGCGCCTTCATCAGTCATATGGTCGAGTTCAGGACAATTTCAAGACACGCTCAACCTCAATAACAACGCCAATC
Source organism: Crocinitomicaceae bacterium (assembly GCA_044239425.1). Lineage (GTDB taxonomy): Bacteria > Bacteroidota > Bacteroidia > Flavobacteriales_D > Crocinitomicaceae > UBA952. Next base: position 6,069 of record JBIIBL010000062.1, on the reverse strand, counting down.
TAGAGCTCCTCGATCCGCAAACGGGTTGGTATTTCGTTCAAGTGTCCTCCGCTTATTGTTCAGCTATAGACAGCCTTCAGGTGAGTATTGCGGCTGACTCCTTCACCATTTCGGGTCCAAATTTGGTATGTACACTAGCGCCGTTTAATTTAACGCTATCAGGTGCTGCCAACGCGCAAAGTATTCAATGGAGCCCGGTCAATGTCATTTCAGGCGCTAGTACTTTACCAACGGCAAATGTGTCTTTAGCTAACAGTCAGTATGTTTATGTGGAGGTCTTGACAGCGCAAAATTGTGTATTACAAGATTCCATATTTGTCAATGTGTCGCCTCTTGATCCGCTATCGGTGGTTGCCAGTGCAAATCCATACATCATTTTACCCAATACAAGTACGCAACTTAACGGCGTCCCTGTAGGTTCCTTCACTTATACCTGGTCGCCCACAACTGGGCTTTCTAACGCCAACATTTCCAATCCGCAGGCGCTGTTGGAACAAACCACGCTTTATACCCTTACTGTTTCAGATGGCCTTTGCAGCGGCTCTGATACCGTTCTGATCAAAGTTTACGACAGTATTTGTGCTTCGCCTTTTGTCTTTATTCCGAATGCCTTTTCACCAAATAAAGATGGAAACAACGACAAACTTTATGTCAGGGGCCCCTTCATTGAAAGTTTTATATTCAGAGTTTACGACCGCTGGGGCGAGCTCGTCTGGGAAACCACCAATCTTTCAGAAGGTTGGGATGGCACCTTCCGCGGAAAACTCCTCGACCCCGATGTCTACGACTACTACTTACAAGCTACCTGCGTTGGCGGCTTAGAAAACATCATCAAAGGAAACGTTACGCTCATTAGATAAAACATGAAAAAAATCATCACACCGAAATCAGAAAAATTTCTAGAAGCATACCTAAACAATGCCAGCCCAACGGGTTTTGAAACCTCTGGTCAGCAAATGTGGCTAGACTACATCAAGCCTTTTACAGACCATTACATTACCGATGCTTACGGATCTGTAGCCGCCATCATCAATCCTGGACAGCCATTTAAAGTGGTCATTGAAGCGCACGCCGACGAGATTTCTTGGTTTGTGCATTACATCACCAAAGATGGCTTTATTTATTTGCGTCGCAACGGCGGCTCAGACCACATGATTGCGCCTTCTAAGCGCGTTAATATTCATACCGACAAAGGCCCAGTGAAGGCCGTTTTTGGTTGGCCCGCAATTCATATGCGCCAACAAAAAGAGGAAACGCCAAGCATGAAAAACATCTTTCTTGATTGCGGTTGTGCGTCTAAAGAAGAAGTTGAGGCGCTCGGTATTCACGTGGGTTGTGTAGCTACTTTTGAAGATGAATTCATGGTGCTCAACAACAATAAATACGTTGGCCGCGCACTAGACAACCGCGTCGGAGGCTTCATGATTGCCGAGGTAGCGCGCTTGCTCAAGGAGCAGAAGAAAAAACTGCCATTTAGCCTGTATATTGTCAATTCGGTACAAGAAGAAATCGGTTTGCGCGGCGCCGAAATGATGGCCCACCGCATCAAGCCAGATGTAGCGATCATCACCGATGTGTGCCACGACACCGCTACGCCAATGGTCGATAAAATTGAAAATGGCGACCAACAAAGCGGAAAAGGCCCGGTACTTACATACGGCCCAGCCGTTCAAAATAACTTGTTGCGTTTCATTATTGAAGCCGCCAATGCCGAAAAAATTCCTTTTCAACGCGCTGCGGTTTCGCGCTCTACAGGTACCGATACCGACGCTTTTGCTTATTCCAATGAAGGGGTGAGTTCAGCACTCATCTCGCTGCCTTTACGCTACATGCACACCACCGTAGAAATGGTTCAAAAAGAAGACGTAGAAAATTGTATCCGACTCATTTACGCGGCATTAATGCGCTTAGAGGCAGGTCAGGATTTCAGAACAATCAAATAGGTACTAAAGATAGATTGAGGCTAGTCTGAATTAGATCAATTTGATCTGTAGGTCGTCTATTTCGATGAGCTCGCCACTAATGAGTTTGGCGCGTTTACGCAGCTCTACTTCTCCATTTCTGAGTACGCAACCTTCATCTACAATTGCTTTGGCATGCCCACCAGTTTCGGCAATGCCGAGTGCCTTGAGTAAGCCAATGAGTTCGATGTAGGGGCCGTTGATCTGAAATTCTTGCATTTTATTTGCCTTTGAGTTCCATAGCCTTGAGTGTATTCATCATCAAAGAAGCAATTGTCATGGGGCCAACACCACCCGGTACAGGTGTAATGAAACTTGCTTTTGGCGCTACTTCGTCAAATTTGACATCGCCCACGAGTCTCCATCCACGCTCGCGGCTTGGGTCATCTACGCGCGTCGTGCCAACATCGATGATGACAACGCCATCTTTCACCATATCGGCAGTAATAAAATGAGGATTGCCAATTGCTGCAATGATGATGTCTGCCTCTTTGCAAAGGTCTTTGAGGTTGCGTGTTTTGGAGTGCGCAAGTGTCACGGTACAATTGCCAGGATTGCTGTTTCTGCCCAACATGATAGAAAGTGGCGTTCCTACAATATTGCTGCGGCCAATAATGACGCAGTTTTTGCCTTCGGTTGGGATGTCGTTGCGGCGCATGAGCTCTAAAATACCAGCTGGGGTGGCAGGTAAAAAACCTGGAAGGTTCAAAATCATGTTGCCGATGTTGCGCGGATGAAAGCCGTCAACGTCTTTTTTAGGGTCGATGGCTTGCGTTATTTTGAGTTCATCGATGTGTTTTGGAAGTGGCAATTGAACAATAAAGCCATCAATGCTGCGGTCTTGGTTGAGGCTTTCCACTTTTTCAAGAAGGATGTCTTCGGGAACTGTTTCGTCGTAACGAATGAGGGTGCTTTCAAAGCCAATGGCCTCACAAGCCTTTACTTTAGAGGTGACATAAGAAACTGACCCGCCGTCGTTGCCCACTAGAATGGCTGCCAAATGAGGTATTTTTTGGCCAGCTTGTTTGCGCAACTGAACAGCTGCTTTTAATTCTTCTTGAATTTGAGCTGCAGTGGCTCTTCCGTCGAGTAATTTCATGCCTATTTTTTTGCAAAGATACAAAGAAGCACGGTGGCTGCAAATGCCGTATCTTTGTACAAATGAAACCAATGAGAAATATCATCCTTTTCTTCACATTTATTATAGTTAGTCATGCCAACGCGCAGCTCAGCTATATGGGTTCTGAACTCGGTCTCGAACCCTACATCGGTTTTTCTAATATGGGCGGTGCCGTAGGCGGTGAACTCAAGTTTGCAGCTAGGCTTTCTGACAACTTATTGGTGGGGCCCTCTTGTCGGGTCCAACACACTTGGGCTAATAATTTAGGCTTGCAAAGTCAAATGACAACTTGGGGTGGCGGTGTTTTTGCGCACTACCGCTATCAAGAAGTGGTCTTTGGTGGTGTCGAATTCCAATATCTTAAGAGCCCATTTAGTTTTGTGAATCCATTAGAAGTGGTCAGGCCGTGGTCGCCAACACTCATGGTAGGAGGGGGCTTTTACCTCAAACTTGGCGAAAAAGTGCGCTTGAATGCCGCTTTGTTTTACGATGTTATCAATGCGCCAAACAGTCCTTTTAGAAGCAGTTATTCATTTAAAATCAAAAATGAATTTGGCCAGGTGGTGCGCATCTTACCCATCATTTACCGACTCACATTTTTTATCCCCCTAGATCAACCCGAATGAAAATAGGCATTGTCCTTTACCCCACTTTTGGTGGCAGCGGTGTGGTGGCCACAGAATTAGGCAAAGCGTTGGCCGCTAAAGGTCACGAGGTGCACTTTATTACCTATTCACAACCCGTGCGCTTAGGTTCTTTTAGAGAAAATATCTTCTACCACGAAGTTTCCATTACCGATTATCCGCTTTTTGATTTTCAGCCCTATGAAACACAATTGGCCAGTAAAATGGTCGATGTCGTCAAATACGAGAAGCTCGATATTTTACATGTGCATTACGCTATTCCGCACGCTTCTGCTGCTTTTATGGCCCAGCAAATCCTCAAAGCAGAAGGTATTTATATTCCTTTTGTCACGACCCTTCACGGTACCGACATCACGCTTGTGGGTAAAGATCCATCTTTTGAACCCGTCATTACCTTCTGTATCAATCATTCTGACGCTGTTACAGCTGTTTCTGCAAGCCTCAAACACGATACTTTGGCTCACTTCAAGGTCACCAACGATATCCAAGTAATTCCCAACTTTGTCCCGCCGAGCCCTCCGCATGGTGCCGAAAGGGCCTATATTCGCAGTAAATACGCTAAGGACGAGCAATCCATCCTCTGTCATATCTCCAACTTCAGACCCGTCAAACGCACCGAAGATGTCATTCGCATCTTTGCCAAAGTGCGTGCTCAAAAAGATTGCAAGCTTATGTTGGTAGGCGATGGCCCAGACCGCTACGCTTGCGAGCGCCTTTGTCGTGAACTCCATCTATGCAACGACGTGATCTTTTTAGGTAAGGTGCGCGACACCAATCATGTATTGGAAATCGTCGATGTATTTTTGCTTCCTTCAGAAACCGAAAGTTTTGGTTTGGCAGCACTTGAGGCCATGGCTGTTGGTGTGCCGGTAGTTTCTTCAAATACTGGTGGTATTCCTGAAGTCAATGTGCATGGTGTGTCAGGTTATTTAGCAGATGTCGGGCAAACAGATCAAATGGCCGTATACGTACTCCAAATTTTAGATCCAAAGCATTTTCCTACAATGAAAGCAGGAGCCTTGGAAACCTCCAAAAAGTTCAGTTTGTTGGAAATCTTACCACAATACGAAGAATTATACCGTAAATTAGTTCAAAAAAAAGCATGAAAATCGGTGTTTTGTTATCCGGAGCAGGCGTCTACGATGGCGCAGAAATTCACGAATCTGTCTTAACGCTGCTCGAAATTGAAAAGCTAGGTTATGAGGCGGTTTGTATTGGCATAGATGCACCACAGCATCATGTAATCAATCACCTCAATGGCGATGAACAAGCAGCACCACGCAACATGCTCGAAGAAGCTGCGCGCATCTCAAGAGGCAAAATACAAGAAATACGAACGGTAGTTCCGGCAGACATCGACGCGCTCGTCATTCCAGGCGGCTTTGGTAGTGCCAAGAATTTTTCGAACTGGGCCTTTGATGGCCCTAGCGGGCAAATACGCCCCGACGTCAAACTTTTGTTGGTCAATATGTATAATGTTGGAAAGCCCATTGTTGCCTTATGTGTGAGCCCAGTGCTTTTGGCACTTGCATTTGAAGACATGCAACTCTCACCCAACCTCACCATTGGCAGTACTCAAGTGACTTCTCCATATCAGATTTCTGCTTTTCAAGAAGGTATGCAAGCCAAAGGTGTACTAACGCCGGAGTGCAGCATTCAAGAAATTTGCGTCGATACACCAAACCGCATCATTACCGCTCCGTGCTACATGCTAGAGGCCAGTTTGCCCCAATTGCAGCGCAACATTCAACAAGCGATGTCAGCCCTCCAACAACTCCTTGAAGCCTGATCAAACACATATAAATAGCTGGCTCGCAGCGCGCAAGTCTCAACGTGCAGCGCGCAATGAAATCTCCTTGCTAGAAGGCCTTCAAAATGGTTCGCGTGCAGCCCTTGGCCAGGCCATCACACTTATAGAGAGCAGCAAGCCTGCTGATCAACTCATCGCTCAACAACTTTTGCGCGCCTTACCGCAGTCAGCTCAAATAGCCAAACGCATTGGCATTACCGGTGTTCCGGGAGTCGGTAAAAGCACCTTTATTGAAAATTTAGGTTTGCAATTAGTTGCACAAGGCCATAAAGTTGCGGTTTTGGCCATTGACCCATCATCTTCCCGAACGGGTGGTAGCATCCTTGGCGACAAAACCAGAATGGAACGCCTTTCTCAAGAACTCAACGTTTTTATCAGGCCCAGCGCTGCCGGTCGTACCCTTGGGGGTGTAGCTAAGCACACCCGCGAAGCCATTGCACTTTGCGAAGCGGCAGGTTATGACATCATTTTAGTTGAAACAGTAGGGGTGGGGCAGTCCGAAACGCTGGTGCATGGTATGGTCGATTTCTTTTT
>JBIIBL010000060.1:0-13700 GCA_044239425.1 Crocinitomicaceae bacterium | reverse complement strand
TTTTCATAGCATCATAGTAAAATTGATATTGCAAGGCCGTTTGCAGAAACTTTTGCGGCCCACCTATGGCTTTTAAATCCATTTCAAGACCAACAAAGTGTTGTTGTTTAAAGTACTTTCCAACACCTAAATTCAGGCAAATAGGCGTTTCAAAGTACATGCCATTGCTATTACTCGAGACATAATAGTCATCGGCTTCAAAACCATTGTTGATGCCTGCAAACATTGTATTAAGACCAACATGAAAGTCAAATTCGTCTACTTTTCTTGGTTTAACAATACTGTCGTAGTATCGTACTCTTTTCTGAAAAGTACGGTCTTCCTCAATATAATTGTATATTTCTTTGGACAAATAATACATCCGATTATACTCGTCTCTAAAGGTCATGACATAATTTTTGTCCAATGCAATCATTTTACCGTAAAGTAACTTTCCATTTTTAAGCTCAACTACATCGTAAACAACAGCTTGTTTTTTTGACCTTTGGGCCGAGGAAAAATAAGGGAGCAACAATAAAAGAAATAGGATAATTGGGTTTCTCATTTGAATTCAAATTAATTCATTGAATAAATTCTGTAAGCGTAAGGTGTTAATGAAAAGCTCGTGCCAACGGTTTCAATTTGATTGGTCATCAAATTGATAAAATTACCCGCAAGAATTGGAGGTAAATTCACACTGATGGAGGTATTTCTGACATTTACGAGTATCAAAACGGAGGAAGAGCCATTTGTTTTTTTCCAACAGATGAGGTCATTGGAGAGCTGATATGCTGAAATACTATTGCCGCGTGCCGCTGCTTCAGTGTTGTAGATTTCATATAGTTTTTGATACGCTGCCAGCATGTCGGCATTGGCGGTCCAGTTGATATTCGAATTATTAAAGAAAGGAGTGGTTCCTATTTTACCGACTTCTTGCCCTGTGTACAATAAGGGAACACCGCCAGAAAAAATATTGACCACGCTTGCTGCAATGGCGCCGTTTTTACCATTAAATAGTGTCATTGGCGAGGCATCCCAGGCAGATTCATCGTGATTGGTCGTGAACCTAATTTTACTTCTACCGGAAGGAATATTACTAAATTCTGTCTGATGGCTTGTGGTGAGTGTGCTTGTTGAACTTCCCGTCCATACATTTTTTAATGCCCCGTAATAGTTCCAGCCATAGGTTAAATCAAATCCTGCTTGATAATGGTCGGTTCGGGTACCTTCAGCGAGCATGAGTAGATTGCGGTTCGGAAGCGCCCTAAGTTCTGAAATGGCATCCTGCCAAAAATCAAATGGAACACCATCGGCATAATCACAACGAAAGCCATCTACGTTAGCCTCAAGTGCCCAGTATTTCATCGCATCTATTTGTGCTTTGCGCATTGCAGCTTGTTCAAAATTGAGGTCAGCAACGTCGTTCCAGTTGGTGCCAGGTGGTATAATAATTTGCCCGGCACTATTTTTACTATACCATTCTGGATGTTCGCTTATCCAGGGATGATCCCAGGAAGTATGATTGGCAACCCAATCTAAAATGACCGCCATGCCGAGTGCATGTGCCTGATCTGTGAGTGCGCGTAAATCTGAAAGCGTCCCGTATTCGGCGCTAACTTTTGTATAATCTTTGACGCTGTAAGGCGAACCTACACTATTAACGACACCTTGCTCGTAAATAGGCATCAGCCAAATTATGTTCGTGCCTAAACTTTTGATGTGGTCTAATTTGGAAATCACACCCTGAAGTGTACCTTCGGCAGATTGCGCTCGTAAATTCACTTCATAGATGGTCGCTTTGTCTACATCAGGCACATTCGTAAGCGGTGTACCATATTGCTGCGGGCCAGTTGGCGTTGGCACAATGGGGTCATCGCCACAAGCAAAGGCCAAACTGAGCAACACACAGATGTAAACGATTTTGAAGTTCATACTCCGAAATTACGGATAATGCATGTAATTTCGCGAGGTGGCTACCTACAAAACACTTGCAAACAGCAGCGAAGGATTTTATAAAGAAAAAGGATCCAAATTCTTGGCTTTTGCCGTGCCGATCTCTTCTGAAGCTGAAGTGAAAGCGTTTATAGCCCAAAAACGCAAAGAACACCACCTGGCTGTTCATGTATGTTCAGCCTTTCGACTTGGTGCTGATAAAAAGTTATACCGTGCCTCTGATGATGGTGAACCTTCTAATTCCGCAGGCCCACCCATTTTAGGCCAAATTCAAGCCTACAACCTTACCAATGTATTGATTGCCGTTGTTCGGTATTATGGCGGAACAAACCTCGGGGTAGGAGGGCTCATAACAGCTTACAGAACTGCCGCAAAAGAAGCTTTAGAAGCGGCTCAAATAATCGAAAAAGAAGAAGAGCTCGACCTCCATATTGCGTTTGCCTACGATAAAATGCATCTAGTGATGGACCTTCTCAAAAGAGAAAAGGTACAAATTATTAGTCAGGAACTTGCGGAGAAATGTAAACTCTCGTTTCGGATTTCGAGGTCTGATGAAGAAAAAATGAGGTCCTTGCTGGCCCCGCTTACTTACTGATCTTCACCTCTGCATAAGGGAATTCTTCAAGCATTTCGCCTGAGTAGTAAAAATCGAAAGCTACACCACCGAAAGTGTAATCTTTTTCTCGAATTTTGAAATTCGAACCACCCGCAGAAGGGTTCTTTTTGGGTTTCGATTTATTGTAACCAAGATTGAATATGGAAGCCAAAATTTCTGGGCGCTCGTCAATAGGATAACCTGCTTTTTGCCATTGAGCTGCAATTTGACGGATAAAAATACCCGCATATAAGTAAGAATAATAGTGGTCTTTGTATTGCACCAAGCGCTTGACGCGCAGGCTCATGGTGTCGTTGTGTTGGTTGTTGTAGTTGCGGCTAGAGTCGTAATCAAGGAGATGTTCGTATTTAGAACCGCAATAAAACGGGCTGCTTGGGTCTTTGAGGTAGTTTTCAATGTTGCGAGCGGTGTTCTCCTTGATGCCCGTCACGCCAAAAGACATATTTGTTTCCAGCGCCAAGGTTTTCAAGGGCGCCACAAAATCTTTAAAGCGCTCTCTTCTCGAATTGAAAAGCCGCACTTGCTCGCCCACCAAACAAGCCACAATCATGCGTGGTTCTATTCCGCTGGCTGCAGCTGCCGAATCAATGTATCGCTTGTCTTTAGCCACGGCTTCTTTGAAGTAGGACCACTCAATGTAGTCCATCCATTCAAAAGCGTTGCCGCCTTTGGCTTTTGTTGACGTTTTGTTTTTGGCAAGGAGCGCACGCAATTTACGCTGGTAGCTTTTGTTGTCTTTGAGTTTGAGGTCGAAGGCAGAGAGCATTTGTAGGGCTGTTTTTTCTGACTTAGACTGTGCCCATGCATCTAGAATAATGCGCGCATTTTTCGGATAATATTCATTCACTAAATTGATGCGCTGCAAAATCTCATTGCGATACGCTATAATGGAGGCGCTGTCCACTTTAAAATCCTGATTGTATTTGTCATGCATCGACTGAAAATAGCGGTTGTTGTTGTCTACAAGGCCTTTGTCGTCGGTAAGGCGCAGTTTGAGCGCTACAAAAACACCTACGAGCGCTACGCCGTAGGCAGCGAAACCATAAAGGGCAATTTTGTACGGAATTTTAAACCACTTGCTTTGAAGGATGCGTTTCATGTATTGAAATAAGAACGGGGTTTATACGAAAGTTTGCATTTTAAGTTACAAGGGCTTTTGCTACCTTTGCCTTTATGGCACTCATTAAAGCATGTAGGGGCTTCGAACCCCAAATTGGTCTAGATTGTTTTTTGGCAGAAAACGCTACTATAGTTGGCGACGTCCAGATGGGCGCACGCTGTTCGGTTTGGTTCTCGGCGGTGGTTCGTGGTGATGTCAATAGCATCCGCTTGGGTGAGCAAGTGAATATCCAAGATGGTGCAGTTTTGCATTGCACCTACGAAAAAACGAAGCTCAACATTGGAAATAATGTTTCCATAGGTCATAATGCTTTGGTACATGGTTGCACCATAGAAGACAACGTCCTCATCGGCATGGGCTCTATCGTCATGGACAACTGTTATATTGAAGCAAATTCCATTGTAGCTGCCGGGGCAGTTCTCACCGAAGGAACACGCGTAGAGTCTTGGTCTATTTATGCAGGTATTCCTGCCAAAAAAATCAAGACACTTTCTCCAGAGTTATTTGCAGGAGAAGTACAGCGCATTGCCAACAATTATGTGCTTTATTCTAGTTGGTTCAAAGAGAACCCTTAAATTTACTTTCAAACCTTTTTTTCATGAAATACGACCGCATCGATAAGGCGCTTTATATTGCCAACCGTCAAAAATTTACTGCTCAAATGGCAGCTGGCTCACTTGCTATTTTTAATTCGAATGATATCTATCCGGTATCTGCAGACAGCACCTTGCCTTTTGCCCAGCACCGCGACATCTTATATCTGTCTGGCGTAGATCAAGAAGAATCTATTTTAGTGCTCTTTCCAAATGCCAGCAACCCAGCCCACCGTGAGGTACTCTTTTTAAAAGAAACCAGTGAGCTCATCGCTATCTGGGAAGGCGAAAAACTCACCAAACAAACCGCTTTTGAAACCTCAGGTATCCAGACCGTCTATTGGCTACAACAATTCCCTACTATTTTCAAGCAAATGATGGCAGAGGCCAGCGGCATCTATTTAAACACCAACGAACACTTGCGTGCCAATACCGAGGTAGAAACCCGCGAAGACCGCTTCATCAAACAAGTCAAGCAAGACTACCCTGCACACCAAGTACACAAAGCTGCCCCAATTATGCACAAAATTCGCTCTGTAAAAGAAGCGATAGAACTCGATTTGATGCAAACAGCATGTAACATTACCGAAGCTGGTGTGCGCCGACTACTAAGTTTCATCAAGCCTGGTGTTTGGGAATACGAAATCGAGGCCGAACTTGCCCATGAATTTTTGCGCAAGCGCTCCAAAGGTTTTGCTTACACGCCAATCATCGCTTCGGGCAAAAACGCTTGTGTGTTGCACTATATCGAAAACAACCAACAATGTCTAGACGGCGACCTCATCCTACTAGATGTAGGGGCCGAATACGCTAACTATTCTTCTGACCTTACGCGCTGTATTCCGGTAAACGGACATTTTACTGAGCGTCAAAAAGCGGTTTACAATGCAGTACTTCATGTAAAAAATGAAGCAACCAAATTACTCGTTCCGGGTACAATAATGGCTGATTACCACAAGCAAGTTGGGCACTTAATGGAAGAACAATTGGTCAATTTAGGCTTGATCACCATGGACGATATCAAAAATCAAGATCCTGCATGGCCAGCTTACAAAAAATACTTCATGCACGGCACTTCTCACTTCTTGGGCCTCGACACCCACGACGTCGGGCTGTGGCACGAACCAATTTCGGCGAATATGGTCTTTACTGTTGAGCCCGGCATCTATATTCCAGAAGAAGGTTTGGGCATCCGCCTAGAAGACGACGTTGTGGTTCAGGCTAGTGGCGCACCTTTCAACTTAATGGGAAATATTCCGATCGAAGCCGATGAAATTGAGAGCTTGATGAACGCCTAAACTTATGCTTCATTATCAAATTCAAGGAGAAGGCCCTGTTTGGGTTTTCTTGCATGGGTTTTTGGAATCATCTTCCATGTGGGAAGTCCTGCCACTTTCCGATTTGCCAATTACCAAGCTTTTTATTGATTTGCCCGGTCATGGAAAATCCGAACTTCTAGATCAAAACCCTACGATTCATGCGATGGCTCAGGAAGTGCAAAAAGTGCTCGAGCATCTTGAAATCCAAAAGTTCACTATTGTTGGCCATTCAATGGGCGCCTATGTTGGTTTAGAACTGAGTCAACACCCTAGTTTTCAAAAACTGATTTTACTCAATTCTAATTGTTGGTCAGATTCGGAACAGAAAAAGCAAGACCGCCTTCGCGTGTCATCAATTGTCATGAAAGCTAAGTCTCATTTTATCCGAGAGGCCATACCTAACTTGTTTTCAAATCCAGCTGAACAAGGCCAAGTGATTCAGGTACTCATCGAAGAAGCGAATTGCATGACCCCTGAAGCCATCGCTTTTGCAGCACTCGCCATGCGCGAAAGAACCGACTTCACCGAATTTGTCAATGCCAACCCCAAACGCTTCATTTTTATTCACGGCAAGTTAGATCGTTTGGTGAGTGTCGAAGAATTACAAGCTAAAATTGCTGGCCCAAGTATCCATTTACTTGATTGCGGGCATATGGCGCATGTGGAGGCGGGCAAGGAAGTGATGGGGATTTTTAACAAGTTATAATTCCCCCTTCGAATCCATAATGATGGTTACCGGTCCATCATTGACCAACGCAACTTGCATGTCGGCCCCGAAACGGCCTGTTTGCACCTCGGAGGCTGAAAGTTTTTGGAGCTCCCCAACAAAGTACTCATAAAGTGGAATGGCTTGTTCGGGGCGTGCGGCCCTGATATAACTGGGCCTATTGCCCTTGCGTGTAGTGGCGTGCAATGTAAACTGACTCACAACTAAAAATTGGCCGCCAATGTCTTGTATACTGAGGTTCATTTTACCGTCGGGATCAGAGAAAATCCGGAGTTGAGTCAATTTTTGAATGAGGTATTTCGCGTCGTCTTGCCCATCGTCGTGTTCAATTCCTAACAATACGAGTAGCCCTTTTTGAATGTCGCCTACTAGTTGACCTTCAATTTCAACAGAAGCTTTTTTTACACGTTGTACAACAACTCTCATGGGTCCAAAAAATCTTAAAACTCGCTTCTGCGGTAGGGGTCAGAGGCATCTTCGTGCATTAATTGTAAATAGGTTTGGTAGCGGTGAGCTGCAATTTGTTCGTCTTCAACTGCTGATTTGACAGCGCAATGTGGTTCATTGAGGTGCTTGCAGTTGTTGAAGCGGCACTCGCCCAAAAGCGCGCGCATTTCAGGAAAGTAGTGTGCGTAATGTTCTTTTTCGAGGTCTATCAAGCCAAAGGCGCGGATGCCGGGTGTGTCTATGATATAGCCGCCGCTCGAAAGTGCATGCATTTCAGCAAAAGTAGTGGTGTGTTTGCCTTGCTCGTGGGCTTTTGAGATTTCGCCGGTGCGGAGGTCTAAATTGGGGTCGAGGCCATTGACAAGTGTGGTTTTGCCCACGCCTGAGTTACCAGAAATCATGACTTGTTTACCCGCAATTTCAGCACGTAGAAAAGCAATGGTGTTGGGGTCTTCGGAGGTAATGCCGTGGCACGGATAACCTAAATTGCCATAGATGTATTGCAAGGCTTCAAAGTAGTCTTGGTCGTCTTGGTCGTAGAGGTCGATTTTATTGAAAAGTAGGGTAGTCGGGATCCGAAAAGACTCTGCAGCTACCAAAAAGCGGTCGATAAACGCAATTTGTGTGACTGGCGACTTGAGCGTGACTACCAAATAAGCGCGGTCTACGTTGGCGGCCAAAATTTGCATTTGTTTGCTGAGGTTGGTGGCCTTGCGCACAATGTAGTTGTGTCGGGGTTCGACAGAAAGGATGGCCCAACTTTCATCTGAGCCAGCTTCTATAATAACGCGATCACCTGCAGCAATGGGGTTGGTGGTTTTGAGTCCTTCCAAACGCAATTTACCGCGGATACTTGCCTGCACAATTTGCTGGTCTTCAAGTAAAACTTGATACCATTTTCCAGTCGATTTCAGAACGAGCCCTTGCATGTCGTAAAGTTAAACATTTGTATGTTTGTACAATGAAAAGCACCGTCCTCCTCTCTTTTTTATTGACCCTTCACTCAATTGCATTTGGTCAAGAGCCTATAACAAAACTCGATACCAATAAAATCTATGATATTGTCGAACAAGACGCCGAATTTCCGGGTGGAGCCGATTCGTTAAGGAGGTATATCATTGACAACATCAGGATGGATTCCATCATCGGATTTACCGACAACGATATGTACAATAAGGTGTTCGTCAGGTTTGTGGTGAACAGAGAAGGTATTGTAGAGCGCGCTACAATTGACAGAGCAGGCGACTACTGCCCACCGTGTAACAAAGAGGCGCTGCGTTTGGTCAGAAGCATGCCTAAATGGTCGCCAGGCTTTGTAAATGGTCAGCCTGTAGCGATGTATTTTCGCTTGCCAATCATTTTTTCGATACAATAAACATGACAAAAAACTTCGGCCTGATCGGCAAAACCCTAGGGCATTCGTTTTCAGCAGCTTTTTTCAAGGATTACTTTGAGAAAAATCATATCACTGCCACGTATTCCAATTTTGAATTGAAGGATATTGAAGAGATTCTATCGATTTTAGATCAAAACCTATCCGGACTCAATGTTACTTTTCCTTATAAAGAAAGTGTTGTTCCTTATTTAGATCGCCTAGACGACAGTGCTGCCCAAATTGGTGCTGTCAATGTCATTGCTTTTGAAAACGGTGAGAAGGTGGGTTACAATACAGACGCTTACGGTTTTGCCCAAAGCATCAAGCCCTTTTTGACTTTTGAGCATGAGCGCGCACTCATTTTCGGGACCGGCGGCGCTTCCAAAGCAGTGGCGCATGTATTCAAACAATTAGGTCTTGAGGTTTTTTATATTTCTCGACAACCAGATCACCAAAATCGGGTTTATACTTACTCCGACATCAATGAACATATGTTGAAGTCCTGTAAAGTTTTAGTGAACTGTACGCCCATCGGTACTTTTCCGAACGTTGATGCATCCATTGAGCTGCCATTTGAACACCTCACACCAGCACATTTAGTGATTGATTTGGTGTATAACCCGGCCCAAACCGAACTCATGAAGCGCGCTAAAGCACAAGGTGCCGCAGTGATGAACGGTTTGTCCATGCTGCAGCACCAAGCCTTAAAAAGTTACGAGATCTGGACGCGTTAAGCTTCTAGGTTATTCTGATTGAGGTTGTACCAGTCAATTTTTCTGGAGAAATACATCACAAGTCCGAGGATGATGAACACTCCAATACTACCAATCAAAAGCGCTAAATCTTCTAGCTGAATGATCACAAATATGAAGATATAGAGCATTGACAAAAGCCCTGCTATAAACAAACTCATTTTTAAGGATCTTAAAATGGCACGCACATAAGTACTGATCAGTATGACCGTAGCCAGAGCCGATAGCAAGAAAGCACTGTTGAACTGAATATGTTCGGAAATAGAAAGCAATAGGGTGTAGAATACCACCAATGCAATTCCGACGAGGATATACTGAATAGGGTGAATGCCCGACGATTGAAAAATCTCAATAAAGAAGAAAACCAAGAACGTGAGTCCGATAAACAGGAGTGCATAATGAATGCTGCGGTGCGATTTCTGGTAGTTGTCTACGGGTAATTTCAAATCGACACCAAAAGAGGAATCGCGCAATTTGTAGGCCGAACCCGTCCAGCTTTGCGGATAGTTGCGGTTGAGGTTCAAGACATTCCAATGTGCTTTAAATCCTGACTTATCAGTTTTGTGTTGGTCAGGTAAGAAAGCACCGTCGAATTTAGGCGTTTGCCAATCAGAATTCAAAACCACATCGGTTTCTTTCCCGACAGGCGTAAAGTACAATTGCTGGCTGCCTTTGAGCTCGACATCAAAACTGAAACGGTACAGGTGGTCGTCTGTTGGCGAAACATTCACTTTGGCATTGATCCCCGAATAAAAAATATCCTGATTACTCACCCCTGGATTAAACGGTAGCTTTTTTCCTTCCCAATTGAGGTCGATTTGTTTTTCGATGCCACGCAAATCGTCAATTCCTGCATTGAGGGTTGTTTCATTGAATTTGAAAATATGGCCTTTTGTTTCGAGGTCTTTGAAATCCAATTTGGTGAACTCACCGCTGACGTGTAATACTGAATTATACACAACAATTTCATAAACTCCGCGGTGGCGGCGGTCTGGTTTTACACTTGCTTGAATATCGAGTTTACTCGGCAATACATGTAATCTTTCAGTGATCTGTACTAAGGTTTCTTTGCCTGATGCTTTGTCCACTTCTTTGATGTAACGCGTATACGGAATGGTCAGCACTGGCCCTTGTAAGGTTTGCTCACCGCCCCATTTTTCACTGACTTCATCAATGGCTTCTCTTTGGGTTTGTTCGCGCTCGTAAATGATACTTTTGATCATGCCGGTCGGGATGAGTAAAAGCAAGGCGATCAGGACGATACCACCAATTTTGAAATACAGATTGTTTTTGATTCTAGACATGGTCGTGTTTTTTTGCTACAAACGCAAAGGACGCATTTTTATTGGATAAAGTCGCAAAACCTTTGGTAGCTCAGCATTTGTGAAAGAAAAATAGGCCGCGGCTATAATTATCCGACATTAAGTACTTAACTACCGACTCTTGGCTGCCACTCGCCTGAACTTTGGCATTCACCAATTAAATTTTTAGTTATGAATGCTTTTAAAAACAAAGTCAGCCTGATGGGGCGCTTGGGCGGCCAACCAGAAATTGTCAAATTCGATTCAGGGCGTTTGCTCGCGCGTTTTTCGCTGGCTACCCACGAAAACTTTAAAGACAAGAACGGCGAGTGGCACGACTACACCCAGTGGCACACCATTAACGCTTGGGGTAAAATTGCCGAAAAAGTCGGCGAAAAGCTCGAAAAAGGAATGGAAGTAGTCGTCGAGGGCAAGTTGGTCAACCAACAATACGAAAACAAAGCGGGCGAAAAACGTTTTGCCACTATCATCGAGCTTTATGATTTCATCATGGTTCAACCCAAAAAAACCAACCATGAAGCAACAAGCACCGAAAACGCAGCCTGACTTGCCCCGCATGTCTGCCAACCCCAACCTTCACATGAACCACGTCAACCTCATCGGCTACATGACCGCCGAGGCGCGCCACGTTCAGCTCGAAGACGGCAAGCAGCTCATGCGCTTCACGCTCGCCACCAAAGAACAATACCTCGACGCCGACGGCATCATGCGCCAACGCAGCCAATGGCACCTGCTCAGCGCCTGGGGCCGCTGGGCCAAAGTTGTCGAAGAATTCGGCGCCAAAGGCGTGCACCTCGCCATCGAGGGCAAACTCGTTGGCCGCTTCTACCGCTTTGGCGGCCAGCGGCGCTTCGTCACCGAAGTGGAAATCAACGACCTCGTTGTATTGCCTTAGACACACCCACCAACCAAACGATCAGAAAGGCGGCCGCAGGCCGCCTTTTGTGTGGAGTTCAATTTATAAATCAGTTGCAAATTCTATATCATGGAACTAGAACTCATCAAAAACAGTATCCTCGACATCCGAGGAAAACGCGTCATTCTCGATTATGAATTGGCGAAACTTTACGGTATTGAAACCAAAAGATTAAAAGAATCAGTCCGCAGAAACATAAGGCGATTCCCGGAAGACTTCATGTTTGAACTTTCTCAAGAAGAATGGCTCAACTTGAGGACGCAATTTGCGACCTCAAGTTGGGGAGGAAAGCGCTTTCCTCCTTTTGCCTTCACGGAACAGGGTGTCGCTATGTTGTCAAGTGTATTAAATTCAGATACCGCAATTGATATCAACATCTCCATCATGCGCGCCTTCGTCCTCATGCGCCAATGGGCACTCGAATACCAAGATCTTCAAGAAAAACTCACCGATCTAGAAAAGCGTTTCGGCCAAAAGTTCACCGACATCGAGCAAGTGCTCAATTATCTGATTCAAAAAGACCAGCAACAGGTGCAGCAGGGTGGGAGGAAGAGAATTGGGTTTTGAACCAAAATCTTGGTATCACAATTTGTGATACCAATTTTGGTTGTATTGAAAAATCTCAAAAATTGAGAACAGTATTAAAAATGCGCGACTCGATACAATCATTAAAATATTTAAAGCACTTGGCGCCACAATCAAATTCAATGTAGAACTTGATTACCAATAATTTGCGTATTAAAATTGAATTATATCCTAACCTATTGATGATAAATAAAATAGTTTTACTTTAGAACATTCTTGTGTGTTATGGGTAAATTACCGGTAGTCAAAAAAATGGTCATGAAAAAAAATATACTCTTTATCCTCTTATTGTGTTGTTCAAAAGTAGTTTTCGGACAGGATGCAAATTTCCTATGGGTCAAACAATTTGGCGGAACCGGTACTAGTGGAGCTAATTCTATGGAATTAGATGCTTCAGGTAATATATATACCATAGGGGGTTTTTCTGGCACAGTAGATTTTAATCCTGGATCAGGCATTTACAACCTGACTTCAATTGGAGATCATGATATATTCGTTTCCAAATTGGATAGCGCTGGAAATTTTATTTGGGCAAAGCAAATAGGTGGGCAATCATATCCTGCCGGATATGACCTAGCCCTAGATGCTGACGGAAACATACTTATTACAGGTGCTTTTTGGGGACTGGTTGATTTTGATCCGGGTGCTGGTATTTTCAATCTCAACGCAATTGGTACCCATGATTTATTTGTTCTAAAACTAGATAGCTTCGGCAATTTTATTTGGGCAAAACAAATTGGTGGCCCCCTTGGAGCAGTTGATGGCACTTCAATTTCCTTAGATGATTTAGGGAATATTTATACCACAGGATATTTTGCTGATACTATTGATTTTGATCCGGGAGCAGGCACTTTCATGCTGAATACAGATCATACTTGGCTTTTTAGTATGTTTGTTTTGAAACTGAATCCTTCCGGAAATTTTGTTTGGGCAAAAGCAATGTACGGTCCTTATTCTGGCGTTCAGAGTGAATCCATTTCAATTGATCGCTTTGGCAATGTACTCACGACAGGGCAATTTCGTGACACGGTAGATTTCGATCCAGGAGTTGGTTCTTTTACGCTCGTTCCTTTTAATAGCTTTGGCCTTTGGGATGCTTTTATTTCGAAATTAGATTCGTCTGGCAATTTTGTTTGGGCAAAACAATTTGGGGGAGAAAGTACTCAAATTGGTTTTTCGATAACCACGGACGCTTTCAGTAATGTTTACACTACGGGTGTTTTTGATGCTACCACTGATTTTGACCCAGGGCTAGGCACTTTTTTTATGACCCCAACTACCGAGCGAAACACGTTCATTTCAAAATTAGATGCTGCAGGAAATTTCGTTTGGGCCAAACAAATTAGCGGTTATAGTCATGGTAATGCTATAACACTAGATGCTGAAAACAATGTCTACACCACTGGTTATTTTGATGGTTACACTGATTTTGACCCAGGATCAGGAACTTCCATTATTAATGAACCTCTTACCTCACCGGATACTTTTATAGCAAAATATGATGGCAGTGGAAATTTTATTTGGGTAAGGAGATTTGTAGGAGCCGCTCCATCATCTAATTATGGTGCATCCATTGGAGTTGATGCTTTCAACAATATTTACACTACGGGGTGGTTTCAAGGTACTTCAGATTTCGATCCGAGTATCAACACTTTCAATTTTACTTCTTCTAGTGAAACCAATGCATACATACATAAAATGTGTCAAGGTTGTTCTGCAGGAATCAGCGAAGGCTTTCTACCAAACAATATGAGTCTATATCCAAATCCTACAAACGGCCCAATTCACTTAACGACAAACGATCAAAACGAAATCATAAATTTGAAGATAATTAATTCAACGGGGCAAGTAATTTTAGAAAGGTCAAAGCTCTTCTCAAAGCAAATTATTCTTGATATTTCCACAGAGGCAGACGGGATTTATTTTCTTGAAGTTACGATGGCAGATGGTATTTATAGAAGTAAATTCTTGAAGAATTAATAGCGACAACACATTT
>JBIIBL010000058.1:0-14059 GCA_044239425.1 Crocinitomicaceae bacterium | reverse complement strand
AAGGTCGCGTTGGCTATAGCAACAACCAATTGGTTTACGAACCACGTCCTGAGCAAAAAGGCAATGCAGCACGTTCTATCTTCTACATGGCAACTTGCTACAACGGTCAGTTGGGCAATACATGGGAGCTTCCTGCTAACCAAAGTCAAGAATCTTTGAAAACATGGCATTTTGCCGATGCACCTGACAACTACGAAATCGCACGTCACGAATACGCTGCTGTTTTACAAGGTAACCGCAATCCGTTCATTGACTCCGCTTATTTTGCGTGTCACATCAACTTTGCCAACATGAGCTACCTCCAATGCGATATGGGTCTTACTGAAAAATTAGACAACAACTTCTCTGTATTCCCTGTACCTGCATCGCAAACACTATATGCACAAGTCAATGGTCTTGACATCCTTGCTTATCAAATTCACGATATTCAAGGACGCCAAGTTGGTGCAGCTCAAAACCTCAAGCTCCCAGTTTTGGCCTTGCCAATCAGCGAATTTAAAGCTGGCATTTATTTCCTTACCGTCGATACCCAATACGGCCAAGTGAAACGCGAGTTTGTGATCGAATAATGAAATCAAACCCTTGGTATATAATTGTCGGAGCAAGCCTAATGGCTTGCTCCGCTCATTTTACCCCTGCTTTTCAAATCAGTCATCAAGCAGTTGTTGCGTCAGCCACAGATTCTACTTTACTTCGGCAACTCCAACCTTACAGAGATACATTAAGTCAAGAATTCAGTGCCTATGTTGCTACTGCACCAGCCGATTTAGTCGTTAGCCGTCCTGGGTCAAACCTCATGAACTGGTGTGCCGATGCCGTTCTGAGCTCACAAACAGCAAACAAACGCTTCAGTGAACCTGTCATTTGCTTACTCAACACCGGCGGTTTGCGCAGCTCTTTTGGTGCAGGTAAGCTGACCTTAGCTGACTTTTACAAACTCATGCCTTTCGATAACCGGGTAGTTTGGATCCATCTGCCCGTATCTAAAATTCCAGACATTGAAAATTATCTAAAACATAGTGGTGGAGAGCCAATAGCCAATTGCTCTTTCAAAAATGGCAAGATCGACATACCGAGTTTGCTACCCAATCACCAATACATTTGGGTACTCACCTCTGACTTCTTAGCAAACGGGGGCGACAAAATGAACTTCTTTTTAGGTCAGCAAAAAGAGGAAACGCGCATTTTGTTGCGCGATATCCTGATTGCCACCGCCTACCAACAAGACACCCTCATTTTAGATCCACAAGTAAGATATATCCGATGAAGTTAACGCGTAGGAAACTCTTTCAACAATTTGGCATTTTATCCTTTGGATTGCTGCTTCCAAATTGGTTAAGTGCGGCTTCAAAGAAGAAAAATACACCCAAGCTCGTTATTCTTCATACCAACGACACTCATTCTCAAATTGACCCACTACCGGCCAATCATACCAAATTCCCAAATCAAGGGGGCATTATTGCGCGCAGTGCATTGATAGACCAATTCCGAAAAACATATGAACATGTCTTATTGCTAGACGCCGGCGACTTCTTTCAAGGCACCGCTTATTTCAACCGTTTTAAAGGGGTTCTCGAAATGAAACTAATGAGTGCTCTGGGTTACGATGTCGTCACTTTAGGCAATCACGATTTCGACATCGGTATTGACGGCTTCATGAATGCACAACAACATGCCAATTTCAAGTTTGTCAATGCCAATTATAACTTCGGCCAAACAGCAATGGCGAAGTTTGTTGCCCCGCATCACATCATTCAAAAAGGGCCCTACAAAATTGGGGTATTTGGTGTGGGCATCGATCTAAACGGACTTGTTCCATCCAGTAATTTCTCAGGTATTGAAATGCAAGATCCTTATTTGAGTGCTGAAAATTCAATTCAACAACTCAAAGCCGCGGAGTGTAACCTGATCATTTGTTTATCTCACTTGGGATACCAATACGAAGATTTAAACAAACCCAGTGATGTCTTACTTGCTCAAAAAGTAGCTGATATCGACCTCATTTTAGGTGGGCATACCCATACGTTTATGGATGTACCCACGAAAATCAAGGACCCAAACGGAAAGGAAGTGTGTATACACCAAGTAGGATGGGCCGGCGTCAGGCTTGGCGTCATAGAGGTTTCGGAGAAAAAATTTAAATTTCGTCAAAAAAAGATCCATTGATTCAAAAAATAATTGGCGTTCACGTCATTGCTTTCCTTCTTTATTCTTGCACCAAGGAGGTCAATATAAAGATTCCGGAATTGCCACCAAAAATTTAACATCCCGTCCAACATCAAAGGTTGTCTGGGCATTTGGGCAAGCTTTAGCCCTTGGTATGACACCCTTATTTGTGTAGATTAAATTCATTTCTATATAGTTGACAATAAGTTATTTTTATTTCAAATACCAATTTTCTAATTAAACATTCACGGCGTTTTGGTGTTATTTCTACACAAAACCTTATTTATGTTTCGCTCAATTATTGCTTTTCTCCTTCTATCTGTCACCAATATTAACTTTGCACAAACGACCGTTACGGGTGGCATCTATCAAAGCACCACCTGGACAGCATCAGGTAACCCTTACCTTATGACGGGCTCAATGGTTGTGTTTCCAGGAGCTACGCTTACGATAGAACCTGGAGTAGAGGTTCGGGTAACACCAGACTATTCTTTTAATACAGGCAACCTCCGCTATTTAGAGATCAGAGGCACTCTCATTGCCATCGGAACCGATGCCGCACCAATAACCTTCAAGACTACGGATGCTAGTATCCTAGGGCAACAAACTTGGGAAGGGATTAGAATCAAAGGCTCACAGGGTGGCAATGTTCAGTTAGACCGCTTTCGACTTTTTGATAGCTGGCTTGGCATCAACAATGATATTGCTCAGCCCGGCGTCAATTACAGCTGGACAAACTGCCAATTCAAAAACAACAATTATAGTATCCAGCTCAATGCCGACATGACTTACAATGGTTGTTTGTTCGAAAACAACGGCGTGGGCCAAGCCGCACAAATTTTATATGGTTCACTGTCTGCAAACAATTGCCAATTCATCAATAACTTTTGTTCTTTTACTTGGTCCAACTCTATAACTGTTGATAACTGCCTCTTCGAAGGCAACGGCAACAATATTGTTGGTTCACCTGGTTTGGTAACCAACTGTCAGTTCATTGACAACGACTTCGCTTTTGCCGAAGCTTATGGACACACCATCCAAAATTGTTATTTTGAAGGCAATGGCGTGGCTATAGATAATTCTGGCGGTGCGAACATCAGTAACTGTACCTTTGATAGCAATGATTTAGCAGTTCGTTTAGGTGACGGCAGTTCACTGACCAATAATATCATCACCAACAACGACGTGGGTGTTGCTGTGTTGGCTTACAGCCCAAACTCCACTCTCATCGAAAACAACACCATTTGTTACAACACCAACTACAACCTTCAAAACCTAACCGACAAAAACTTCCAGGTCAATGCCAATTGTTTTTGCTCTCAAGATTCTACCTACATAGAAAATCTCATCCTAGACGGCTACGACGACATCACTAGAGGTTTAGTCAACTACGCCATTTATGACGACTCCTGCGCCAATGTATTAGATTACATCGTCAAAATCAACCTAGACGGCAATGCAGGCATTAACATCTTAGAATCTGCCAACTGGAAGTTGAAAGGACAAGATGCCAATGCGATTTACTTGGAAACTTCGCAAGCGCTGCAACTCGAGCTTCTCAATTCCTTGGGGCAAGTTCAAAAAGTAATTGCGCTTCAAAAAGGCGAAAATCAAATGGCAACAACTGGCCTTTCAAGTGGCATCTATTTTCTGAAAAATGCCTCCGGAAAAACTCAGAAAATCATCCTGCAATAAGACTAAATTCACTTTGCTTACAATGCAATGTATTTTGCACTTAAAGATGTAAAGTTCTTCAGATTGCAAGTGCCAAAGATGATAGCCGTCAATTCCTAACTTGATTCTTTTTCAAATCACTATCTTTGCAGTCTATAAAAAACATTATGTCTTCACTACCTGTTCGCGTTCGCTTTGCCCCTTCTCCTACTGGACCGCTCCATATGGGAGGTGTGCGCACGGCTCTTTACAATTACCTTTTTGCTAAAAAACACAACGGAACCTTCTTGATCCGCGTAGAGGACACCGACCAAACCCGCTTTGTTCCGGGTGCGCAAGATTACATCATGGATGCACTAGCTTGGTGTGGCATTATGCCAACAGAAGGCCCTGGTTTGGGTGGCTCATTTGGCCCCTATGTTCAGTCTGAGCGCAAAGAAATGTACAAGCCCTACGCCGAACAACTCATCGCCGAAGACAAAGCCTATTACGCTTTTGACAGCGCCGAAGACCTCGACCGCATGCGGGACCAAGCCAAAACCATGGGCATGCCCAATTGGCAATACAACAGTGTTACGCGCAGCAGCATGCGCAACTCTCTCACTTTGCCGCAATCTGAGGTAGAACAACTCTTAGCTGCCGGCGAACCCTACGTTATCCGCATGAAAATGCCGCGCAACCGCGACGTTCGTTTCTCTGACCTCATCCGTGGCTGGGTTGTTGTTAATACCAACAACCTCGACGACAAAGTATTGTTCAAGAGCGATGGCATGCCAACCTACCACCTCGCCAACATCGTCGACGACCACACCATGGAAATCAGCCATGTCATTCGCGGCGAAGAATGGTTGCCATCAGCACCTCTTCACGTATTGCTTTACGAGGCATTTGGTTGGCCTTGTCCTGAATTTGCGCATCTTCCACTTCTACTTCGTCCAGATGGCAATGGCAAACTCTCTAAACGCGATGGCGACCGCCTCGGCTTCCCTGTATTCCCTACCAATTGGACTACCGCTGAAGGTGAGCTCTATTCTGGTTACCGCGAAAAAGGCTACTTGCCTGGGGCGTTTATCAATATGCTTGCCCTCCTTGGCTGGAACCCCGGTACAACACAAGAAATATTTACCTTAGACGAGCTAGTGGAAGCCTTTTCACTCGAGCGCGTCAGTAAAGCAGGTGCCAAATTCGATCCAGAAAAAACAAAATGGTTTCAACAAACCTATTTGCGCGCCCAATCTAATGCTGAAATCGCACAGCAACTGCGTCAGGTTCAGCCCCTTGATTTACCAGATGCTGCACTTGAACAAATTTGTCACCTCATGAAAGAACGTGCCACTTTTGTCCAAGATATCCTCACAGAAGGTGCTTATCTCTTCGGACGTCCTAATGCGTTTGATGCAGAAACCATCCGCAAAAAATGGAAACCAGAAACCGCAGCCTATATCCAAGAATGGAAACACCTTGTTGCTAACCTGACCGATTTTTCTGCAAGTTCTATCGAACATGCATTTAAAACCTTCTTAGCCGAAAAACAACTTGGCATTGGTGCAGTTCTCCTTCCTTATCGTTTGGTACTTACTGGCGTTGGCGCTGGCCCTGGCATGTTCGAAATTTCTGAATTCCTCGGAAAAGAAGAAGTCCTTGCGCGTCTAGACCTTGGCCTAAGTGCAGTCGAAGCCATCCACCATGAAGCATAAAATTTTTGTCAACGGCATCAAGTGCTATGCTTTTCACGGCTGCTTGCCCGAAGAAGGTCGGATTGGAGGTCACTATGAGGTTGATATCGAAATGCTGACCAACTTTAGCAAAGCTGCGGAGCAAGACACGCTCTCGGACACCATCGATTACGTAGATGTGAACCGTATTGTAGTTGAAGAGATGGCCATTCGGTCTAAACTCATAGAGCACGTTGGACAACGCATCCTGACCAGAATCAAAACTGAATTAAAAGGGATTGAAGCCTTGAAAGTAAAAATCACCAAACTTTGTCCGCCGATCAACGGCGACGTACATTCGGTGGCCATACTCATCGAAGACGAAGCCTAAAGCGCGGCCTTTTCTTGTAGAAATTCCAAAAATTGAGCAGTAGCCCTTGCTCTATGACTATATTGATTTTTTTCAGCGAGGGTCATTTGTGCAAAAGTTTTGCCTGACTCTTCCGGAATAAAAATAGGGTCGTAACCAAAACCTTCAGTACCTTTTTGATGCATAGCAATATTTCCAGTTACTATTCCAGTAAACTGAAGCGTTTGGTCTCCGTCGCAATAAGTAATGACGGTTTTGAATTGCGCGCTTCTATCTGCTTGACCTTCTAGCGCTTGTAAGAGTTTATCCATATTGGCCTGATCACTGCGCTGTGCTCCTGCATAACGTGCAGAATGCACACCTGGCGCGCCATTTAAAGCACTTACTTCAAGCCCGGTGTCATCGGCAAAACAAGGCAAACCAAAATGTGTAAAAACCCATTGGGCTTTAAAGGCAGAATTGCCTTCTATGGTAGGTTCGTCTTCCGGAATTTCTTCCTTTAAGTGGAGGTCTTGCAAAGTGAGCAGTGTGAGGCCGTCAGGTAAAATAGAACGGATTTCTTCAGCCTTCTTTTGATTGTGACTTGCAAAAATAATTTTCATGGGCTAAAAATAGGAAATAAAGCCCACGTGTAATTTACCTGCATTCAGTTGCAAAGGTTGTCCGAGTTGCGACCCGAGTCCATAACTCAACTTGAACTGGCCGTTTTCTGAACCCAGCACCAAACCTAAGCCCACCGCGTAAACAGAAGTTTGCTGCTGCCCCAGTACTTTGTTTTGGAGCCAGGCCCAATCCGTGAAAACTAAAAAATGAGTGTACTGATCCAGTAAAAAACGATACTCCAACCCAGCAAAGGCAAGGGTAGAAACAAAAAATGCTTCTTCATCAAAACCCCGCATGCGTTCTAAACCACCAAAACGATATAATTCATTACTGAATAAAGTGGCTGACTGAATATGCGCAAACTCTTGACTCAGACTCAAAACCTGGCGCTTAGTGAGTGGTAAAAAATACCGTTGTGAAAGCTCTAGACGCCAAGTGAGCAAATCATTTTGTGCCTTTTTGTTTCCTACGAGGTAACTGGCTTTCAACTGCATCCCTTTTCTTGGATTGGGCAGAAAATCAAGCTTTTGCCGTTGCAAACCAACACCGTATGAAAGTGTAGAAAAGGTTTCCAAGCTGGCTAGTGTAGAAAGAATAGTAAGGGCATTAGATTGCCAGTAATCTAGTATGGCAAGAAGCTGCCAATTGTTGGCCAATAAATAAGTAAGGCCGATATTCCCTTTGAGCTCCAAAAATGAGGTGTCGCGGCGATACAATGAAAAGCCTGCGTTTACGCCGTAAGAAGAACCTCCGATATAAGGCCAAGTTAGTGTACTTTTCAGCAGCTGGGTTTGAGGTGCAATGCTACGCCAATGCAAGGTAAATTTTTCGTTTTTCTGCCAAGTGTTCTGCAGCTGCAAATTGAGCTCTCCTACCAACACATTTTTTTGCGTGCTTGGATTTTGTTGCAGGCCAATAATACCTGTAGCCGAACTCATTTTGATCCTTTCCAGAAATAAATATACTGCCGCATTTTGCTCCTCGAGGGCCCATTCCGGCGAACGCAATAATTTAAAAGGCAACTGCCCTGCCACTTGCATTTCGGCTTGTAACAACTGCTGTTCACTGAACAAAGTTCCGGATTCAATTTGCAATAAATTGGCTAGCACTTTTTCTTTAATAACACCTTCTGGTTTCACATGGATTTGACCCCATTTGACCTCAGGGCCTTTGGTGGATTGTATGGTTGCCATCGGTACTGCCCCGGAGCTCACTTGCAATGTGATTTGAGCAAAGGGGTAGCCGTTATTGACGTACCAATTCAGTGAATCTTGAACCAATAATTGTAACTCTTTTGCAGATAGGTAGTTGAGTTTAGTTGGACTTTTGAGCGCAATTCCCTCGAAAAAAGGTCCTGGGTTGATTTGAAAGTATTGAACTGAATCTTTGATAGCACTGGGCTCCAAGGCAAATAGAAAATAACCCTCTGCCAGCGCCAACGACTGCCATTCATTGTATTTTTTCTGCCAGGCCGGCAATAAAAACTTGGTATTGAAAGCGCTTTGAAGTACAGAAAGTGTTTTAGGCAGGGGATTTGATGAATTTTCAATGGCATAATAGCCTTGCGCCCAGGTCGAACAAGTCAAAAACAATATAAATCCTATGACGATGAAGCTGCGCATGCTTAAATATACAAGACTAAACGTGCTATTTTTTTAAAAATTGTAACTTTGTAGTATAACTTCCGTTAAAGGCAGCAACAACAAAACAAACACCATGAAAACAAAATCAACTTTTATTCTAGCGGCATTTGCAACCCTTCTCGTATTAGCTTCTTGTGGAGCAGGCCGCAAAGCGAGCTGCGATGCATACGGAAGTCTTGAACAAACTACGCAAAACGCAGATTTAGCTACACGCTAATATCCATTTACCATTCGAAGCGCTGAACGTGCAACGCCATTTGAGCTTGCATATTCAGCGCTTCTTTTTTTGCAGCAACTGCAAAATCAAGCCCTGAACTCGCGTAAATAATGGCGCGGGATGAATTCACGAGTAAACCGCATTCTACATTTGCTCCGTATCTAACAACTGTATCTAGGTCTCCACCCTGAGCACCAACACCAGGCACCAAAAAGAAATAATTTGGAGCCAATGCCCTCACCCGAGCGATGTCTTCAGCACGCGTAGCACCCACCACATACATCATATTGTCAGGCGTTCCCCACGCTGCTGATTTTTCTAAAACGGTTTCGAAAAGCGCTTTTCCGTTGGCTTCCACTAACTGAAAATCTTTGGCTCCTTCATTGGAAGTAAGGGCGAGTAAGATGACCCATTTGTTGTCAAATTGCAAAAACGGCAATACGGAATCTGAACCCATATAAGGTGCAACCGTTATGGCATCGGCTTGCATGTGCTCAAAAAATGTCTTGGCGTAATAAGCCGAGGTGTTGCCGATATCGCCGCGCTTGGCATCTGCAATAATCAAACACTCATTAGGAATATAAGCTATTGTTTTGCGCAAGGACTCCCACCCTGCAGTACCGTGACACTCAAAAAATGCGGTATTCGGTTTAAAAGCGACGGCATAAGGATGCGTAGCATCTATGATTGCTTTACAAAACTCGAAAAGGGGATCTTCGGTTTGCAATAAGTGCTGGGGTATTTTAGCAAGATCTGGATCAAGTCCAACGCATAAAAAACTCTCTTTTTGTTTGATTTGCGCAATGAGTTCGGCTTTGGTCATGCGGTTTCTCCTTTTAATTTTTCGGCGTTTTCGGCCATTTTGAGTGCGTCTAGCATTTCTTGGATATCGCCATTCATAAATACACCTAAATTGTACATCGTTTTGTTGATGCGGTGATCTGTGATGCGCCCTTGCGGATAATTATATGTTCTGATTTTTGCAGAGCGGTCTCCGGTAGAAACAAGCGTTTTTCTTTGGGCAGCGCGTTCATTGTGAATGCGGTCAAGCTCAAGTTGATATAAGCGCGAACGCAAAACGGAAATGGCTTTTTCTAGGTTTTTGTGCTGTGAACGCCCATCTTGACACTCTACAACCAAACCTGATGGAATATGGGTAAGACGGATGGCCGATTCTGTTTTGTTAATGTGCTGCCCACCTGCACCTGAAGCGCGGAAGGTGTCTTTTCTGACGTCGTTCATATCGAGTTCGAAATCGACTTCTTCGGCCTCTGGAAGCACTGCAACAGTAATGGCGGAGGTGTGCACGCGGCCTTGAGATTCTGTTTCGGGGACGCGTTGTACACGGTGAACGCCAGATTCGAATTTCAAGGAACCATAGATGCCTGCACCTGTTATTTCCATAGAAATCTCTTTGTATCCTTTTACAGAACCTTCCGAAGAGTTGAGTACTTCGCAGGTCCAGCCCATGGCTTTAAAGTACATGGTATACATGCGGTAGATGTCTTCCACAAAAATACAGGCTTCATCGCCGCCTGTGCCGGCGCGGAGCTCAATGATTGCATTTTTGTCGTCTTCGGGGTCTTTAGGAATAAGCAGTAATTTGATCTCTTCCTCGAGAATGGGTCTAGCCTGCTCGAGTTCGTCTATTTCGGCTTTGGCCATTTCGCGCATTTCGGGGTCTTGCTCTTCTTCGAGCAAAGCTTTGGCGCTCTGCAAGTTACTTAGCAAGAGTTTGAATCGCAAGTAGGTACCGTCCAGGACTTCGAGGTCGCGGTATTCTTTGTTGAGTTTGACGTACCGACTCATGTCCGAGATAATATCGGGGTCTGTGATCATTTTGCCGACTTCTATGAAGCGAAAATGAATGGCTTCTAACTTATTCAGTAGATCTGACATGCGGCAAAGATAGGCATAAAAAAACCACCCGAAGGTGGTTTTTAGTTAGTTAATCGATCCGGTGACCCGTTTCATGAAGCCATTTAAGGCGTCTCGTTTGGGTACACCATTCTGAATTTCTTTGTGAACCTCAAGTGCGCCAGAGAAATTAGAAAGCAATTCGCCGATGACATCGAGTTCTTCGTCTTTGATGCCAGGGGCCTCAATTAAGAACTCTAGCGTTTCCATGGTTTCATTGATGTAGTCTTCGTCGTTTTGTTCGATGAATTCGACGAGGTGTTTAATGACTGGTAAGCGCATCGAGTACTTCTTGAATGGTTTCTATTTTATTTCCTTGCGCTTCTGCCACTAACTTACCACCTTCGAATGATGCAAAAGTAGGTAGGTTGCTGACATTGGCGAATTGGCGTGCATTAGGATAGTGCTCTGCGTCGACATAAACAAAGGCGATGTCTGTATGGGTCTCGGCCAAACGCTTGAATTTAGGCTTGGTAATTTTGCAATTGCCGCACCAACCTGCGCCGTACTGAACCATAACTTTGGCATTTGAAGCCAAAACTTGGTCGAGCGTATCTGAAGTGAGGTCGCTAAACATCTGCTTAGTGTTTGCTTAGGTAGTCGGCAACGCCATTGCGTGTAGCATTCATGGCATCTTTTCCTTCTTCCCAGTTTGCAGGACAAACTTCACCGTGTTTTTGAACGTGTGTAAATGCGTCGATAAGGCGGATGAATTCATGTACGTTGCGCCCTACAGGAAAGTGATTGACTGATTCGTGGAACACCATTCCGGTTTCGTCAAGAAGGTATGTAGCACGGTAAGGTACGTTGTCACCGGCCATGTTGTCTTCATCGAACATATCGTAATCTAGGATGCCTAGTTCTTGAGCCAACAAACGCGTAGAATCAGCGATCAATGGAAAACGAACACCTTCAATACCACCGTTGTCTTTAGAAGTACTTAACCAAGCAAAATGAACCTCAGCGGTATCGCAAGAAGCACCAATTACAATTGTGTTGCGCTTTTCGAATTCAGCTGCTGCCTCTTGAAACGCATGGATTTCGGTAGGACAAACGAAAGTAAAGTCTTTCGGGTACCAAAACAAGACCACTTTTTTGTTGTTGTCGGTTGCTTGTTTCAATACGTTCAATTGAAAGGCATCGCCCATTTCGTCGATGGCTTTCACGGTAATGTCTGGGAATTTTTTTCCAACTAGAGTTGACATATTTTTTTGTTTTTAGGATTACTAATTTGTGGAACAAAGATACAGCGCTTTGGTTGGAGAAGTGTTATAATTTATTTCAATTTATTTTATATTTGTATAGATTCTTTCTATATGATTTCCATTCAGCAAATGAACTATATCGTAGTCCTCAGCGAAGAACTACTCTTTCAACGTGCAAGCGAAAGGTGCTTTGTGACCCAACCTACCCTATCGATGCAGATCAAAAAAGCTGAAGAAACCCTGGGTTACGCCATTTTTGATAGAGACAGTAACCCGCTTCAACTCACCCCTTCTGGGCAACAGCTCATTCCGATCCTAAGAGAAATTCTCGCCGAAACCGATAAAATCAAATTGTTGTCTGATCAGCTAAAGGGCCATGTCAAAGAAGAGGTGCGCATTGGTGTCATTCCAACAATTGCGGCATACTTACTCCCTGACCTCTTTAGTACTTGGATCGCTGATTTTGGCAATATCAAGCTGAAGATACGCGAACTCAAGACCACCGATGTGCTCGATGCATTAGAACGTAAAGAACTCGACATGGCCATTATTGCCGGGCCCCATCACGACCCTAGACTAAGGAGTGTGCCGCTTTATTTAGAAGAAATCCAGGTCTATTGTCCTGAGGTGAAAAGTGAAAAGATCCAATTTGAACAAATTCAGCAAAAACACCCTTGGCTACTCAACAAAGGTAATTGCCTGCGCACGCAAATGCTCCACTTTTGTCAATTGAATCACGACAACGATGCGCAAGACTGGGATTACGAAGGTGGGAATTTGCCTTTGCTCATCGATATGGTGAATAAGAATGGCGGCTACACATTGATCCCTGCGCATTTTCGCTTAAAGCCCGAACAACAACAGGGCATCAAGTCAATTGCCGAATTACAAGCTGCTCCGGCAAGAGAAGTGATTGCTTTGATACCAAACCGCAGCATGAAGATGCCGCACCTAGAAGCGATGATCAGGCAAATACAGCATTTTTATGGGCACAAAAAAACCAACAAAAATTTGTTGGTTTTAGATTGGGATGTCGCTTAAGCTTGCGCCATGGCTACGAAATCGTCGTAAGCCAACTCTTTTTTAGTTAAAGATACCGTGCTTTTAAAGAAAGCCGTAAGCTTTGCTTCGGCCAAACGATCGTAGATTCCGTTTGCTTGTTCTTTGTTTTGCAACAAACGCTTAGCGGTATCGGTAAGTTCTGCGTCGTCAGGAGCAGGCAAACCGTATTGTGCATAATTGCCAAGTACCAAAGATTTGGTATAGTCAATGACTTCTTCGTTGGTGAGTTGAATGTTGTTGTCCTTGAAAATCTTGGTTTGGATCAATTGCCATTTCAAAGAATTGAGGTAGGCATCGAACTCGCGGTCGAGGTCTTCGTCTGAAACTGGTTTTTCTGAAGAAGATTTGATCCATCTTTTCAAGAAGGTTTCAGGGAAGGTCATTTTGGTCTCGGAAATCAGAAGATCAAAGGTTTTTTTAGTAAACAAGCGGTCGGCGTCTTCCTCGAACATGCGCGCGAGGTCGGCTTCAATGCGTTTGTTCATTTCTTCTTCGGTCTTGACTTCATCGCCAAACAACTTTTGGAAGAGCTCCTCGTTGAGTTCGGCCATTTCCATGCGTTTGATGTCGTTGATGGTGAAATTGAACTTTGATTCTAATGCGGCGTAGGCTTCAGGAGCAATACCGAGCATAGCTGCGGCATCTTCTGGCCCTTTAGAAACTAATGTGAGGTCTAAAGCAAAGGTATCGTTGATTTTTTTGCCGGTCAATAGTTTAACACCCGCTTTGTCGGTCAAAAACTCCATAGAAATGGTGGTAGAATGGCTAATGCCGCCATCTTTTACGCCATTTGCGTCGAGTTCTTCGAATTTACCCATGACCATGTCTTTATCCGAAACGACATCTGAAGAGATGAGTTTGCCATAACGGCGACGGAGGTCTTCGGTTTGTTTGCCGAGCAATTTTTTGTCGATTTTAACGGTGTTGTATTCCATCTTTGTTTTGGATGAAATTGGCAACTCAAAGGAAGGGCTGTAGCCAATTTCGTAACTAAATACAAAATCAGCAGGCGCATCGAAGCTTCCTTCAACGCCGTTTTCGATAGGTAACGGATTACCTAAGATATCGAGTTTTTCATCGATGACGTAGCGGTAAAGCGCGTCGTTGGTTAGTTTGTTGAGTTCTTCTAGTAAAACAGACTTTCCGTATTGTTTTTGAATAAGGCCTGCCGGGACATGACCAGGTCTAAAACCAGGGATTTTAGCTGTTTTACGGTATTTGTCTAGGGCCGCCTTTACTTTATTTTGGTAGTCGGTAGCAGCGATTTCTACTTTTAATACGCCGTTTTGGGCATCGATTTCTTGACGTGTAATTTTCATGCGATCGTTTTGTTAAGCCTAATATTTAAAAAAAAAGGCCTCGTTGAGCCAACGAGACCTTAGTGCGGATGGAGGGACTCGAACCCGCACACCTCTCGGCACCAGATCCTAAGTCTGGCGTGTCTACCAATTTCACCACATCCGCAATTTATGTAAACCTTATGCCGTTTGCACAAGACCCTGTAGGGGCTGCAAAGATAAGAAAGAAATCAATATTACAAAAGTTGA
>JBIIBL010000079.1:0-9260 GCA_044239425.1 Crocinitomicaceae bacterium | reverse complement strand
TTCTGAATTTGTTGCTGACATGTTGCTCAAAATATCTGGTGTACAGGTGAGCAACAAAATGGGTGCAAAACACACCAAAAGACGAAAAATGACAGTTGAGCTAAAAACGCAAAAAACCCTTGACTAGCAAGGGTTTCAGTTATCTTTTGTTATGGATTGTTATCGTTGTTTATCGGCGTTTATTTGCCGATACAAAACTTAGAGAAAATAGTACCCAAAATATCTGTATCCACATCGATTTGGCCCGTGATGTGGCCGAGTTGGCGCATGGCTTCGCGGATGTCCATGGCGATGAAGTCGGCGGTAGTTTGGCCGTCGAGGCCAGCTTGGGCGCGGTCGAGGGCGGCAGCGGTGAGTTCGAGGGCGGCGTGGTGGCGCGCGTTAGAGACGATTGTTTCGTCTTGGATGCTGAAGTCGCCCAAAGTGAGATGGACTAATTTTTCTTTGAGTTCTGTAATTCCCTTGCCATTCAAGGCGCTAATTTGAAGGTGCTCTTCATGGCCATTTAGCGCTACTGTGGTGCTTAAATCTGCTTTGTTTAAAATCAATAATATGTTTTTGTCAGGATGCAGCGTCTTCAAGGACTTTACCCACTCCATAGTTTCTTGGAGATTGGAGGCGTCGCCGGAGTCGGCCAAACAGAGTACAATTTTGGCTTGTTCAATTTTTTGTTGGGAGCGTTCGATGCCAAGAGCCTCGATGGTTTCGGTGGTTTGGCGGATGCCGGCGGTGTCTATGAGGCGAAACTGAATGCCTTCGATATTGAGTACTTCTTCAATGACGTCGCGGGTGGTGCCGGCAATGTTGGAAACAATGGCGCGTTCTTCGCCGAGGAGTTGATTGAGTAAGGTGCTTTTGCCGGTATTGGGCGCCCCTACAATGGCAACTGGTACGCCTTGCTTAATGGCGTTACCGAGCTCGAATGAAGCTGCTAAACGGCGCACCATTTGCAAAACTGCGGCAACAAGTTGCTTGAGTGAACTGCGGTCGGCGAACTCTACATCTTCTTCGGCGAAGTCGAGCTCTAGCTCGATAAGGGCCGCAAAGTTGATGAGTTGTTCACGGAGTTGTTGCAGCTCCGAGGAAAAGCGGCCGCGCAATTGTTGCAGGGCTACCTGATGGGCTTGTTTGGATTGCGCGGCAATGAGGTCTGCCACGGCTTCGGCCTGCGAGAGGTCTAGGCGGCCATTTAAAAATGCCCGCTTCGTGAATTCGCCAGGCTCGGCCATGCGGCAACCCACCTCGACCAAGCGCTGCAAAAGCAACTGCTGAATATAAGGCGAACCATGGCAGGCGAGCTCTACGCTTTCTTCGCCAGTAAAACTTTTGCCGTTGTCGAAGAGTGTAGCGAGTACTTCGTCTAGGCGCTCGCCACTTGCACTGCGCATCCAGCCCAAGTGAACGGTGTGGCTAGGTAGTACTTGTAAATCTTTTGAAAATGTCTTTGAAACGAGTGCTTTTGCGCCTGTGCCCGACACGCGGATAACGGCAATTGCGCCAGTGCCGTTGGCGGTTGCAAGCGCGCAAATAGGATCGTGAGAAAGGTCATTCATGTTACAAAGTTACACAATAAAAATTCCCTACCTTTGCCCTAAAATCAACACATTATGTCACTCCAAGCAGAAATCAAAGACATCTTGGGCCAATTTGGCATCCAAGAAAACAATAACGGTGCCTCTACAGGCGCCCACTGGCTTACTACCTCTGGTGCTAGCATCGCTTCCGTATCTCCAGTAGATGCACAAGTTATTGCCAACGTTACTATGGCTAATGCCGCAGAATACAATCAAGTCATCGAAAAAGCACAAGCTGCATTTGTTGAATGGCGCAAAGTTCCCGCTCCAAAACGCGGCGAAATCGTGCGTCAGTTGGCCGAGCGCATTCGCTTTTACAAAGAGCCACTAGGCAAGCTCGTTTCTTACGAAATGGGTAAGTCTTTACAAGAAGGTTTAGGCGAAGTACAAGAAATGATCGACATCTGTGACTTCGCAGTTGGTTTGTCTAGACAACTTTACGGCCTTACCATGCACTCTGAGCGCCCTGGTCACCGCATGTATGAGCAGTATCATCCGCTCGGTGTTGTGGGTATCATCTCTGCATTCAACTTTCCTGTAGCCGTTTGGAACTGGAACACAGCCCTTGCTTGGGTTTGTGGCGACGTCTGCGTTTGGAAACCATCTGAAAAAACACCACTTACCGCTATTGCTTGCCAACGCATTACCGAAGAAGTTTTTGCTGCTAATGGTGTGCCTGAAGGCGTCTCTGGTTTGGTGATCGGCGACGGCGAAATCGGTAAACTCATGGCCAACGATACCCGCGTACCTTTAATTTCTGCAACAGGATCTACCCGCATGGGGAAATCGGTTGGAGCAGCAGTTGGGCAGCGTTTGGGCCGTTCTTTATTAGAATTGGGAGGCAACAACGCCATCATCATTGCACCGAGTGCTGACCTCAAAATGGTGGTACCAGGTGCCGTATTTGGAGCTGTTGGTACGGCAGGTCAACGTTGTACATCTACGCGCCGCCTCATTATCCACGCTTCAATTTACGATAAAGTGACCGAGGCGCTTACTTCTGCCTACAAGCAATTGAGCATTGGCAACCCACTTGATCAAAACAACCACGTGGGTCCGCTGATCGATCAAGATGCCGTCAATAATTACCTCCATGCCATTGAAGCCGCTCAAAAAGAAGGCGGAAAAGTTTTGGTAGAAGGAGGCGTATTGAGTGGCCCTGGTTATGAGTCGGGCTGTTATGTAAAGCCATGTATTATTGAAGCAGAAAATCATTTTGCTATTGTTCAGCACGAAACATTTGCGCCGATTTTATACGTCATGAAATACACTGGCGATGTCCATGAAGCTATTGCCATTCAAAATGGCGTGCCACAAGGGCTCTCATCTGCGATCATGACCAACGAGCTCAAAGAATCTGAAGCCTTCTTAAGTGCTGCGGGTTCAGACTGCGGAATTGCAAACGTCAATATCGGTACTTCTGGTGCAGAAATAGGTGGCGCTTTCGGTGGAGAGAAAGAAACAGGTGGTGGCCGTGAGTCTGGTTCAGATGCTTGGAAAGTATACATGCGTCGTCAGACCAACACCATCAACTACTCTGACTCCTTGCCGCTTGCACAAGGCATCAAGTTCGATTTATAAGCTTTACTGTACTTATATTTGAAAGGGGTCTAATTGGCCCCTTTTGTTTTTTTATGCTTCACCAACAAAAAGCGTGCGGAGATAAAAAAGGTATTTGAATTGAAGGTGGTATTGTCTAAAGCATAAAATGGAGCAAGCACATACATGCCCGTTTGCACATGCAGCTGCCAAACCTTGATGCCAACACTTGGGCAAACCCCAAAACGCAACTGTTTCAAATCGGTGCGTACTGCAGCGCTGAGCCCATATGTGAGGTCAAAATTGCCGGTGCGACTCCAAAAACCGATGTCGTATCCCAAGATTGGATTCAAGCGCGAAAAATCAAACGAAGCATTGAAACCATGATGTACAGCCGTTGTGTTCGAATGAACGAGATCTTCGCGGGTTTTTCTTTGCAATTCCCAACCATATTCTAGCGCATAGTAACGCCCACTTTGCAAGCCAAAATAGGGGCCAGACTTTAGCGTTCTTTTTTTTGGATAAAACAAAGAATCGGGATTTGCAAAAAGTGTAGTCGAAAGAAACACACATAAAAATCCAAATAAAACGATCTTGATGTTATTCTTCTTCATCTGTGATTTGCGATTTAGCTTGTTCTAAATAGGATTCAAATAAAATGGTTTCACTCGCCTTTGGCAAGGTGTTTTGTAGCATCCCGGTATAGAACGGAATCGCTATGGAGGCGTTACGCGTTTGTAAAGTGATGAGTTTTTGTTTGCGGTCATTGGACAGTACAAAAAGTAGAATCGTACCCACCAAATACATCCATTGCAAGATGCCCAACAGAGCCCCTGCTAGGTTATTGAGTATGGAGAGCTTTACAACCTTTAACGCGGTTTCAAGAAGTTTGCCAGCAAAGTAAATACCGGCGCCAATTCCTAAGAAGAGGACGACAAAACTGAGCGGCATGAGCGTAGTTTTCTCCCAATGTAAGTTTTTGAGACCCCATTCCACGACAACATCGGTGAGTTGAAAAGCGGCATAAAGCCCCACGACAATGGCCAACAACATGAACAACGACATAATAAGGCCGCGTTTGTATCCTTTATAAGCGCCATAAGCCAACGGTGCAAAAAGAAAGAGGTCTAAAAGATTCATGGCCGAAAATTAAGAGAAAGTTTGTAATCTTGCGCTATGCTGAGTCCATTCAACGACGAATATTTCATGAAGCAAGCCTTTTTAGAGGCTCAAAAGGCTTTTGACGCAGATGAAGTGCCGGTTGGCGCGGTCATTGTTTGCAAAAATCAAATTATTGCGCGTGGCCATAACCTCACAGAGCAACTGACTGACGTTACTGCCCATGCGGAAATCCAAGCGATTACCGCTGCGGCGCAATATTTAGGTGCTAAATACCTCAAGGAATGCACGCTTTTCGTGACCTTAGAGCCTTGTTGTATGTGTGCGGGCGCTTTGTATTGGTCTCAGATAGACCGCGTCGTTTTTGCGGCCCGAGATGTCAAAAGAGGTGCGAGTGCAACGGGTACAAGTTTGTATCATCCGGCGACAATTGTAGAAAATGGCGTGATGGAGGCCGAATGCAGCCAATTACTCAAAGATTTTTTTGCCAGAAAACGCTAAACACAAACGAAGCGCTTAGTCGTAGAGGGTATCGTGGAGAATTTCCATTGTTTTGTCGAGGTCAAAACCTGACAAATGAATTTGTGCATACTGAATTAAAATACGTAAGGCTTCCTTATATAACAAGTTAATGCTCAATTCTTGTTCTGGATTAGGCCAAAATTGGGCCTTTAAAAAGTGTACAAGTGCTGGGTCCTGAATAGAGGTGGCACCACCTTGCGAGGCTTGACAAAAACTTCCCTTTTGCAAGTCAAATATGGCAGCTTGTTCTTCTTCCACTAACGGCGCATAACCCAAGAGCATGAGGTATTGTGCTAAAAATTGCGTCGGGAATTTCCTTTCTGCATCGGTCGTTTCTAAATGCACCAACTGATCGCGGATAAAATAAAAGAGCTTGGGGTCGGGGCCCTGATGCCGCAGTGTTTGTTGGAGAATATCGGTCATGAAGAAGACCAACAAAACCTTCTGAGGGCGCTCAAAAAGGGTTTGGGGGGTCCAGGCAAAATCAAGTTGATTTACAATACCAAGATCAGACTCGGGTCTTTTAAAATAGTTGATTTCGTAAAGGCCTAATTGGTTGAGCGCCTTGCGTTTTTTGAGCGCTCCTTTGAAAATAAAAGATTGGAAGCCGCGCTCAAGCGTATAAAAATGCAAGATCATGCTGCTCTCAGAATAGGCTTGCTTATCGAGGAGTAAACCGAGCTCTTTGGCCTTCAAATGCTGATCAGGTTATGCAAATACCTTGATTTTGGCATCGACTTCAGTGAGTTCAGACCAGGTACCCATGTAGGTAACGGCGCGCACTTTACGGTTGTCTATCCAAACGTACTCTTGACCGTCTTTAATGCGCGGTTTGTCCATGACCAAACCGTGGTAATTAAAACCATTTTCTTTGAGCCAAATTTCAGTGACTTCTCGGTCTTTGGCTTCTCTGGCGGTGAAGAAAGTAATGATATTACCTTCTTCGTACCACTTATTAATGACTTCCCTTGAATTTGGAAATACTTGAGCACCCGAATACAAAAAACTTTCTTCATTTTTGATGTCATCGCAGATGGTGCCATCGATGTCAATGAGGAAAATTTTGGTGGGGTTTTCTTCCTCTAAATGGAGTTTGGCCACCACGGCGTGCTGAATTTTGGTTTGGTCGCTTACTTTGCAGTTTGGTTCGAGTTCAAATTGAACCACTGAACCCTCACTTACTGAATAACGTCCACTGACAATTTTTTTTATCGATAAATCGGCAATCTTATATGCGCCGTTTTCACTTTCAATAAACCATCCCTCTTCGCTGTTCGGTAACTGCGGGTCTACCAGCTGATAACTCAAAATTCCTCTCATAACTAATGTTGTAGTACAAAGTTAATAGGAATTTAGAAGCTGTTATTTAGCATTGGCCCGAAAATCGATTTTGTAATAGAATATAGGGAAGAAGCCTAGTTGCGTTTTCTCAGAATAAGGTAAGAATGTGCCATTTTGTTGTGCAGCAAAATCTTGAGCTGTCAGCGGCGGACGATAAGCAAGTGTCAATAAATTCTTTGTTCCGAGTATATTCACTAAATCCAAACCAAATTCGTGCGTAACGCGGTCTGCATTCTTGCGCCAAGAAATTTTGAGGTCGGCACGGAAGTAATCGCGGAATTGAAGTTCGTTGAACATAGAATCCTGGAAGATGATTTCTTTCATTGCCGTAGACGTTGCGACATCTACTAGCCCGTAGCGCTTGCCACCTGCAGCAGTAACTTTACCTCCGATTCCTATCACGCTGCGCTCGCCAACTTTGAATTCTTTTCCTCCGAGTAAGTTCACAACATAATTGCCGTTATAAGAGGTGTTGCGCCAAACGAGGTCGGAGCCACGGTAACGAGAGTCATAGACCGTTCCCGAGAACAAGAAGAAGAAAGATTTATCGAAATACTTCTGAACAGTTAGCTCCAAACCATAGTTGTAGCCATCGCCTGTATTTTGTAATTGATCGACAAACAATCGAGAGAAACCACTTCCCACGT
Source organism: Crocinitomicaceae bacterium (assembly GCA_044239425.1). Taxonomy (GTDB): domain Bacteria; phylum Bacteroidota; class Bacteroidia; order Flavobacteriales_D; family Crocinitomicaceae; genus UBA952. The sequence continues at coordinate 2,518 of JBIIBL010000079.1, read as the reverse complement.
TAATCATCGAGAAAGAAGATGGTGCAACAGTTACTGGAATGTTGTAGAGGTATTGGTAATAAGCTTCTGTTTTGATATTGAAGCCTTTATTGAATGATTTTTCATAGCCAATACCTGAATGCGCACTGCGCGAGAAATCCATATTGATATTGCTATTCGGATTATTGGTTCCTGGCAATACTTTGTAGGCATAAGTATAATATGGCTGAATCATGCTATGCAAACCACCACCCGCAAAAATTGCCTGACCTTTGTCCATACGGTATTTCCAACCTAAGCGAGGTTCAAACGGGCTGATGCTATTGGTGAGGGTGAAATATTGTGCATGCACACCTGCTGTGAAGTCCATGTGGTCAGACAAGCGCCATTTCCATTGTACAAAAGGCTGAATAATAGCCGCCGTGCCTTGATAATTCCAACGCAATTCATAATTATCTGGATTGTCCAAATTGAATAAACATGAATCTAAGAAATTCATCGAGATAAGGTCAAAACTAAGACCTGCTTTGATGAGATGTTGCTTATTGATTTTATGATTGATCGCCGTATAACCACTTATTTTTTGAACCTTGAAGTCATAGGCCATCATTGGATAAATTGTATCAAAAATGATTTCTTGGGTGAGCGTATCTAAACGGCGATTGCGCAAATAGTTGTGATCTGTTTGTTGCGTTTCTTGACTGTATGCTAAAGTCGATGAAATAAAAGTTTTCTCGCTCAAGCTCTTTTTGTAATTCAAACCAGAAGTAATCATGCTGGTGCCGAAATACTGATCGCGGTCACCTTCGCCGTATAAATCTTCAGTGTATTCTTTGAATCCTGAAATTTCAATAGCGATGTCTGAGTTTCCGCCCATACCAAAGAAAGACAATTGGCCGCCATTTTTAAGTATCCAATTGAATTTAAACGCGCCATCAAAATACTTAGGAATGGCATCTGTACCTAAATTGATATTTAGCTTTTGGAAAATGGTAAGCGTAGAGTAACGCCCCATGACTAAATAGCTAGACTTGCTGTTTTTGCTGAGTGGGCCTTCCGCTAAGAATTCAGTACCTAATAAACCAAATTGGCCTGTGAATTCGTGTTGGTTACTGTTGCCACTTCTGAGTTTGAGGTCGAATACGCCAGACAAGCTATTGCCGTATTCGGCAGGAAAGGCACTCATGAAGAAATCAGAATTGCCTAAGATTTTGTTGTTCAAGAGCGAAACCGGACCACCAGAGGTTCCGGAAATGGCAAAGTGATTCGGATTAGGAATGTCGATTCCTTCTACACGGTAAATGACGCCAAGCGGAGAATTACCGCGCACCACGATATCATTGCGGGAGTCATCGGCGCCATTTACGCCGGCAAAGTTGGATGCCATGCGCGCTGGGTCCATGCGCGAGCCAGGATAACGGTTGGTTTCTTCTACGCTAAATTGTTGGGCAGAGAGCACCGCCATTTCGTTGAGTACCTCTCCTTGTTTGCGCCCCACAACACGCACGTCTTGTTGTTGTGATACTTTTTCCTGTAACGGAATTTGAACAATAAGCTCCCTTCCTGACGTCACCTCAACGGTAAGCGTTCGCGCATCGTAAAAAGGTGCAGAAGCATCTAATTGATGTTTTCCTACTGGTACCTTCGCAATCGCAAAATCTCCATCTGCCCCAGCTGCAGCCATATATTTTTGGCCATTGACCTCAATGACAATTTTGGCGCCAACTAAAGGAAAATTAGACTCGTTATCGAATACTTTTCCACGCACAGTTTGGGTAGGAAGCTGCGCGAAAATCAATAGGTTTAGAAAGGAAAAAAAGGCTAGTAGTTGTAGTTTCATGATTAGCAATTTGAAAACGAATATAAAAAAATTTGTTCATATCCCTCATAAGAGAAGTTTAGCATGGTTTTTGTCTGTTGGCGCTTTATCATTAACTTTAGAAAAAAATTCAAATGAAAACTATCGCTCTATTCACTTTGCTTGTTGTTGCTCAACTCGGTTTTGCACAAAAAGCGGCCCTCACTTGGTACACCGATGTCAATGAAGCCAGCGCTATCGCCAAAAAAGAAAACAAACCAATGATGTTGTTTTTTACCGGTTCTGACTGGTGCGGATGGTGTGTTCGCCTTCAAAAAGAAGTATTTAATACCCCCGAGTTTGAAAAATGGGCTAAAGAAAACGTTATTCTTGTGGAACTCGACTTTCCAAAAAATAAACCACAAACTGAAGCCATTCAAACTCAAAACCGCGCCCTCCAACAACAATTTGCTGTGCGCGGCTATCCAACATGTTGGTTTGTTCGTCCAGAAAAAATGAGCGACGGCAAAACCAATTTAGTTCAAATTGGATCTAAAGGCTACGAAGCTGGCGGCCCTTCCAATTGGACAACAGGGGCAGGAATGCTCATCAAGCCAAACTAAAATCAAACGTTTTATTCGAATTTCAGATCTGAAAATTCGTCGTAATTAAAACCCCTAGATGCCAAGAAGCGAAACAACTTTTGCTTGCGCATCCAGGGGTCTTTTTCTTTAGCCAATT
>JBIIBL010000011.1:0-36145 GCA_044239425.1 Crocinitomicaceae bacterium | reverse complement strand
CCCAAAATAGTTTTCTTCATTGTACATTGCGGTAAGCGCTTCAGCAATTAATTCTCGGTCTAGGCGCTTGAGTTGGAGGCCTTGTTTGATCTTATTAATACCCCAATGCTTAATGCGCAACTTACCTACAGCATACGCCTTGGCAAAACGGTTGTCGTCTAGAAATTTGTTGTCTAGCAGTGAGTTGAGCACTTGTAGGATTTCGCCGTCTTCGGCGCCCATGCGCTTGAGTTTCTCGATGACTTCAAAGCTACAGCGCTCCTGATAAGCACAAAATGCCTCAGATTTCTGAAGCATTTGTGTAAGGTCGTAGGCACGTGGGGCCGACATTTAGAGCGGTATTTCGTTGTTTTCTTTATCGACGAAGGTATACTGCAGTAAGTGATGCGCAGTAACGCCACGCACAGGAATCCAAGTTTTAAATTTAAATAGCCATTGCAACTGACGGCTCCAGAGTCCGTTTTTGAAAAAAGCCTCTAGGTAAGGGTGCACCAATACGGTTACACCACGCATTCCGCGGTCGTTGATGAGGTAAGCTAAGTTGTTCTCGATTTCTTCGGCAAATAAAATACTGGCCTGAACTTCGCCGCTTCCGTTACAGGTAGGGCAAGTTTCATGCGTTTGGATGTCGGTTTCTGGACGTACGCGTTGACGTGTGATTTCGATGATGCCAAACTTAGAAGGAGGAATCATGTTGTGCTTTGCACGGTCTGATTTCATGAATTCCTTCATTTTGTCGAAGAGAATTTTGTTGTTCTCGCGTTCGTGCATGTCGATGAAATCGACGCAGATAATGCCGCCCATGTCTCGCAATTGGAGAACGCGTGCTACTTCTTCTGCTGCTTCGATATTGGTAGCGAGTGCATTGGATTCTTGGCCATCGGCGCCCTTGCGGTTACCGCTATTGACGTCGATAACGTGCATGGCTTCGGTGTGCTCAATGATGAGGTAACCACCACTAGCTAATGGTACTTTTTTACCAAATAAGGTTTTGATTTGCTTATTGATGCCAAAACGTTCAAATATACCGATGCGGTTATCGTAATGACGGACAATTTTTTCGCGGCCTGGTGCAATTTCTGAAATGTAGTCCTTCATTTGAAGAGCCATGGTTTCGTCGTTGACATGTATATTGGTAAAGTTTCCATTGAGGAGATCTCGCAAAATGGAATTGGTCGTGTTGAGTTCTCCGAGCACGCGCTTAGGTGGCTGCGCACCTTTTAGGTTGGCATGGAGGGTGCGCCATTTTTCTAGAAGGTTGCTGAGGTCGGCCTCGAGGTCGGCGGTCGATTTGTTTTCGGCAACGGTACGAATAATGACACCAAAGTTCTTGGGCTTGATGCGGTCCATGAGATCTTTAAGGCGCTCCTTTTCGGCGCTATCCTTGATTTTTTGACTCACAGAAATTTTCTCGGAAAATGGTACGAGGACTAGATAACGGCCAGCGAGCGTCACTTCGGAGCTCAAGCGTGGGCCTTTTTGGGAAATTGGTTCTTTGGCTACCTGAACAAGGATAGCTTGAGAGGAAGAAAGGGTATTTGAAACCTTTCCTTCTTTGGAAATTTCTTTTTCTAGTTTGAAGTATTGGAGGTCTGCAACATTTTGCTTTCCGTTGATGCTATCTTTTACGTACTTTGAGAAAGATACGTATTGTGGGCCAAGGTCGTGGTAATGCAAGAATGCATCTTTTTCATAACCGACATCTACGAAAGCCGCGTTCAGGCCATTGGCAACACGACGTACCCGTCCGAGATAGACGTCGCCTACAGAGAAGTCAGTGTTGCCGCGATCTTCGTGCAACTCAATTAACTTCCCGTCGCGCAGCAATGCTATCCAGACGCCGTTTGAGCGGGCGTCTACAACGAGTTCTAAATTCACTTGAAATTGTTTATAGGATGAAACAATGAAAGCTCAAAGAAAAATCAATGAGCTCTCTATGCGTTTACATAAATGAAAGAAGGATTATTTCTTCTTCTTGTGGCGATTCTTTCTGAGTCTTTTTTTACGCTTGTGCGTCGCCATCTTATGTCTTTTTCTTTTTTTACCGCTTGGCATAATGAGAAGGTGTTATATGTTTAGTACTTTGTTACAAAAAAAATGCACCCCCGTTAAGGGAGTGCAAAGGTAATACAAATTTCAGAAAAAAAGAAAACTTATTTTACTTTAACCTTGTTCTTCACCTCGTCAACAAAGGTTTTCGAAGGCTTGAAAGATGGGATGTTGTGTGCTGGAATGATGATGGTAGTGTTCTTAGAGATGTTGCGACCTGTTTTCTGTGCACGCTCCTTGACCACAAAACTTCCAAACCCACGTAAATACACGTTTTTTCCGTCAGCCATAGAAGCTTTGATGTTGTTCATAAAGGCTTCTACTGCACGAAGTGCTTCTGCTCTTTCCAATCCGGTTTCTTCTGCAATATTTGCAACGATATCCGCTTTTGTCATATCTCTGTGTTAATTGATTAGGTGATTAATTGCGGGGGCAAAAATACTCCACAGAAAGTATATATGCGTAATTTTCGGACAAAATTTCTAAAATAAATTATGCAGGTACTCCGACAAGCACTTCGGCAATGGTACAATAGTCACCAAAGAGACTTGCCGTGGAGACACACCAACGACCCGTATGCTATATGGTTGAGCGAAATTATTTTACAACAAACAAGGGTTGATCAAGGCCTGCCTTATTACCTAAGATTCCTAAATAATTATGCTGATATACTTCAACTTGCAGCTGCATCTCAACAAGAAGTGCTCAATTTATGGCAAGGACTGGGCTATTACAGCCGAGGGCGAAATTTACATGCTACAGCGCAGCAAATTGCGCATGACTATAATGGTGTTTTTCCGGATACCTACGAGGGTTTATTAAAACTCAAAGGTGTGGGTCCGTATACAGCAGCAGCCATCGCTTCTTTTGCGTATAATTTGCCTCATGCGGTCATTGACGGCAATGTTTTTCGGGTTTTGAGTCGGTATTTTGGCATTGACGCTCCTATTAACTCCACAGACGGGCAGCATATTTTTGCTGCGTTGGCAAAAGAATTGCTCGACCAAAAGAACCCTGCGCTGCACAACCAAGCCATCATGGAATTTGGTGCCTTGCAATGCAAACCGGTATCGCCAAATTGCAGCGCTTGCCCAGTTTTAACTACCTGCAGTGCCTACCGCGAAAACCAAGTAGCACTTCTTCCGGTCAAACTCAAAAAAGTAAAAGTCAGAAAACGCTTCTTTGTCTACCACCTTCAACAAAACGCACAAAAACAACTCGCTTTTCAAAAAAGAGGGCCTAAAGATATCTGGGAAGGGTTGTTTGAATTTCCTTTGACGGAATTTGCCGATGAAAACCAATTCAAGAACTATCTTGCCGATCAAAAAATTATTGGTGGTCGGTTTCAACATGTCCTCACACATCAGCGAATTGAAGCTTATTTTGTGAAAGCGCCCCATTTGAATCAAAAGACCTCTGATTTCATTTTTCTAGGCCTAGCAGGCTTACAAGACCATCCGATTCCACGTTTGATCGACAAATTTTTAATTGCACACAGCGACGAATTATTTTAAGGGCAGCAGCTTCATTCTTTTTAACTTTGTACAAATTCAACGACATGTTAGTTCTGACTAAAAAATCTAAAAATTCAACTCATTCAGTTGTTCGCTTTGTTGCCAAAACCGACAACTCCAAAGAATTTGAGTACTACAAAACCAAAGAGGGCTTTGAATTTGAAATCCAAGAGGGTCAAGGTTTAGAGCAAATTCGCATACATGCCCATGCCATTGAAAAGCACTTACACGACTCACAAGTCTCTCTTTTGCTTGAAAATGGCAGCGCTGATGAAGCCTCCGCGCTCCTCGAAGGGCTCTTGTTGTCTAGCTACCGCTTCACCCAACATTTTAGCAAGCCAGAAAGGGCAAAGTTTACAGAAGTTGTTGTGAAAGCAGGTGTATCGCAAGCGCAACTTACCGAACTTGAAAACATAGCTAAAGCGGTTTTCAAAACCCGAGATTTAGTCAATACACCGGTATCTCACCTCAATGCCGAGCAACTTGCACAAGCCGTTGTAGAAATGGGGAAAGAAGCCAATTTTGATGTCAAAGTGCTCGAAGAAACACAAATTGAAACCCTTAAAATGGGTGGCTTATTGGCTGTCAATAAAGGCTCAATTGATCCGCCCACTTTTACAATTGCCGAATACAAACCAAAAAGCGCTAAAAACAAACAGCCAATTGTTTTGGTCGGAAAAGGCGTGGTCTACGACACAGGAGGCTTGAGCTTAAAGCCGACTCCTGGAAGCATGGACACCATGAAAGGCGATATGGCTGGCGCCGCTACCATGGCTGCCGTTGTCTATCTTGCTGCTTTGCAAAAATTACCGGTTCATATTGTTGCTTTGTTGCCCGCAACCGACAACCGCCCAGGCGGCAACGCTTATGCGCCAGGCGACGTCGTTACCATGTTCGATGGCACCACCGTTGAGGTGCTCAATACCGACGCCGAGGGCCGCATGATCCTCGCCGATGCCTTAGCTTACTCTAAAAAGTTTGACCCAGCATTGGTCATTGACGCTGCCACACTAACAGGTGCCGCTTTGCGCGCCATCGGTACAGAAGCAAGCATCATTATGGGTAATGCCTCCGATCAAGTTTTTGTTCAACTTGAACAAAGTGGCCATGCAGTGCATGAGCGCGTGGTGCGTTTCCCTTTCTGGGACGACTACAAAAAACACATGAAATCCAAAATTGCCGATCTAAAAAATATCGGCGGACCAAACGCAGGCATGATTTCAGCAGGCAAATTTCTTGAGCATTTCGTAAGTGCTCCATATATTCACATGGATATCGCTGGGCCCGCTTGGCTCGACGCCCCTGAAAATTACAAAGGCGATGGCGGAACCGGCGCTGGCGTGCGCTTGCTTTACCACTTTCTAAAAACCAACAACATTTAATGGAAAAAGAAACCAAAGATAAAGAGGTAAAAGACAAAGAACCGGTTAACAAGAACCTCATCAAAGTCGGCATCACCATCGGTGACCTCAACGGTGTTGGACCCGAAATTATCGTAAAGGCCCTTCACGACAACCGTATTCTAACTGATATCGTTCCGGTTGTGTACGGATCTAACAAAGTTATTTCGCATTATAAAAAACAACTCAATTTGCAAGAATTCAATTATTTGTCTTGTAAAAGTGCGGCCGACATCAACCCTAAAAAGGTGAATATCATTAATGTTTGGCAAGAAGAAGTTCAAATGGAGCCCGGTGTATCCAATGCCGATGGAGGCAAGTATGCATTGCTTTCTTTAGAAGCCGCCACCCGCGACCTCGCTGATGGCAAAATTGATGTGCTCGTTACTGCACCTTTTTCGAAAGAAAACGTCGCCAAAGCCGGCTTTAACTTTCCTGGGCATACCGAATACCTTGCCGAGATGTCTGGTGCTAAAGAAGCGCTAATGGTGCTTGTTTCTGGCAACCTGCGCGTGGCATTGGTCACGACACACATTCCAATAAAAGAGATATCAAGTAAACTTCAAAAAGACCTTATTGTTTCTAAAATTGAAGCATTCGAGCAAAGCTTGAAAAAAGATTTTGGGTTAATTAGACCAAGAATTGCCGTGTTTGGCCTGAATCCGCACGCCGGTGAAAACGGCAAAATTGGCGAAGAAGAACAACAAACGATCATCCCTGCCATTCAAGCTGCTAAAAATAAAGGCATCCTTGCTTTTGGCCCTTACCCAGCTGATGGCTTTTTTGGTTCGCCGCTCCGCCAACAATTTGACGGTGTGTTGGCTATGTACCACGACCAAGGCTTAACTGCCTTTAAAGCGCTTTGCTTCGACGATGGCGTCAATTTTACCGCTGGCTTGCCAATTGTGCGCACCAGCCCTGACCACGGAACTGCTTTTGACATCGCTGGCAAGATGGAAGCCGATGAACAAAGCCTGCGCAGCGCCATATTTTTAGCCGTAGATATTTACCGCAAAAGAAAAGTTTTCAAGGAGATCCATGCCAATCCATTGGCAGTTTCAAAGGATGAAAAAGGAAAGAAGGAACAAGAACGTGCCGACTGATTTTAAAAATCCAAAATAAATCCTTAATTTTGCCCTTTCGTTTTCGTCAGTGAAGCATTCATTATGAAAAGTCCGTTCGCCATACCCTTCGTAGGATTAAAGATAGGGCTCCATGAGTTTGAATTCGACATTGACAAATCGTTCTTTGAATCATTGCCTTATTCGCTCATCGAAAATGGTCGGCTCATCGCCTACCTAGAGTTAGAAAAGAAAGAAACCATGCTCATCGCTAACATAGAGATAGACGGTTTTATTTTTACTGATTGTGATCGTTGTTCAGAGCCATTAGCACAAGAAATAGAAGGAGAAATGACCCTCTATTATACCTTCGGAGAAGAAGAATCCGAAGATGAAAATCTTATTGTCATTGCGCCTGAAAGCTATCAAATTGACCTAACCCAACCTTTGTATGAGTTGATCAGCCTTTCTTTACCCGCCAAAATGGTGCACGAAGACGGCGACTGCAACGAAGAAATGGTAGAATTAATCAATAAATACCAACAACCTTCTTCCGATTCAAATTCCGATGACGACGACGACATAGACCCACGGTGGTCTGCACTTAAGAATTTAAATTAATAGATATAAATTAACAAAAATGGCGCATCCTAAACGAAGAATATCGACCACACGTCGTGACAAACGTAGAACGCACAAAAAAGCGACTGCAAGCAATGTTGCTACTTGCCCTACAACTGGACAACCACACTTGTTTCACCATGCTCATTGGCATGAAGGCAAACTCTACTACAAAGGAAAAGTTGTAGCAGAGAAAACAACTGACTCCATCGAGGAGGCTCAGTAAGCTCTAATTTTCTCCCATGAAGATTGGGCTTGATGTCTCCGGTGGCGATTTCGCTCCGCAAGCGACAATTGATGGTGCATTATTAGCCAAACATGCTTTGGGTAATGATGTCACTATTGTTTTGTTTGGTGACGAACTCCAAATTCAAAAAGAATTAGCGAGTCGTGGTCAGAGCGCTGCGTTGTTCGAAATCGTGCACGCACCTGAAGTAATTACCTACCACGATCATCCTACCCGAGCGCTTCCTAAAAAACCAAACAGTTCTATCGCTGTAGGTTTTGAAATGCTTGCCAAAGGACTCATTGACGTGTTGGCCAGCAATGGCAACACTGGTGCTATGCTCGTAGGTGCCATGTACAAACTCAATACCATTCCAGGCGTCATTCGTCCTTGTATTACCTCTACTTTGCCCACCATTAACGGCGGGCAATCTGTTTTACTAGATGTTGGCTCTAACGCCGATTGCAAATCAGATGTGCTTTACCAATTTGCTTTATTAGGTTCTGTATATGCCGCAAACGTCTTGAACATCGAAAATCCAAAGGTAGCTCTACTCAATATCGGTGAAGAAGATTCAAAAGGCAACTTGCTTTCAATTGCTACTTACAAATTGCTTTCCGAATCTGACGAGCTCAATTTTATGGGCAACATTGAAGGCCGCGACATCTTTACTGGAGTTGCTGATGTCATTGTTTGCGATGGCTTTACTGGTAATATCGTACTCAAAGAAGCTGAAGGCATCTTTACCTTAATGAAGCAACGCGGTATTCAAGACGCATATTTCGACCGCTTCAATTACGAAAACTATGGCGGCACCCCCATCTTAGGTGTCAAAGGAAACGCCATTATCGGACACGGTATTTCTAACGATATCGCTGTCAAAAACATGATTCTTCACGCGCACAACGTGGTGAGTTCAAACCTAACCGAAAAAATTAACGAAGCTTTTAACTAACATGGGTAAAATTACCGCTGCTATTACCGCAGTTCAGGGCTATGTGCCTGAACATATTTTATCAAACGACGATTTAGCCAAGTTGGTCGATACTTCTGATGAATGGATCTTGAGCCGCACCGGCATCAAAGAACGTCGCATCATGAAAGATGGCGCAAGTTCAGACATGGCCGCTGCTGCTGTGAAAGCCTTACTCGACAAAAAAGGCATCGATCCTTTAGAAATAGAATTAGTTATTGTTGGTACCGTAACACCTGACCATCCTTTCCCAAGCACAGCCAACATCGTTTGCGATAAAGTGGGCATGAAAAACGCTTGGAGTTTTGATGTCAATGCGGCTTGTTCAGGCTTTTTATATGCGTTGTCTACAGGTTCGCAATTCATTGAATCAGGAAAACACAAAAAAGTATTAGTTATTGGCGTCGACAAAATGACGTCCATCATCGATTACCAAGACCGAACTACTTGCGTCATTTTTGGCGACGGCGCTGGCGCTGTTTTACTCGAGCCAAATGACGAAGGCAACGGCGTTATGGACTTCATCTTAAGAAGCGATGGAGCAGGTCGTCAGTATTTGCAACAGCCTGCTGGTGGTTCTTACATGCCCGCTTCCATTGAAACCGTTGAAAACCGCTTGCACTACGTCAAACAAGAAGGACAAGCTGTTTTCAAATTTGCAGTTACGAACATGGCCGATGTCTCTGCCGAAATTATGGAACGCAATCAATTAACTAGCGACGACGTCAGTTGGTTGGTACCGCATCAGGCTAACCTCCGCATCATCGATGCAACTGCCAACCGCATGGGTCTGACCAAAGAAAAGGTCATGATCAATATCCAGCGCTATGGCAATACAACCGCAGGAACTTTGCCACTTTGCTTATGGGATTACGAAAGTCAACTTAAAAAAGGTGACGTCCTCATCCTTTCCGCATTCGGTGGCGGTTTCACTTGGGGAGCTATTTACCTCAAGTGGGCCTACAATTCATAATTAAATTAACTTTGAAAAAAATTAGACCATGAATTTAGAAGAGATCAAAGACCTTATCAAGTTAGTGTCAAAATCCGGACTCGGAAAAGTTGAAATCGAAAGAGAAGGTTTTCGCATTTCAATCAAAGGCAGCCAAACTGAGCCAATTATGTACCAGGCGGCGCCAATGGTAGCTGCTCCATTAGCTGCAGCGCCAGCACCAGTTGCAACAAGTGCTACTCCTTCAAGTACCGAAAACAATAGCAGCAACGACGACAGCAAATACATCACGATCAAATCCCCAATGATTGGTACTTTCTACCGTACACCTGGACCAGACAAAGACGCTTTTGTTAATGTTGGAGACAACATTCAAAAAGGAGACAAAGTTTGTATTATTGAAGCCATGAAAACTTTCAATGAAATTGAATCTGAAATCTCTGGTAAAATTGTTAAAGTTCTCGTTGACAACGCGAGCCCTGTAGACTACGATCAGCCATTATTTTTGGTAGATCCAGCTTAAAAACCAACACATGTTTAAAAAAATATTGATTGCCAATCGCGGCGAAATCGCGCTGCGCGTGATTCGCACCTGTAAAGAAATGGGCATCAAAACGGTGGCCGTTTATTCTACTGCAGATAAAGACAGCCTGCCTGTGCGTTTTGCAGACGAAGCTGTTTGCATCGGGCCTCCTACAAGCGCATTGTCTTACCTGAGCATTCCTAACATTATTGCAGCGGCAGAAATTACCAACGCCGATGCCATCCATCCGGGCTACGGGTTTCTTTCTGAAAACGAAAAATTCTCGAAAGTTTGTCAGGAACACGGTATCAAATTCATTGGTGCTTTGCCTGAGCAAATTGCCGGAATGGGCGACAAAGCTACTGCCAAAGCAACCATGATTGCGGCTGGTGTGCCTTGTATTCCAGGATCTACAGGTCTTTTAAAAGACCTGGCCGATGCCTTTGTAACGGCCGAAGTTGTAAAATACCCTGTCATACTAAAAGCAACCGCGGGTGGTGGTGGAAAAGGCATGCGCATCGTCTGGAAAAAAGACGAAATGGAAGCCGCCTGGGATTCCGCTCGTCAAGAAGCCGGAGCAGCTTTTGGCAACGACGGCATCTACATGGAAAAATTCATCGAAGAGCCGCGCCACATCGAAATTCAAATTGCCGGAGACCAATACGGAAACGCATGTCACCTCTCTGAGCGCGACTGCTCTATTCAACGTCGCCATCAAAAATTAGTGGAAGAAACACCATCGCCATTCATGACCGACGAACTCCGCGAAAGAATGGGCGAGGCCGCAATTAAAGCTGCAAAAGCAGTAAAATATGAAGGCGTTGGTACCGTTGAGTTTTTGGTCGACAAAAACCGCGATTTCTACTTCATGGAAATGAATACGCGCATTCAAGTAGAACATACCATTACCGAAGAAGTTATCAATTTTGACCTCATCAAGGAGCAAATCAAAATTGCTGCCGGCGAAAAAATATCTGGTAAAAATTACTACCCAACCATGCACGCTATTCAGTGTCGTATCAATGCCGAAGATCCTTATGCAGATTTTCGTCCGAGCCCAGGAAAAATTACAGATTACCACTGTCCAGGTGGGCATGGTGTTCGCATAGATGCACACGTTTACGCAGGCTATTCTATTCCGCCTTACTACGACTCCATGATTTCTAAATTAATTGTGGTGGCGCAAACCCGTGAAGAAGCCATTTTAAAAATGAAGCGTGCCCTGAGTGAATACGTGATTGGCGGCGTGAAAACCACCATTCCTTTCCATCAAAAACTAATGGATAATCCAGACTTCAATGCTGGTAATTTTACCACCAAGTTCATGGACACATTCGAATATTAATTTAAAGGCTTCTTCGGAAGCCTTTTTTATTTGCGTAAAAGGCAACGCTCGAGCACATTTTCCGTTTCTGATTTGTTAACTTTATCAGTACTCAATCTGAACTACTACACTTTATGCGTTTTTGGCTAACGTTTTTATTTTTTATATCGCTATTTGGGGCATCTCTTAGGGCGCAATATTGCACACCGCCAACGAGTTTTACGGCAATTACACCAACAACAACAACACAATTTACAGCTACTTTTCCTGCAGGTACAGCGCCAGTTTTTACCTTTACAGCTACCGCTGGCTGCACTTATACCTTTGCAACTTGTGGCCTCAGTAGTGTAGATACCTATTTAAGAATATATAACGCTGCCGGTGGATTAGTACAAGGCTGGGATGACCAATGTGGTTTTTTACAAACCAATGCCGTTTGGCTTTGTACAACAAGTGGTGCTTACAGCATACAGCTTTCACAGTTTTTTTGCAATCCACTGTTTGGCCCTGCTACTGTTTCTTACTTTACCAGCTGTCCGACCACATCATGCACCAATCCAATTGTGAATGCCGGCAACGACCTTGTTCTATGTGCTGGAGGATCTATTCAGTTGGCAGGCCTGGCCTCTGTTGGAAGCGGCTCAGGAAGTACTGCACCGCTTACTTTTTCGTGGACTCCAGCAACCGGACTAAGCTCTACAAATATTCTCAATCCAATAGCTAGCCCGACGACCACCACAACTTATACCCTCACTGCAACTCAAGGTACTTGTACAAGTCAAGATCAAATAATCGTAACAGTCAACCCAACGCCTACAGTTTCTGGTACAACACAAACATTTTGTCCGGGTTCTTCAGTTACGTTAAGCGCCAACGGAACGCCTAACGGCGGAACCTTCCTTTGGACACCTGGTGGGCAAACGACCAATTCGATAACTGTTAGCCCTACCGCCACCACTTCCTATAATATCCAATATACAATTGGTGGATGTAGCGCAAATAGCAGCATCACTGCCACTCAAATCAATGGGCTTGATTTTGCAAATATTCAAGCGCCCGGAAATAGTTCCATTTGTGAAGGGCAGAGTATAACCATCTTTGGTCAAGTTTTTGAAGCAGGCCTCACGGAAGCTGTTGGTCAAGGTACGGGTATTGCCGTTCAGTATGGCATAAGTACCACCAATACAGCCCCAGCAACATGGCCGCCTAGTGCATGGTCTAGCGCAACGTACAATGCGGCTTCATTAGTGAATCCAAACAACGACGAATATCAAGCAACCCTCAGTAACCTTGCTCCAGGAACTTACTACTATGCATTTAGCTACACCTACAACGGCTGTACAGTTTATGGTGGATACAATACAACAGGCGGAGGTTTCTGGAATGGAACGTCTAATTCGAATGGCGTCATTGTTGTCAATCCGAACATTACGCCAAGTTTTGCAGCGATAGCAGCAATTTGTTCTGGAACTGCTTTTCCGGCATTGCCAGCCACTTCAACAAATGGTATCACTGGTACTTGGTCACCAGCTCCAAATAATTTACAAACTACCACCTACACATTTTCACCAACCGCAGGTCTTTGTGCGCTGCCGGCAACTATTTCAGTTGTGGTAAATCCATTGCCGTCCTTAAGTATTGCCAATACCCCAAATACGACCGTTTTAAACTGCTCACAAACAACAATAAGTCTCAGTGCCGTTGGAAGCGGGACTTTTGCTTGGGCCAATGGAATAATTCCTATTTCAACAGGTCCAACAATCTCGATTACAGCGCCCGGAACCTACACACTTGGTGTTCTTGACCAAAATGGCTGTGCTTCTACAACAAGTATGACCATTACACAAGATATTTCCGTACCTGTAGCAGCAATTACGACCAGCCCGAATACCCAGGTCTTGACTTGTAGTACGCCATCCATCACACTCAATGGTACTGGAGGCAATACTTATTCATGGTCTAATGGTTCTTCAACTATCTCCACAACGAGCAGCACAATCATTACAACACCAGGCACTTACACGCTAGCAGCAACAGGGCTAAATGGGTGCATTGATACCGAAGTGCTGGTCATTTCACAAAGTATAACACCACCTGTAGCGCTTATTCAAAATATCACCGGAACAAACAATCTCAATTGCAATACAACATCCATTTTGCTTAACGCGAGTGGTGGAGTGGGTTACAGTTGGTCAAATGGCACCACCGTACTCGCAAGTACAAATAATTTGACTATCAGTGCGCCAGGAAACTATACCGTTACCGCTACAGGTGCAAACGGCTGTACAGATACAGAAACCATTACTATTAATCAGCAGGCAAATACCACCCCGACTTTTAACGCTATCGGACCAATTTGTATAGGTACGCCATTTGTGCTTCCAACAACATCAACTAATGCTGTAACCGGCACTTGGAATCCTGCACCTAACTTCAATTCCACAACGACATACACATTTACACCGACATTAGGATTATGTGCTAATCCTATTACACAAACGGTTATTGTGAATCCATACCCGGTAGTAACTGCGCAAAATGACACCATCTGTGCGGGAACTATTGGAACGATAACCACACAGGTTTCTATTCCCGGAGGCAGCTACAATTGGACGCCAACAAACAACAACCAAGCAAACTTGAGTCAAACGCTCAATACGACCAATACTTTCCAAGTCATTTATAGCGTGTTGGGCTGTGCAGATACCGCTACAGCGAGTATTATAGTGAAGCCGGTTCCTCAAGTTCTTACCCAAAATGACACCATTTGTAGTGGTGAAATAGCAACGATCAGCGCTTTTGTTGATTTACCAAACGGTGCTTATCTATGGTCTAATGGCAGTACCTCTAGCTTTCAATCCTTGAGTCCAACTTCAACAACAAACTATATTTTAGTCTATACCGTCAATGGCTGTAGTTCGATTCCTACAAACGCGACAATCACTGTACTTCCCGTCCCGAACATAACAGTCAGTAACCAAACAATTTGCGCCGGAAATAGTGTCACTCTAATTGCAAACGCCAACCCTTCTGGTACGTTTTATTGGGGACCAAATAGTGCCCAGGGTAGCTCAACAAATTCCTTCACACCACAGCAAGATACCACACTTCAAGTATTCAATATACTCAATGGTTGTTCTTCAGATACCATTCAAGCCACTGTCACTGTTTTACCATTACCGATCAGTACATTTACCGCTGATGTCACTGAGGGTTGTGTTCCACTGGTTGTTAATCTGAGTGCAGATGCGGGCAATAACGCATCTTATTCTTGGCAAACGAGCAACCAATTAACAGCCAGCGGCGAACAAGCAAATCTTATTTTTAATACCAATGGCACTTATACTGTTTCTCTGACCACCACCTTAAATGGTTGTGCCAGTACAACATCAATTGCGAACCTCATCACCGTTGAAAACTACCCTATTGCGGCATTTGAACCCTCTTCTGAAGTCTTTACCGAACCAAATCAAGAACTATACTTCTTAAATACTTCATTTGGAGCAAGCAGTTACATCTGGGATTTTGGCGATGGCGCTACCTCTACCGAAGTAGGTCCGAGTCATCTTTTTGAGGTAGGAAATGAAGGAATCGATGTCATACTCTACGCATTTTCGAGTTTGGGTTGTTCAGATTCAACGTCTTTTTATATCGGATTTGATCCAGGACTAGTATACTATATTCCAAATACATTTTCTCCTGATGGAGACCAATTCAATCAAACCTTTCTGCCTATCTTTACATCAGGTATAGATCCATACAACTACCAAATGCTCATCTACAACCGTTGGGGAGAGATCATCTTTGAATCTCTTCACCCCGAAATTGGTTGGGATGGTTCTTTTGGTCTGCAAGGCAACCCAGCCCAAAATGGAACGTATACTTATTTGATTACCATAAAAGTACCGTCTATAGACAAACGCCAGAACATCAAAGGTCACGTTAACCTGATAAGATAAATGAAAAAACTACTATTACTTCTAACGTTAAACTTCTGTTTACTAAGCAATATTTTTGCCCAAGGAACGCCTATAAGTGTGGGTACACAAACCACCACTTTTACCAGCATGATCAGAGGTTATCACTTTACAGCTCCTACTAGCTTTACTATTTGTGGTCTTTATATTCCACCTGATGCCGCACCAACCGGCACACAAACTATACGTGTGGTGCGTTTTACAGCTGGCCCACCGCCTGCGTTTGCGGGTACCACCAACAATTTTATTCAATTGTTTACTATTTCAAATGCACCAGCAACACAAGTTATTGCTTGTAATATTCCTGTTGCAGCTGGCGAGATCATCGGTGTATATGGTGCTAGGGGTCCTAATTGCGTAAATAGTTATGGCCCTGCCAATTTTGTAACGAGCATCAACGGTTTCAATACTACCTTACAACGAAGTGGTATGCAATCTTGCCCTGCTGGTACAGGCGCTCCTATGGCTAATATTTGGTCCGAAGTCAATTACAATATTGGCCGCATTTCCATGTATATCAACTGCTGCCAAACACCAACCTTAACTGCGTCGAATACAAGCCCCATTTGTAGCGGGCAAGTGCTCAACTTTGGAGCCGTTCCTAACCCTACTGGTAACAACTATACATGGTCATGGACAGGGCCAAACAGCTTTACATCTACGCAACAAAATCCAACAATTGCAAGTCCTACTTTATTAGCTGCCGGAACATATACCGTTACACTTACAGTTCCAAACTGTGGTACGGTAAATGCAACAACTACCGTAACTGTCAATCCAGGCCCAACAGTAACTGCCAGCCCAATTACTATTTGTACTGGAACAAGTGGTACTTTAACGGCAAGCTCAGCTGTTGCTGGCGGCACCTATAGTTGGTCCTTAAACGGAACACCATTAGGCACAGGTCCTAGTTTAACCGTATCACCCACAACAACAACAACCTATACTGTTGATTACACCGCAGCAGGTTGCACAGGCACAAGTAACGTAACTGTAACGGTAGAACCAACACCTCAGCCAACCGTTACTATAGACTCAGTATGCGTGGGTTCTAACGGAACTCTTTTTGTGAACAACGTAAGTGCAGGCGGTACTTACCTTTGGAGTAATGGCGCCACATCCGCAACGCTTGTAGATAAC
This sequence comes from Crocinitomicaceae bacterium, assembly GCA_044239425.1. Lineage (GTDB taxonomy): Bacteria > Bacteroidota > Bacteroidia > Flavobacteriales_D > Crocinitomicaceae > UBA952. The sequence goes on along the minus strand of JBIIBL010000011.1, from coordinate 20,385 downwards.
CCAGCTGCAACAACCAGTTACAGCGTCGTGTTTACAAGTGCAAATGGTTGCGTAAGTCCTAGTGTGAGCGGCACTATTGTAGTGATGCCTTATCCGGTCATTGCCAGCGCAAATGACACTATTTGTTTTGGCAGTTCAACAACACTCAACACCAATGTTGACCTTACTGGCGGAACTTATACATGGGCGCCTTTAGCCGCATCAAGCGCTAGCATTACCGTAAGCCCAGCAGCTACTACCACATACACCGTAATTTACAACCTCCTTGGTTGCCAAGACACCACTACAGCTACTGTATTGGTAAACCCAATACCAGTTGCAACAACCAGCAACGCCGTTATGTGTTTTGGTGATGTCATCAACCTCATTGCAAGTACCAATTTGCCAAACGGAACCTTCATGTGGTCAACAACCGAGACCAACGATACTATCTCTATTAGCCCTACAAGTAATACAGCATATACCGTAACCTATACCCTCAACAACTGTACGAGCCCGGTTGCAACAGCACAAGTTACTGTCAATCCAATCCCTGTGGTTACGCTAAATAGTGCCACTATTTGTGAAGCGGATCCTGTTACAATTACAGCAACTCCTGATTTACTCGGAGGTGGTTTTGCTTGGGGGCCTAATGGCATAACAGGTGGCTCAAACCAAACCTTTACGCCCCTTCAAGATACAACGCTCACAGTGATCTATACTTTAAACAACTGCCCTAGTTTACCTGCAACTGGAACTGTCACCGTACACCCACTACCGGTCGTCACATTCAGTGCCAACCCAGTGGAAGGTTGCGCACCACTTAGCGTGACCTTTACCGCCGATGATGCCACTAATACAACCTACAGTTGGTCTACCAGCAACGGTCTTTCAGCTTCTGGCGTGGCGCCTACAATTGTTTTCGGAAATGGCGGCACAATCGACGTTAGTTTAGCAGCAACTACCTCTTTTGGTTGCTACGATACCCATACAGAGCTTGGATATATCTACGTTGAAAACTTACCTGTTGCAGATTTCGAATCGCCAATTGGGGTGTTTACACAAGAAGCGCAATACGTCATGTTTACCAACTTGTCTTCCGGAGCAACCAACTACGTTTGGGATTTCGGTGATGGTCAATTCGCTTATGATTTTGAACCGTCGCATGTATTCCAAAACACCATGAACGGTTACACGATTACACTTACCGCACTTACAGATTTACTTTGCGCAGATGCAACCTCCATTAGCATTGGCTACCAATACAACGAGCTGCTCTATATTCCAAACAGCTTTACACCTGACGGCGACCAAAACAATCAAGTTTTTTGTCCAGTATTCTATTCGGGCTACGATCCTCAGAATTACGAATTCACGGTTTACAATCGTTGGGGAGAAGTCATATTTGAGAGCCGCAATGCACTTGTTGGCTGGGATGGCACCTACGGACCAGATGCGCTTCAAGCGCCAACGGGCATGTATACTTATCGCATTTTGTACAAAAACCCTGACCTCGACGAACGCAAGGTACTTACGGGTCACGTCAATTTGCTGCGCTAGTTTGAATAAAATCCTATCTTTGGGCCTGACCTACTCAGGCAAATGAAGGAACGCAGTTTTTATTCGAATCTATTCTTTTCATTGGGGTTGAACCTTTTGGTGAAGCCCGTGGCCATCTTTGCAATTGATGCCGCCGTACAAAATATTGTAGGACAACAATACGGGATTTACTTCGCTTTCTTCAATTTTACGCTCATCATCTCTATCGTTTTTGATCTAGGTATCAATAACTATAGCACGAAGCTAAGCGCTCAAAATTTGCCTGAAGCCAAAAAATTATTTTCAACTATCCTAAGCCTGCGTTTTTTAATAATGCTCGTTTATCTAGCCGGAATTGGCCTACTCAAAGTTTTTGTTGCACTCAGTTGGACCGAATATAGGCTAGTTCTTTTACTCGGCCTTAACCAATTTCTAATTGCAAACATTTCCTTTTTTCGGAGTTATTTTGCCGGTCTGCAACGCTTTCGCCAAGATGCCTTTTTAAGTATTCTCGATCGGCTTTTGCTCATCTTATCAATGGGCTACATCATATACATTTATCCGGACGGATTCAAACTCATCGATATTGAAACCTATAGTATTTTTCAATTCGCATGCTACGCGATAAGTTTTCTCGTTTCTGGAGGTTTGGCGTTGTATCTACTCAAACACAAGTTGGAATGGCCCCGACTCAATGCCATTTTGCCAGTAGTAAAAAAGTCATTTCCCTTTGCACTACTTATCGTACTGATGACGCTCTATACGCGAATAGATGCCCTTTTACTCCTTCACTTTTCTGTAGATCAAGGCCAACAAGAAGCTGCATATTATGCGCAAGCATATCGTTTGATTGACGCACTTTATATGTTTGCAATGATCTTTGCAGGCTTGCTTTTTCCGATGTTCGCCAAAATGCTCAAAGAAAACCCACAAGCAATTGGAGCTTTGGTAAGCCAAGCCAGCAAACTACTCTTAGGGTCAAGTTTGGCATTTATGGTTTTTAGTTTTAGTAGAGGCGGAATTTTAATAGATCAAATCTATGACAACACTTCCGTTGAAAGCAATACCATCCTATTTTTATTGAGCATCGCCTTTTTTGGAATGGCGTCAAACCTTATTTATGGTTCCTTGCTCACAGCAAATGGATCATTAAAGGTGTTGAATATCATTTCATTTATTGGTTTATTGGTAAATATAAGTTTGAATTTGATTTTCATTCCCAAAGTACTCAATGGCGGAGCCGTTATTACAGCAGGGGTAGCGGCACTTACTCAAATTATTGTTGCCCTGGTTCAAGTAATATACTGTAAACGCTTGTTTGCTTTGCCAATTGTTGATCGCCATTTTTACAGATATCCGTTGCTCATTTTAGCCTTATTGGTTTGGTTTGTTGTTGTTGATTGGTCTCCGATTGGGTTTGTGTATGGTGACTGGATCCTGTTCATTGATATTTTAGTAACTATATGCTCGCTTTTAGCTCTTAAATTCATAGATATTAAGGAGCTGATTTCGCTTGTTCAAAAACGGAGTAAAACGCAATAAATATGGATTTTTGGAGTTATTGTCATAGCTTTGAAAAAAATTAGCGCCCGCAAGTAAAACCTATGGAAAACAACAACCTCTCAGACCAACGCAACGCATTATTAATTTTTCTTTGGAATCAACGCAAAGCATTGGTACTTTTTACAAGTGCCGCTGCTATCATTTCCATTATTGTCGCTTTTCTAATTACCCCTTTATATCTATCAACTGCCATTGTATTTCCAGCGGCATCTAGTAACGTTTCCTTTTCAGAACAACGAAATGTAAAAGCTGCAGCAATGGACTTCGGAGAAGAAGAACAAGCCGAACAACTCGTACAAATTTTATCTTCATCGCGCATCCGGGACCGCATTGTTCAAAAATACGACCTCATGCAGGACTACGAAATTGCCAAGACCGATCCGAACAAATACTACAAACTCAATAAAGCCTACAACGAACATTTTACTTTTGGACGCACTCGCTACGGTTCTATTCAAATCGATGTGCTCGACGAAGATCCCAAACAAGCAGCTTCCATGGCTAATGATATCGTTGACCTCATCGATACCATCAAAAACGAAATGATCCGCGAACGCACCATTCCGGCATTTCAAATCAACTTGCGCAAAAAACAACAAATGGAAAAAGAGCGCGACTCTATCCTGAAGTGTTTAGAAGACCTTGCTGAACTTGGCGTATTGCCAAACGATACCAGAGCTACCCTCTACCAAGCATTAGTCGATGCCAAGAACCCACAAGAAAAAGAAGAGCTCCGTAAAAAAATTGAAGCCAACAGCAAGTATGGTTCTGTTTACGACGGACTCGAATACCAACGCAACGAAAAAATCGTCAAAATTGAGGATTTTAAAGTGTCTTACGAACAAGCTGAATCCGATGCAAATGCCAATTTCAATCACAAATTTGTGGTAGAAAGAGCTGTTGTTGCAGACCGCAAAGAAAAACCAAAACGCATGATTATTGTGCTGGTAGCAACTGTAGGTGGGTTCCTATTCGGCTTGTTTTTCTTGCTGATCAGACAACGCATCAAAGAACTTCAGCAGAACGCCGCATAAGGTTCAAATGACCGACCCAACTGTTTATTCCTTAATTCCCGTTGGCTTATTGGCCATCTATTATGCTATTTTTCAGACCGAGAAGCTCTTCTTGAGTTTGGCCTTTCTGACGCCGTTATCCATCAATATAGAAGAATACACCAGTAGTTTTGGGCTGTTTGTCCCGACCGAACCATTACTGTTTGGGCTCATGATCTTACTGAGCGCCTTTCAAATTAAAAAAGGGTTCCTCCCACTGTATATTTGGCGCAGCCCACTTATTTGGGCTATCGTCATTTATATCTTATGGATGTTGCTTTCAGCCCTGACCAGCAGCCATCCAATAGTGTCTTTTAAATTCATTCTCGCCAGACTTTGGTTTATTGTGCCTGTCTTGTTTTTTGGCACTTACTTCTTTCAGAAACGCAGCAACCGGATCAGCTTTATTTGGCTATTTATCGTGGCAACAGTCATTGTCATTATATACACGCTGATCCATCATTCTTTTTATGGTTTTGGCGAAAAAGAAGGACACTGGGTGATGTCGCCCTTCTTCAAAGACCATACCATTTATGGGGCAATTGTGGCGCTCATTTTACCGCTCGCAGTAGGGCTTTATTTCTACAAAAAACACAATCCCTTGGTGCAAATGACGCTCATCAGTCTGATTGTTATCATATTAATTGGGCTCGTGCTGTCATATACCCGTGCTGCCTGGCTCAGTGTGTTGGGAAGTGTCGGGCTTGCGCTTGTACTGTACTACAAAATTTCTTGGAAGCCTATTGCCGTATTAGCGGGTGCTGGCCTCATCGTAGTACTGATTCGCTGGGATCAAATTCAAATGGAACTTGAGCGCAATAAATATGAACACACGACAGAAGCATTCGATGAACGTTTGCAAAGCGCCGCTAATATTTCAACAGATGCATCGAACCTCGAGCGCATCAATCGCTGGAGTTGTGCCATCGCTATGTTCAAGGAGCGCCCCATTATGGGTTATGGCCCTGGCACCTACGCTTTTGAATATGCGCCATTTCAGCAGCCCGAAAACCTGACCATCATTTCGACCAACTTTGGCGACATGGGCAATGCGCACAGTGAATATTTAGGGGCCTTAGCCGAGACCGGATTAATTGGAATGCTGAGCTTAATTGGTGTGGTTGCTGCCATCTTCTTTACAGGAATTACACTATATCATCGGCTGCCAAAGGAAAATAAAGAAGACCGAATTATTGTCTTAAGCACCATAATGGCACTCAGCACCTATTTTATTCATGCCTTTTTGAATAATTATCTAGATACCGACAAAGCGGCTGTACCCATCTGGGGTATTTGTGCGATGTGGTTGGTTTACGAAAGCGAGCTTAGCTTTAGCGGCCAATCCATAGCGAAGGATTGAGTGTAACAGGGTTCACTCCAACTACCTGATGCACTTCAAAGTGGCATACCGACACACCTCCATCATTGAGCAAGGTACCAATGGCTTGTTTGGTAGAAACTTTGGCACCCACACCCACGAAGGTTTCGGCTAAGTTGCCGTATACCGTGCGGTAAGCGCCATGTTTAATGATCACAACTTTACCCGCACCTGGTACAGAAAAAACAGTAGTCACTTCGCCTTCAAAAACAGCTCTTACTCTAGAGCCTTTGTTGCATGTAATGTCAATCCCGTTGTTGTTCCATTCCACACCACTTAATGTAGGATGATAATTGCGGCCGAATCTTTCGGTAACACTACCATTATCGACAGGAGAGGGCAGGCGACCTCGGTTCGATTCAAAACTCTTTCCGATTGCCGCACCTTCGGTAGAAATTGGACTGGCAACCACTTTAGGGGCAGCGGTGGTGGTAGTCGTTTTGGGAGCAGCAGCGGTGGTGGTGCTTGTACCTGTGGTTGTTTTGGTGGTTGTTTTCGGAGCTGGTTTAGGTGCTGCATTTGCTATTTCTGCCTGACGAGCAGCTTCACGTGCTTGTTCTTTGGCGATATCGGCCCTAATTGCTGCATCAATTTGCTTTTTGAGCTGGAGTTTTTTGCGCTCGTCTTCTTTGAGTTGCGCCACTAGTGCTTGCTCTTCTTTTTTGAACTTTTGATAAGACTTTTCCTTTTTGGTTTTGTCTTTCTCAATAAGCTGGCGTTCTTGTTGCTTCTCGACTAACGCCTGTTGCTTGATTTGCTTTTCAGTGTCAATTTGATTGATTTCCTTGTAAATGAGCAGTTGATGTTGTTTGATCAACGCCGCTTGCTTACGTTGGACGGCTGCTACTTTTTTAAGGTAGCGATTGCGGCGCAAGGCTTCGTTGTAGTCTGAAGCAGCAAGTAGGTACATGACCTTATTGTAGTTTCCGCGGTGTTTATAGGCGTATAAAAACATTTTGCGGTATTGCTGCTTGAGTTGAGATAGCTTGGTGCGCAAACGCTTGATCTCGATTTTCTTCTGAACGATTTTCATTTCGGCACTACGAACTTGGTTGTCGAATAGATTGACCAATGCTTCGCGGCTGCGGATTTGATTCTCAATGAGGCGGATTTCATTGAGCGAGGCCTGACTATTGTTCTTGACTTTGTTCAATAATTTTTTGGTATTAGAGATGCGCTTCTCTAATTTCTGTTGTTCACGCTTGAGCTGATTCTGATCTTGTTGTGCATAGGCTTGTTGCGCCAAACACAAAAGCAAAAGTAGTCTAATCACATTTTTCATAGCTTTCTGGTATGACGATGATTAATTCTTGAGGTTCATTGACTTCAACGCGTTCATAGGTTAAAGTAAGTAACAACGCTTTTTTCGGAGTTCGTATATTGATCTCCACTTTTGATGGCAAATCAAAACTGTCCACGACTTGTCTTTCCAAGTAAACAACATTCACCTCCGTGGCGTCTTCCAAGCTCCAGATGCGCGTTTGCTTGAGGGCTTTGGCATTGTTTGTAAGGTGGTATTGGATCATGAGGTCATCTTTTTGTTTGCGGTCTGGTTTTTTGCGATCGCGTTTTTTATGTGTAGACACGCTGTAATGAAACGGGTCGTTGTCGACAAAATACTTTTGGCTCAGTTGGTAATCTAGGGGTTTGCCGTAAATGATTTCTTCGATGTTCTCATAGGAAAAATCGACGCCAAATAGTTCTTTTAAATAATCGAGTGAAGCGACAGTGTAGCAGCGGTCGCGTTTGTTCACAACGCTGAGGGTGTCTTGGGTTACAAGTGCCGTAACAACTGGAATCTTTGCATAGGTAATAATGGCCGACACAGCGCTATCGCTGACGATCTTGATGGATGTTTTGAGCGAAATTTCGTTTTCTTCGGCAGGTTTGCTTAGGTCTTTATAGGTAACCGTCAGTTTGCTATAAAAGGTTTTTGGCTCTATACCTGACAAGCTATCGATGCGGTCGATGAGCTCTTTGTCTTTGAGCTTTGGTAATTTTTCGATAATGCCTTCTTGCACAACTACCTCGGAAGTCTTGCAGGCGTTTAAACCCAAGAATAAGCAGCCAAAAAGAAGTGAATTAATAAGGATTTTGTACATAGCTTTTTTTGGTGATTTTCTCGGAAAGAACAATACTTCCTTCTCCTAAAGTAAGGGCTTTTTGCCAGCAAGTTACTGCTTCTTGAACTTGGCCTAAATGAAAATGGACATCGCCGAGTAATTCTTGGTAAACGGCGCTTTGAACAAATTTTGGATCTTGGATCTTTTGGAGCCAGTCAAGCGACATCTTGTACTGCTCCAATTGGAAAAAAGAATAGGCATTTTCAAATAAGCAACGTGGATTTGCTCCAAATTGAATGGCGAGTTCTGCCAAACGCTCATTGGTTTTAGTTGCCTCAATTTGATATTTAGTAAGTTCATGCAAGTAATTCAATTCTATCAGCAGGTTCCCCTGACCAAGCGTCATCGCTTCTTTAAATAGAGCCAACGCTTTTTCGTTATTTTTTTGGCCAAAATTGGCGACTCCCAACTGACAAAGGACTTCTGCAAGGAGTGCGTTGTCTTTGATCAAGACCGATTTGGCTGTTTCAAGGCTTTCGATGGCCGCTGTAAAATCCCCACTACGGTTCAAGGTCAGGCCTTTGAAGAAGAAAGGAAGCGCTTGACTCGGGAAGAGTTCTGCACAAGCTGAGGCGTCTTTTTGGAGGTCGGACCAGCGGCCTTGCTCAAATTCTAAAATGAGCACTTGGTTCCAGACCGGATACAAATTAGGGTCGCAGCGCAATGTTTGGCGGTAGTTGTTGATGGCTGCATTTGTTTGCCCCGCTACATAATAGTAATCGCCGGCAATAGAATGCGCCTTGGCCTCGTTGGGGAAATTTTGAGTCATGTGCTGAACAAGAGGCTCCAATTTAGGGTCTGCGGATGCCTGTTTGTTTTCATTGACCAACATGATCAAAATATTCATTTTCTGATCTAGACTCGGGCCCTCTGCTAAAATACCTTTATGCAAATACTTTTTGCCTTCGTCCACTTTACCAGAGCGGTAGAGCATTTCGCCGTACATCAGAAGGGCCACGCCGTTGTTTGGATCGGCTTCAACGAGGTCTTTGAGCAAGCCAAAACCTGCCGAATAATCTTGTATTCTGAAATAATAATCGACTAAATTGGCTAGAATACTCGGTTCAAAAGGGAAGGTGATTCTTGCCGCTTCGAGCAGTGCCACGCTTTCTTTTGACTTACCCATTTGTTGGAGTAAGCGAAACTTTTCTAAAACGATACTTGGATTTTCGCCAAGTTGCTGCTCCATTTTTTCAATTAAAGCATAAGACTTCGCGGGTTTCTGAAGTTGGTCGTAGCATTTAAGGGCGCCACTGTAATAATCGATGTTTTTAGGTTCTGCATTTAATAAACCTTCAAAAACAGTAGCTGCCTCTTGTGCTTTTCCCAATTGTTGAAGCATAAATGCCAACTCTCTTTTATAATGCAAGTTTTTAGGGTCAAGTTTGGCTGCTTCCTCGGTATGGTAGGCTGCTTCCTCGTAGCGATCTTGCTTGAGGTAGGTCTGAAAAAGTGCGTAATGTACTGCTGCGTCGTTGGGTTGTTTGGCAAGACAAGCTTTGAAATCTTGGATTGCGGACTCATGCTGTTCATTGAGCATGTTGCGCACACCGCTGTGAAACTGCCTGATATAAGTTGGGTCTTGAGGTGCCGCAACTGGCTCGTGTAATTTACACGAAGCCAAAACAAGCAGGACAAGGGCGTAAAGTAGCTTATTCATGAACACTGCTAAAATCGCCTAGACTTAAGTCTTTGGAACGGCCAACATATTGCGCATTGGAGCCAATCATGGCGTCCGCTAAATGTACGTCCGCTAACTTTGTCTGGGCACCCACTATGCTATTTTTGATATGCGCATCTGTAACAACCGTACCTTCGCCTAGTGAAACATGCGGGCCTACAATCGATCTTTCGATGCGCACATTGGAGCCGATATAACAAGGTTGAATAATGACGCTATCGACAATATTGGTGGAGAGCTGTTGCAAACGGCCCGCTTCGAGGTCGTGTTCGAGCACGCGCTGATTGGTTTGGACAGTTACTTCTTTGTTGCCACAATCTAGCCATTCGTCAACGGTTCCGGGTTTAAAGGACACACCTGCTTCTGTGAGCCTACGAAGGGCATCTGGGAGCTGGTATTCACCGCTTTTGATGACGGCGTTGTCAATGAGGTATTGAAGTTCTTGTTTGAGGCGCGCGCCGTCTTTGAAGTAATAAATACCGATCATGGCTAAATCAGAAACAAACGTTTGGGGTTTCTCTACAAAATCGATGATTTCACCATTTGCATTGAGTTTGACCACACCAAAGGCGCTTGGGTCTTCTATTTGCTTGACCCATAAGATGCCTTCGTCTTCTTTGGAGATTTTAAAATCGGCCTTAAATAGCGTGTCGGCAAAAGCTACTACAACTGGGCCATCTAAGGCCTCGGCGGCGCACAAAACAGCATGAGCAGTGCCCAGCGCTTGCAACTGGTAATGAATGCTGCCTTTAGCGCCAAGGCTTTCTGCAACAGCCAAGAGTTCTTTTTCAACAGCTTCGCCAAATTCGCCTACCACAAAAGCGATTTCTTCAATAGGCTCGGCACAAACGCGCGCGATATCGGCTACTAAGCGGTGTACAATAGGCTTGCCGCCTACCGGAACAAGTGGTTTGGGAATGGTGAGTGTGTGGGGTCTGAGTCGGCTGCCGCGACCCGCCATTGGGACAATTACTTTCATGATAATATTATTTAACACCTGTACTGCCAAAACCACCTTCGCCGCGCTCCGATGAGCCCAGTTCTTGGACTTGGATCAGGTTAACTTTTTCTACTTTACAAAAAACGAGTTGTGCAATGCGTTCGCCGTCGGTGATGGTGACGTCTTCGGCCGACAAATTGACAAGAATAATGCCAACTTCGCCGCGGTAATCGGCATCAATTGTACCCGGCGTATTCAAAACGGTTATGCCTTTTTTCAAGGCCAAACCACTGCGCGGCCTTACCTGACACTCTAGACTTTGGTCCATCTCTAGAAAAATGCCTGTTGGTACCAAAGCGCGTTGCATGGGGGCCAAGGTAAGCGGAGCATCTAGTACTGCGCGCACGTCCATTCCGGAAGCGCCAGCCGTTTGATAAGAAGGTGCTTCATGGCGACTCTTGCTTACTATTTTTACGTCGTGCAAACTCATCTTCCAAAATTAGCGCAATTATGCACTTCGAAGCAGGGCTTTTCAAGGAATAATCAACAGCTTAGTATGGACAACATCGGTCATTTTAAGCGTATTTGCTTACTTTTGTCTTACAATCGAGTACATATGTTAGAAATCCAACGGATACGTCAAGAAAAAGAAGCCATACTTGCAGGTTTGGCCAAAAGAAATATCGACGCAAGTCAGACCATTGAGGCCATCCTCGAAACCGACCAAAACTGGCGCTCTGCCAAAACACAACTCGATCAGGTGGCGGCCGAAATGAACCAATTGGCCCGAACCATTGGCGAACTCTTCAAGAGTGGCCAACAAGCCGAAGCAACTGACCTCAAAGAAAAAACAAGTGCCTTAAAAATACAAGAAGTCGAACTCAAAGTGCAAGTCAATGCCTTTGAAGAAAGCCTTCAGGCACTACTTTATACTTTGCCAAACGTCCCTAACGAGTTGGTAGTACAGGGCCGTGAAGCCGAAGACAACCAAAACATTTTTGAAGCCGGCACTATCCCTCAATTCGGATTTGAAGCCCAACCACACTGGGACCTCGCTAAAAAATACAAACTCATCGATTTCGAACTCGGCGTCAAGGTAACCGGTGCTGGTTTTCCATTCTACCGCGGCAAAGGCGCTAGACTACAGCGTGCCCTCATTCAATTCTTTTTAGACGAAGCCATTGCTGCGGGCTATGAAGAATTCATTTCTCCGCACATGGTCAACGAAGCCAGTGGTTATGGTACAGGCCAACTTCCAGATAAAGAAGGCCAAATGTACTACGTCAAAGAAGACGACTTCTACCTCATCCCAACGGCTGAAGTTCCGCTGACTAACATTTACCGCGATGTCATTTTGCCCGATGGCAATTTTTCCATCAAAATGTGTGGTTACACCCCATGTTTCAGACGCGAGGCGGGTTCTTATGGCAAAGATGTACGTGGCCTCAACCGCCTCCACCAATTTGACAAAGTAGAAATTGTACGCGTCGAACACCCCGACAACACAGCCAAAGCACTCGACGAAATGCTCGAGCACGTCAAAAACCTACTCGACAAACTAGAGCTGCCTTACCGCATTTTGCGCTTATGTGGCGGCGACATGGGCTTTGCCTCTGCACTCACCTACGACTTCGAGGTATACTCTGCAGCTCAAGAAAAGTGGCTAGAGGTAAGCTCTGTTTCTAGATTCGATACCTTTCAAGCAAACCGCTTGAAATTGCGCTTCAAAGACGACAAAAAAACTACACTTTGCCACACCCTCAATGGTTCGGCTTTGGCCTTGCCGCGCATCTTGGCTTCGCTAATAGAGAATCACCAAACAGCAAACGGCATTCAAATTCCTAAGGCCTTGCAAGCCTATACAGGTTTTTCGGTCATCGAGTAACGCAATGTCTGGGCAATTTCGACGTTAATAGGAGGTCCTAGCCCATGAAACGCTTCTTGAAGTTTTGTTTACTTGTATTATTGGCCTGCCAACTCTTTGCACCAACTAGTTATAGTCAGGTCCATAAAAAAGTAGTCGCGCTAGCGCCAACAAAGCATACAATAGTTTTGGACAGCAGCGCTATCTACACGCCGTCTATCCATTTTTCAAGTACAGCGGCGTTTAATGACACCCTTTCTTTTCGAAAAACAGCTTATTTATTGGATAGCATCATGAATGTTTTTCAATGGATCGAAGTGCCAACTGATACCATTTACCTGCGTTTTCAAGTCTTTCCACTAGCCCTTCAGCAAAGCTTTCAGCGCAACGTCATTCCCTCCATTCAAAATGGAAACGATTTAGAAAAAGAACGCGAAAAATTTCAAATTCGTGCCAGTTCAACAAATGATTTGTTTGGAGGAAGCTCCATGCACAAAAGCGGGAGTTTAGCCCGTGGAATCGGTTTTGGAAACAACCAAAGTCTTGGCCTCAACTCGGCGCTCAACCTGCAACTCAATGGGCAAATTGCGCCCAATCTCATGCTCACAGCTGCGCTATCCGATGCCAACATTCCTTTTCAAGCCTCGGGCACAACCAATCAGCTCCGCGAGTTTGATCAAGTCTTTATACAAATCCACAACGAGCAACTCAAGATAACAGCTGGCGACTTCTGGATCGATAAACCAGACGGCCAATTCATGAGTTATCGCAAACGCGCGCAAGGCCTGACAGGGCAATATAATTGGCAAATCGCGAACGGCGCTAAACTCTACGCCCAAAGCAGCGTTGGCTTGTCAAAAGGAAAGTTTCAAAGACAAATCATTCAAGGTTTAGAAGCGGTTCAGGGGCCCTATCGCCTCATTGGCGCCAACAACGAACCCTACATTTTAATTCTTGCAGGTACCGAGCGCATTTATATCGACGGTCAACTCATGCAGCGTGGACAAGAATTCGATTATGTCATTGACTACGCAAGCGCCGAACTCACCTTTACCTCGAGGCACCTCATCACCAAAGACAGCAGAATCGTAGCTGAGTTTCAATACGCCGACCAAAATTACGCCCGTAGCTTGCTCCAACACACCACGCGCTATGAAAGCCAAAAACTCAAAACCTGGGTAGCTCTTTATCAAGAGCAAGACCTCAAAAACCAACCGCTGCAGCAGCTCCTCTCCGATCAACAACTGTTGCAAATAAGCCAAATTGGCGATCAGCTGAACCAAGCATTTGTTTTAGGTTACGACTCATCTGGATACCTCGAAAACGCCAATATGTATCGGCTCATCGACACGCTTGGCTTTCAAAACGTTTTGGTCTTTAGTGTAGATGCTGCTCTTGCCCATTACCGTTGTACGTTTAGCGATGTAGGGCCAAATCAAGGAGACTACCAACTGAGTGGCGTCAGTGCTTCGGGCAATTACTACAAATGGGTGGCGCCAATCAATGGCATTTCGCAGGGTAATTTTGCGCCAATTAGGCGGGTGCAAACCCCTAAAAGAAAACAAATGGTAAGTACTGGCCTTGCTTATCAATTGCGTCCGGGTTGGTTCGTTTATACAGAAAATGCGCTCAGTGAAAACGACCTCAATTTGTATTCAAAATTAGACGACCAAAACAACCTTGGTTTTGCCTCCAAAGGCGGCCTGCGCTTTCAGCAAACCACAGCCGTAGACAGCAATAAACGCAGCCTCCAAACTTCCTTGGAATACCTGTATTTAAATACCCAATTTGAGCCTATTGAGCAATTTCGAGCGGTCGAATTTGACCGAGATTGGAACATCCGCAACCAAAACTATTTGGGGGCTCAAAAACAACTCGAATTCAAACAAAGTTTAGCACATAGTTCAAGAGGGCAGTTCAATTTAAGTGGACAAATCTTGGCAATTGACAGTGTGTTTCAAGGGCAAAGATTGTATTCAGATGGCAATTGGAAACAAAATAAGTGGAGCGCAAAATGGGATGCATCTGCACTGCGATCCCAAACCCAGGCCGGCCAAAATTATTTTGTAAGACACCGCTTGCAGCTCAACAAACAACTCGGCATATTTAAAATTGGTTGGATAGACGACCACGAATGGAACAAGTATAGCGGCCCAACTCAAGGTAACTCTTATCAATTTTACGATGCCCAAGCATTTGTTGCTTTGCAAACAACAAGCAAACTTGATTTGAAAATATTTTACCGCGAAAGGTATGATTGGCGACCTGATAGCCTGCTGCAACTAGCTGCCAAAGCCAAAACAACGGGTTTAGAACTCAATTGGGATCCGAAAGCCGGGCAAAACCTTCAAGTTTTACTTGGCGCACGACAATTAGCCATTCTAGACTCTGCTTTAATTGACCAAAATGCCGAAAAAAGTTTGGTGGCCCGTTTAGATTACAATGCGCGCTATTTTAAAAATGCGCTCACCCTCAACACCTTTTACGAGATTGGGTCAGGGCTCGAACAAAAACGGCGTTTTCAATACATTCGCGTCAACGACGGGCAAGGTATTTACACCTGGATAGACTACAACGGAGATGGCATCAAAGACCTCAATGAATTTGAACAAGCCATTTACGCAGACCAAGCCGATTACATTCGTGTTTTTGTACCAAGCTCAAGCTATGCATCGGTGTTTTCTAACGAATGGAACCAAAGTATTTTATGGCGACCCGAACTCCTTTGGCGACAACGGAAGGGCGTTTTGGGTGTGCTTTCAAAATTTTCCAACCAAACCCGGATCCGGGTAAAACGCAAATTACAAGATGCCAGTACGTTGCAGTGGGTCAACCCGTTGGCAGCAGATATTTCAGAACTTGCTTTACAATCGGCCAATGCGCAGTTCTCGAATTCCTTGTTTTTTAACCGCAATGCAAAAGTGTTCAGCGCCGAATACAGCTGGCTGCAACAAGAAAGCAAAATGCTACTTGCCAGTGGCTATGACGCGCGAAGTCTGCATAAAAATCAACTTAATTTGCGGGTCAATATCTCCACTCAATTTGCGTTCGAAACCACTTTGTCAACAGGGCAGTCAGCCGCATTAGCCGATTACACCAGCGGCCGAAATTTTCTGATCAATTTTCGAGAATTGAAACCGCAACTCATTTATCAAGACGGATCTAAAGTAAGACTGAGCCTGATCGGAAGTATTGGCAATAAGGTAAACGATTTGCAATTGGGAGGTCAGACAGCGTTGTCCAAATCTTTGGAGGCCACTTGGAAGTTCAATCAAAGTGAAAAGGGCAGTCTTAATGGCACTTTCAAGTACGTGAATTTTGACTTTACGGGCTCGGCGCTTTCTGCTGTTGGCTATGAAATGCTGGAAGGTTTAAGGCCCGGCACCAACTGGACCTGGAGCTTGAGTTTTCAGAAAATTGTTGGTAAAAACCTACAACTGAGCCTTAGCTATGGCGGCCGCCTCATGGAAGGGCTTCAGATGGTTCATACGGGCGGCATGGAGTTGCGCGCCAATTTCTAAAAAGATTTATTTGCCGAACTGCCCTTGAACAAAAGCCCTCGCTTGTGCATCTGTAGCCACGTAATCTTCATAGCTTGGGCTCAGGATATTGGCCACATTTTGCATACAATGCTCATTTAGTTGGCCAATTTCTAAGAAGGAAATTTTGCGGTCTAGGAACGCAGCAACTGCCTCTTCGTTGGCTGCATTGAGCGCACAAGCGGCCGTTCCTTGGTCTGCCATTGCGCGGTAAGCTAAATCGAGGTTTTTAAATACTTTGCGATCTGGTTGCTCAAAGGTCAGTTGCGGATAATCCATGAAATTAAAACGCGGAAAATCGGTCTTTAGACGGGCTGGATAAGTCAGCGCAAATTGGATCGGTAGTTTCATATCGGGCAAACCCATTTGTGCTTTCATACTACCGTCTTCGAACTGCACTAAGCTGTGCACAATAGACTGCGGGTGCACAATGACATCGATTTGTTCGGGTTGCAAACCAAAAAGCCATTTCGCTTCAATGACCTCCAAACCTTTGTTCATGAGGCTGGCAGAATCAATGGTAATTTTAGCGCCCATGCTCCAGTTCGGATGCTTGAGTGCTTGCTCTAGTGTCACATGCTGCAGTTGCTCATGGGTGAAGCCGCGAAAGGGCCCGCCAGAAGCAGTAAGGTATATCTTTTCAATTGGGTTTTGGAATTCACCAACTAAACACTGAAAAATAGCCGAATGCTCGGAGTCCACAGGGTAAATATTGACGCCTTTCTCTCTAGCCAATTTGGTAATGAGCTCTCCTGCCACCACTAACGTTTCTTTGTTGGCCAAAGCAATTGTTTTACCGGCTTCTATAGCGTGAATTGTTGGTTTGAGCCCGGCATAACCTACTAAAGCAGTCAGTACAGTATCTACCTCTGTTGATTCTACTACTTGGCAAAGTGCTTCTTGACCGGCATACACATGAATGTCCGCAGACCAAAGCGCATCCTTTACTTTTTGATATTGACTTTCGTCAGTAATGACGACCGAATTCGGTTGGAATTTTAAAGCTTGCTCGATGAGTAAATCGGAATTTTTACCTGCTGTTAAAACCTGTAAATCAAAGTAGTCTGGGTATGCAGCTAACACCTCAAGTGCTTGCGTCCCGATAGAACCCGTGGAACCTAATATGGCAATGCCTCTTTTTTCTTGCATAAGCAAAGGTAACAAAACACCCGATAGTAAAGATTAGACAAAATGTAGAATATGTACTATATTGTTTCTCACTAGAGTTGTGTAATTTAGCTTTACTATTATTCATTCGCAATTTTTTTATGAACGTCGTATTTACTCTCTCTCTCCTATTTGTTTGTAGTTTCTCTTTTGGACAAGAACTCAAAACTTCCGAAAAACGCGTCGAGATCGACCTGAAAGATGGTCGTTACGACGAAACCGTATACACAATGGGCCAAAACGGTGTTGTTGTTAAAAGCTTCAGCAAAGACGGTGGTCTAAGAAGTAATTATTATTTGCATCACGATGTCTATAATGCCGACCTCGAATTATATGAAACAGACCCCATTGACTTCGAACCTACGCATCCAATCGTTGCCACTTTTGAAGGAGAAGAAAGCATTTATCACATCGCATATAAACGAAATTTGCCAATTTACATCTATCAATTCGATGTCAAAAACAAAATAACTAAACGTTTAGATATCGACTTCGATGGGAAAACTAACTTTTTAAGAATCCATTCTTTTTATGTCGTAGGAAACAAAGCGGCAGCAATCGGGCAAGGTAAAAATGGTGCTTCATTTATTTTAATTGATTTACAAACCCAAACCGCTACGGCAACACCTATTCTTGTGGAGGGTTTCAAACAACGCCGCACTGCACCCATCAATCTGCAGTATTTAGAAGACGCCAATAAATTTTATCTTTCACTCAGAGTGATTAAATCGAGAATGGTTTCGTTTGCTTATTTAGTATCAATAGATACGGACGGTCAAATGTCAGCACCTCAAATGATAGATGAAGGCGGCGAAAAAATTGTTAAATCCATTACAGTGGGAGCAGTTGGCTCTAATGAAGTCGCTATTGCCGGAACCTACGGAAGCAATGTACTTGGCCCAAACAATGGAATTTATTTTGCTAGTTCCACTAACGGAAAGATCGCTAATATCAATACCTACAATTTTTTAGACATTCCTAACTACCTTGATTTTCTTCCGGAAAGAAGCCAACAACGCATAGAAAACAAAAAAGAGCGCAAAGCTAAAAGAGGCAAAGAACTACAAGCAAATCAACTCCTTGTGATGCACGACCTCATTGAGGTTGACAACGATTTTTTACTCATCACAGAGGCTTATTACCCAACGTATCGCACTGAAACTCGTACAACCTACGTCAATGGCAGACCAACCACCACAACGGTTCAAGTCTTTGACGGATATCAATATACCCACGCGATGATTGCCAAATTCAATGCACAAGGTAAACTCATCTGGAGCCAAGTTTTCAAAATGTACTTGTGGTATAAGCCAATGACAGCCAGATCCTTTATTCGTATTGCAGCAAAAGAACAAAATAGCATCCAATTGGTATATGCCGACGGCCGCAATATCTACTCTAAGTCGTTTTCATTTTCTGGGGAAATCCTCAATGAAAAAACTTCGAACCCAATCAATACGGCCAACGAAAATGACAAGATAAAAGGAACTTACAGTAACATCTCCTTCTGGTACGATAAATACTTCTTATCTTACGGTGTACAGTCCATCAAAAATAAAGTCGATGACGACGTCAAGCGCAAGCGCACTGTACTCTTTTTGAATAAGGTGTCTTTCGAATAAACCTTTTTCTTCCCAAAACAATGCACACCTGGACCGAACACAACAACGCGTTGCATAAAACCTTTGAATTTTCAAGTTTCCTAGAAGCAATGGAATGGATGCAAAAGGCCAGTATTGAGATTGAAAAACTTAATCACCATCCGGAATGGACCAACGTTTACAATAAAGTTGAGGTACAGTTGACTACGCAAGATGCAGGTAATGTAGTCACTGAAAAAGATTGGGAGTTGGCTCGTATTTTAGATGCGGTATAACTTCCAGAGGGAAAAGAAGAATTACTCCACCGTAATGGAATCCCTTCCAATGTGCAGTCATGCGAAGGTAGGAAATTTTTCTTGACTCTTTCAGTGGATTATTACTCCGCCACCCTCTGGCACCCACCCTATTTGGACCAACGAGTACACTAAAGTTCATGTGATATTATCGACGCATGACAAAGGAAATACTGTTACGCTGAAAGATAGAGAACTCGCAAAAGTTTTAGATTTAATCGATTAATATTGGAATGAATATTCCTTTTCAAGTGTATAAAATCTCAAAAACAAAAAAGCCAGCAGTATAATTGCTGGCTTTTCATTGTAACGAAAGAGTTGCCATTATTATCAAAAAAGAAAAATAAGGCGTTTATCCTAAACAATAAATCCAATCTGCAACTTATGTTGCATTTCAACATTGCTTTTGTCTATACTTTTGAATTGTTAATAAATTAAATTTATAAGATGGAAACAATAAACACACAAATGTTGCGAATAGGAGATTTTGCTCCAGATTTTGAAGCGGTAACAACAAAGGGGAAAATCAAATTTTCAGAATTTGCGCCAAAAAAATGGATAGTTCTTTTTTCGCATCCAGCAGATTTTACTCCAGTTTGTACAACCGAAATGAGTGGGTTCGCACTAGAAAAAGAAAAATTTGATGCTTTAAATACTGAGTTACTTGGTTTAAGCATAGACAGTATACATTCCCACTTAGCTTGGGTAAATAATGTGCGCGAAAGAACTGGGGTATATTTTGATTTCCCAATTATTGCTGACATCGATATGAAAGTAAGTAAGCTTTATGGCATGTTGCAACCTAACGAAAGTGAAACAGCTGCAGTTAGAGCAGTATTCTTTATTGATCCTACAAAAAAGGTGCGCTTAATGATGTACTATCCCCTTAACGTAGGACGAAACATGGATGAAATTATTCGTGTTTTAGAGGCTCTTCAAACATCAGACGAATACAAAGTTGCCATGCCTCTCAATTGGAGAAAAGGTGACAAAGTGATTGTTCCGCCGCCAAAAACTCTCGACGAAATGAACGAACGACTGGCAGACAATACCATAGAACGCGTTGATTTTTATTTGGCAAAAAAATCATTGTAAGACATAATTGATTTTTATGAATTATAAAAAAACCAGCAATTATATTAATTGCTGGTTTTTTTATTTTTAAAATGTTTTACTCCACCGTAAGTCAATTTCCACTCACGCAGGACTTACTTAACTACGAAATTAGGGGTTCAAGGGTGGAATACCTCACGATGTCGGTCGTTTTAACGTCATCAAACCTTTGGATGTCACCTTATTCCGCATACCAAACAGAGTTGTACCATATCATTAAGAACCAACACGAGGTCGATGGTAAGAACTTCCAACAGATATCGGATTGGTTCAATGAACATGGGTATAAAACCACTCGGGGTAAGGTGTTTTCACAGGGTCATGTGTGGAGTATGTACAAGAAGAAGACAAAGAGTAACCAACGCTTCGGTCGGGAGTTTGTACCATCGTTCAGGTCAGTGACAATTGATGTATTGGATTCATTACCTCCAACCACACCCATTTAAAGATTTGTTCGGGGTGACCCCTTATAGTATGGTGTCGTTTGATGACCCGATGGGTTGATAGTAAGGACACCCTTCAAAAGGTCACGCCGTGACCAATAACATAATGG
>JBIIBL010000118.1:0-3626 GCA_044239425.1 Crocinitomicaceae bacterium | reverse complement strand
ATTAGGGAAAGCAAAGCCAATAAGGCTTTCAGAAATTCCGTTTTTGCCCATCGATTTTTTCAAGACCCAGCAGCTCACACCCGCCGCTGCAACAGTTGTCAAGACCTTCAAATCAAGCGGCACCACCCAACAAATCAGAAGTAAGCACCATCTCACTGACCTCCGTTGGTATGACGCGTCTTTATTACTTGGTTTTGAACGTGTTTTTGGAAAAGTCTCCGACTACGTTTTTATAGCGCTCTTGCCATCTTATCTTGAAAATGGAGATTCCAGCCTCATTTACATGGTAGATCAACTGATTCAAAAGAGCAATTCTTTGCTTTCGGGCTATTATTTGAGTCAGATAGAAGATATTCTGTCCGTGTACAATCAAGTACTTGCTCAAGGAAAAAAACCTTTTGTTTTTGGCGTTTCTTACGCCTTGCTCGATTTAGCTGAATTGGGAAGTCAACTGCCTGAAGCACTCATCTTAGAAACAGGTGGCATGAAAGGCCGTCGCCAAGAACTGACCAAAATTGAACTCCATCAGATTCTTCAAGATGGTTTTGGCGTTAGGCAAATCCTATCGGAGTATGGCATGACCGAATTGCTGTCTCAGGCTTATTGTACTTCTGACCAAAAATTTTGTTGCCCGCCCTGGATGCAAATTAGGATCCGCGATGCTTACGACCCCTTTTCAGAAGTGCCGTTTGGGCAAAAAGGTGGTATCAATGTCATCGACCTTGCCAACCAAAATAGTTGCGCGTTCATCCAAACCGACGACCTCGGGCGTTTGGTTCCCGAAGGGTTTGTGCTCGAAGGGCGCATGGCTGCTACTGATATTAGAGGTTGCAACCAACTTGTAGATTGAGTTAAAAACTTACTACATTTGTTACTGATGTCTATTCAAACTATTTTATTGCTCACCACTATCGGTCTTGCAGCAGGCATGCTCAGCGGCATGGTGGGCATTGGTGGAGGTATGGTTATTGTGCCAGCGCTCGTGTTTTTACTTGGGCTGAGCCAGCACCAAGCACAAGGTACTTCCTTGTTTATCTTGTCTTTACCCGTTTTACTTTTAGCTGTTTTCAATTATTGGCGAACAGGAAACGTCAATTGGCGCTTTGGTTTGGTCATCGCCAGTACGTTTGTTATTGGCGCCTTTTTTGGGTCCAAACTGACCTTGCGTTTACCCGAAGCGTGGGTCAAGCTGATTTTCGGCTTGCTAATGGCATATGTTTCTATCCAATTGATGCTAGCCGGTTATAACGGAATTAAACAAGATCAAGCCTAGCCAATATGTCTCCTACCTTACAAAATATAACAGAACAAGTTCGGCAATGGCGCAGGCATTTGCACATGCACCCAGAGCCTTCTTTTCAAGAGCATGAAACCATGGCTTTTGTGAGTTCAGTACTTAGCGAATACGGCATCACACACCAAGCAGGTGTGGCTGGTACAGGATTAGTAGCTTATATTGCAGCTTCGCACCACGACCCGCAACAACCTTGCTTGGCCTTACGTGCCGACCTCGATGCGCTGCCTATTCAAGAAGCCAACGAGTTGCCTTATAAAAGTCAGGTACCCGGCTGGATGCACGCCTGCGGGCACGACGTTCATACCAGTATTTTGCTCGGAACAGCCGTTTTGTTGCAACAGCACCGCGAGCAACTTCCAAGACCTATTAAACTAATTTTTCAGCCTGGCGAAGAACAAAATCCAGGCGGTGCCAGCCTCATGATCAAAGCAGGCGTTCTAGAAAAGCCCACCGTTGAAGCGCTCGTGGCCTTGCATGTATATCCAGAAATGGAAGTTGGAAAGGTGGGTTTGCGCCCAGGTTTATATATGGCTTCTAGCGATGAAATCCATGTTGAAATTATTGGTGTAGGTGGCCATGGCGCCTTGCCAGCACGCTTTGTGAATCCAATTGACATCGGAATTAGCTGGATGCAAGCGTGTCAAAAACTCGTCCATGACAACTGCCCTCAAGGAATCCCCCAGGTACTTACGTTTGGTCGTTTTGAAGCACTTGGCAGTACCAATGTGGTGAGCGCAACTGCCACCATTAAAGGCACCTTTCGCACCATGGACGAAACCTGGCGCGCACAAGTGAAAACAATTTTGCACGAACAAGCAGCACAAATTGCCGCTCAGTTTGGGGCTCAAATCAATTTAACGATTGGTGAGGGCTATCCTTTTCTCAAAAATGACCTCGAGCTCACCCACCAAGTCAAGCGCATCCTTGAAAAAGAGTTGGGCGCGCCAAATGTAGAGGAGCTAGGTTTGCGCATGACTGCCGAAGATTTTGCATTTTACAGCCAACACCGCCCTGTGTGTTTTTTCAGATTAGGAACAGGAAACGCGGCAAAAGGACTCACACATGCGGTGCATCATCCACAATTCGATATCGACGAAGCAGCGCTAGAAATAGGCGTAAAGAGTATGGTTGCAATTGCGCTATCATGAAACAATTTGCCGTTATAGCACTTTTGATGTTATTGTTTGCTTGTAGCAAATACGCACGCAACGAAAAAAACATACCGGGCTCTTGGAAAGTGGATGTCGTTCGCATTGAAGACGGCGAGGGTTTTATCTTTTATGACAGCTTGGCAACGGGAAGTTTTGAGATAGATGCCTCACAAATCAAGGGCAATACAAACTACACTTATTCGTATTTTGGACAATATGATGTGTCAGACTCTGTGGTGTTCAACCAAAGTGTTTATGAAATTAGTGCAAATGGGGAAATACTACAAATTGCAAGAGATACAGACACATTACAAGCAAAAATTATTGTTTTAACCAAAAAGCACTTGACTTTCGAGTACTACGATTACTTGCAATACCGCTTGAAGAGATTCAGTTGCACAAGAATTTTATAAAAAGCCGAGCTCTAACTTGGCTTCTTCGCTCATCATGTCTTTGTCCCAAGGTGGATCAAAAACAATATTTACTTTAGCGCTCTGGACGCCTTCTACGCTGGCCACTTTATCTTCTACTTCTTTAGGCAAGGACTCAGCAACGGGGCAGTTGGGGGAGGTGAGGGTCATGTCGATGAAAACATGGTTGTCGGTTTCTACCTTGACCTCGTAGATGAGGCCGAGTTCGAAAATATCGACAGGAATTTCGGGGTCGTAGATTGTTTTGAGCATCTCGACGATGCGGTCTTCTAGTTCGTTCATTG
The DNA here is from genome assembly GCA_044239425.1 of Crocinitomicaceae bacterium. GTDB lineage: Bacteria > Bacteroidota > Bacteroidia > Flavobacteriales_D > Crocinitomicaceae > UBA952. The sequence goes on along the minus strand of JBIIBL010000118.1, from coordinate 463 downwards.
GGTAAGACTTTGAAGTGCTTCGGTTTTCATGCGTTTGACCATACTTAAAAGGCCATTGGCTCGGGTAGGTGAGAGGTGTTCGGCGAGCCCAATTTGTGCGATGAAAAATAGATCTGATTTGAGGACGGTTTCGGGGCTTTCGTTGTTGAGCACTTGAATGAGTAGCCCTATGATGCCTTTGGTGATGATGGCGTCGGAGTCGGCGCTAAATTGCATTTTGCCGTCTTTGATTTCGGTAGCTAACCACACATTAGACTGGCAGCCTTCTATGATGCGGTCTTGGGTTTTGAGCTCAGGTGCGAGGGTGGGTACACTTTTGCCGAGTTCGATGATGTATTCGTATTTGTCCATCCAGTCGTCGTAGATGGCAAATTCGTCGATGATTTCTTGTTGTTTTTCTTGGAGGGTCATGCGCCTAAAATTTGCATGCTGCGCTCTAAAGCAGCAACAAATGTGTCTATTT
>JBIIBL010000054.1:0-14686 GCA_044239425.1 Crocinitomicaceae bacterium | reverse complement strand
GTATCCATAATAAGCTGCCCTGAAACGGGCGGCTGAAAATTGCGAACGCGGTCTTTTTCTTCGACGAGTTTGAGTTTTTCGGAAACGAGCTCAAAATTTTGCTTGTAGCGCTTGACCTTGAATTCGTTTTTGCTTGTGATATCTGCATTGCAGAGCAGCATGAGGTCTTCTATGTCGTCGCCAGCTTCGTGAAGGAGTCTGCGGATGGCTGCATCGGTTACCGAACCTTTCACAAGTGCAATTGGTCGCAAATGTAACCTCACCAACTTTTGCACATATTTCATTTGGTGGTCAAGCGGAAGGCGCAAGCGTTTAAAAAGACGTGGAACCATTTTTGCGCCGAGTTCTTCGTGTCCGTGGAAAGTCCAGCCGACTTCAGGATCATAGCGCTTAGTAGGGGCTTTGGCGATGTCGTGGAGAATGGCCGCCCAACGCAACCAGAGATTGTCGGTGTGCTGCGCTAAATTGTCAAGGACTTCAAGGGTATGCAGAAAGTTATCTTTGTGCGCTTTTCCGTTGCGTGTCTCGATGCCTTGTAGCGCAAGGAGCTCCTCAAAAAATTGGTTTAAAAGCCCTGTGGCCTGCATCAGTTTGAAGCCTCTTGAAGGTTGTTTTGTTAAGATAATTTTGTTGAGTTCATCTGTAATGCGTTCCTGCGAAAGAATTTGAAGTCGGTCAGCGTTGGCTTTCATGGCCTCTAGGCAGGGCGCAGTAATTTGGAAATCGAAGCGCGTGGCAAAGCGAATGGCACGCAGCATTCGAAGTGGATCATCGCTAAAGGTGATGTTCGGCTCAAGTGGGGTTCTAATGATGCCATTTTGAAGATCGGTTTGGCCATTGAACGGATCGATAAGCTGGCCGAGTGTTTCTTGACGTAGGCTTATCGCCATCGAATTGATGGTGAAATCTCTGCGATTTTGGTCGTCTTGAAGGGTGCCAGCGGAGGTACTTGGCTTGCGCGACTCCGGGCTGTAAGATTCTTTGCGCGCGCCAACAAATTCGATATCGAGGTCCTTGTATTTGAAGTGAGCGGTACCGAAATTCTTGAAAATACTGACCTTTTTAACCCTTAGAATTTCGGCAGTTGCTCTAGCCAAATCTGGCCCGTCGCCGAGTACGAGGATGTCGATGTCCTTACTGGGGCGGTCCATAAGTAAGTCGCGTACCCAACCGCCAATGACATATACGTCCAGTTGATGGGCGGTAGCGTATTGAGATAAAACCTTAAATACGGGGTGTTTGAGTTGACTTGCGTAAGAAACATCCATGAGGCGCAAAGTTAAGCGTAATCGCTGAATTTTGAACCCAGAAAACTTTAGAAATCGTCGTCTTCGTCGTCTTCGTCGTAGAAATCGTCTTCGTCAGGCTTTTTGTAGGTGAGCAAATCGTCGTCGAGGTCGTCTTCGTCATCTTCAAAAAAACGCGGATTTTTGCCACTTTTCTTATAGGCATCCATTTTCGGTTTTTTGTTGCGATTATCGTCTTCAACCTTGCGCTCTTTTTCTTTGGCTTTTTTGCGGGGCTCAACTTTTGGAAGTATGAACGATGAGTCAGCGCTACTGTCTATGCTGTCATTTGTGCGCGCTTCTGGCCGCGGCGCCGACGAGTCCAAAGTTCGTGTCGGGCCAGCATTTTCTCTAGGAGGGAAAGCGGGTCTTTGATTTGGTCGGTTGTCGGTGCGTTGTTCGGCTTCTTTCACTGCCAAGGCACGACCATTAATGACATGTCCGTCTAATGCTTCTATGGCGCGCAAAGCTTCTTGGCGATCTGCCATTTCAACAAAGGCAAAGCCTCTTGGTTTACCAGTTTCACGGTCCGTTGCTACAGTGGCTTTTAAAACCGTACCATAGTTTTCGAAAAGTTGGCGCAACTCCTGATTGCTGACACCAAAATCAAGTTTGGCAACAAAAATACTTGTCATAATGAAATTTAAACAACACAGATTTAGGTAAATACTAATCGTTCTTGCTCCGAAATTAGAATAAAAATGAAAAACTGCCTACTTTTTGAAAAAAAAATATTCAATGAATCCTGTTGTGGGTTAGCAAGGGGCTTCCTCGAAAAGAATTATATTTGCAACATGCGATTGGTCCGTCAAATTCCACACGAGCATTTTTTAGTCTCGCTTCATCAATATAATGACAAATATATGCTGAGCATAACTCTCGACGACTACGAACAACATTTCAAAGTTCCGACAGCTAATATAACTGATATTCAACAACTTGATCAACAACTTAGCCCAGCATTTTATTCCGCTTGCCTACAAGACTTTATCCGAATGCGCGAACGCTGGCTTCAACTTTTAAAACCTTTACAACATGACTAAAACCCTGTTTTCACTTTTTCTATTGTTCGTTATTGCCGCTTGTTCATCGCCTGCTCCTGTCAAAAAAGATTCTACACCAAAAGTTCCAATTACGCGTTTAGATGGGCTCAAAATAGCCTATTATGCGAATGATAGCATCAAAAAGTACTTCGATTATTTCAAGCGTGAAGAAGCTGTGGCCGAAAAAAATCAAAAGCGTTTTGAAAACGAGCTCAAAAAACGCAATAAAGTTTACGAAGAGTATATCATTAAGAAAGACCAAGAAGCACGCTCTGGTTTGTTGTCTCAAAACGAAATTGCGATGGTTCAACAAAAAGCCCAGCAAATGCAAAACGAATTAATGCAATACCAGCAAACCGAAGGTCAACGCATAGAAGAACAAACCATGAAATCTTTAGAAGCCATCAATAAAAAAGTTGAGTTGTGGGGTAAAAAATACTGTGAGAAACACCATATCGACCTCCTCCTTATTCAAGGGAAAGGGGGTCAAATCAATTACATCAATAAAGAAATGGATGTCACAAAAGCATTTATTAACTTCTTGAATGAAAACCAAAGTCAGATCGAAAAAGAACTTTAATTCAGATGCGTCCCAATCCAAATCTACAAAATGAAAATGTTGCCGAATATTTGCTTTATATTTTTCAAATAGAAGCACTTATCCGCACCCTAGACCTCGATATCAACCGAATAGAAACCGAGCTTTTAGCTCCAGCTTTTCCAAATCCCGATCATTTGCCGCATCAACTTTCTTGGTATCAAGGGGTGGTTTTAGAAATGCGCCAGCGCGGTCTTCAAAAAGAAGGCCATCTCGATCAGGTGGAGGAAATCTTGCTTGAGTTGTTTTATTTGCACAACACACTGCTCACCATTCTCAACGACGAAAAGTACAAAGGACTCTGCGACCACGCAACTGAGGCGCTGCAAGCTTTCAAAACGAAGTCAAATATGGCCAACAGACACGACATCGAAGCGCTCTTACATGCCATGTTCATGAAGTTGCAACTCAAAATGAAAAAACAAGATATCAGTCCGGAAACCGAGGCTGCGTTTGATTTGTTTCGAATTCAACTGGCCTATCTCTCTCAAAACTATCAGCGCATGAAAGCCGGCGAACTCAATTTTATTCAAAATTAGATTGAGGCGCTAGTTGTGCTTCGGAAAGTGTTCCATTAAAAGTAACTGCTTTTCATTTGTATCGATTCCGTACACCAAATGGGTATCGCCATTGCTTAAAATAAGGAAGTTGGCTCCCAATTTTTGTTGATACGTAGAAATTTGCATGAAAACTTCATGGGTGAGCTTTATCTCTGGAGCTTTGCATTCCACCAACACTTCGGCGTCAAATTGCGTATTGTAAATCACGATATCCCAGCGCCGCGTAAAACCGTTGTACTGAATTTGTTTTTCTACGGCTATTTTTTCAAGCGGATACCCCTGGTGAAAGTGTAAGAAAGCAATGAGGTGCTGCCTGACCCATTCTTCGGGTGTCAAGATAATTTGTTTTTTGCGTACCAAGCAATTGACGTAAATGCGACCAGCACGACTACTTAATTTCAAAGGTGCTTTTGGTAAATTTAAAGGACGCAATAGAGACATCAGATGCCCGGTAGAATAAGGTGAATGTCTTTGTACTGAAGGTCGAATACCTTGCCAAGAACTTCGTTGGTCAAGATTCCTCTGAACATATAAACGCCGTTGCGGAAGCCCGGATGGCTGCGAATGAGGTCTGGAACACCGCCGCGTTCGCCCATTTCTAAAAGCAGAGGAGAAAGCGTGTTGGAAAGTGCAAAAGAAGCTGTTCTCGAGACTCTAGATGCGATGTTAGGGACACAATAGTGGGTAACTTCATGCTTGACAAACGTAGGCTCGCTATGATTGGTAATGCGCGAAGTTTCGAAACAACCTCCTTGATCGATACTTACATCGAGTACAACTGAACCTGGTTTCATTTGAGCGATCATTTCTTCGGTCACAACGCAGGGTGTTCTGCCAATGGTTGAACGCAGCGCACCAATCACGACATCGGCTCTTTTCACCGCTTTGGCCAACACTTTCGGCTGTAATACGGAGGTATAAACGCGTTGGCCGAGATCGTTTTGAAGACGTCTGAGTCTGGACAGCGAGTTGTCAAAAATCTTAACTGATGCACCAAGTCCCAAAGCGGCACGGGTTGCGAATTCTCCAACAGTTCCGGCGCCAAGCACGACAATTTCTGTCGGCTGAACACCTGCAATGCCGCCGAGCATGAGTCCTTTACCTTCTGAAAAAGAAGAAAGGAGCTCACCTGCAACTAGGACTGAAGTAGTACCAGCGATTTCGCTCATGGTGCGAACAATGGAAAAAACGCCTTCTTCGTCGCGGATGTAATCCCAGGCTATGGCCGTAATTTTTTTAGCACTGAGTTGCTGCAAGATTTCTTTGGGTTGCGTGGCTAATTGCAGTGCAGAAATAAAGGTTTGATTGCCTGGCATGTAGGCAATTTCTTCTTCTGAAGGCGGCGCTACTTTTAAAATGATGTCAGACTGATAAATCGCTTTGCGGTCATAAATGATTTGTGCGCCTGCCTCGCTGTATTCGTTGTCTGTGAAATGTGCACCTTCGCCGGCGTTGCTTTCGAGCAGTACTTGGTGCCCGTTGGCAACAAGTAAACTCACGGCCTCTGGAACTAATGCAACTCTCCTTTCTTGGAAAGAGGTTTCTTTAGGAATGCCAATCAGGAGGTTGCCTTTCTTGCGACGGACCTCCAATAAATCCTCTTTAGGCAGGAGTGCTCCTTGTTGGATTAACGATTTGAGCAAGTGTGGATCAGTGGTCATAGTGCAGCGTGATTTCTCGACTGAGGTCGGATTCAATACGAATATACAGTCTAAAGTGTGGTTTTGGAAGAATTGTTTCGATTTTTTGAGGCCATTCGATGAAAAAATAAGCGTTGGAATCGAGCAGTTCTTCTAATCCTAGGTTCCGGAGTTCGTGTTTATTTTCAATACGATAGCAGTCGAGGTGGTAAATTGGACCTTTTGAAGAGCTGTCGTAACCCTGTACAATTGCAAAGGTGGGCGAGCCTTCGAAATGTTCAATTTGTGCTTCTTCAAGTAAGGCACGCACTAAGGTGGTTTTGCCGCTGCCCAATTCGGCATCTAGCGCGAGTAAGCCTGGTTTGGGGAGTATGGTCCAAATTTCCTTGGCTATTGAATCGAGATCTTCTAGCCTGATCTTCGTCCAAGATCTAATGATTTCAGTCGGCATTGTAGGGTAAAACTTGATGGTCAGCCCATTGAAGTAACTCGAGTTGCTCGTTTGAAAAACGGGCAAAAGTTTGGTATTTTATCCAATCGCCTGTATTGATGTATAAGGCCTTATCGCAAGGTAAAAACAATGGTAGGTGGCGGTGGCCAAAAAGATAGTAGTCGTTGTGCTGCTTGCATTGCATTTGCTGCACATAAGCATAGAGCCATTCTTGTTCGGGCCCTTTGTAAATAGCGTCTTTTGCGCCGCCATTGGCTCGGCTTCTTTTAGATAGCAAACCGGCTAGCTGTAGGCCGAAATTGGGATGCAAGCGCGCAAAAAGCCATTGGCAAAGGGCACTTCTGAAAAATTGTTTCAGAAACTTGTATTTGTAATCGCCAGGGCCCAGGCCGTCGCCATGGTGGAGATAAAATTGTTTGCCAGCGTGTTCAAAAGTGTATTCATTGCTGTGGATGCGCATGCCTAGTTCTTTTTCAAAGTAGTCAAATACCCACATATCGTGGTTTCCTTTGAAAAAATGTATCTCAATACCAGCGTCGGTGAGTTCTGCTATTTTGCCTAAAAGGCGCGTATAGCCTTTGGGCACAACAGTTTTGTATTCGTACCAAAAATCAAAAACATCGCCGAGTAAAAAAATGGCTTTAGCAGTTGGACGGATATAATCGAGCCAAGCAATAAAAGCCTTTTCTCGGTTGGCACTTTTTTGTGCATTGGGAGCCCCAAGATGTAAATCAGAGGCAAAATAGAGGTATTTAGTGTCTAGGGCCATTAAAAACCAAAAATTTGCTGAAGCGTTTGTTCGAGGGCAGCTCCTCTTAGATTTGTGGCAATGACACGTCCTTCTTTATCAAGTAGAACTGTAAATGGAATCGAATTGACGCCATATTGTTGGGCTACTTTGCTTTTCCAGCCGCCGAGGTCACTAACGTGGTTGGGCCAGCTTAATTGGTCTGCAGCAATTGCGGCCAACCATTTGTCTTTGTTAGAGTCTAGAGAGACGCTCATGACGGTGAAGCCTGCATCTTTGTATTTTTGGTAATTCTTGACCACATTTGGGTTTTCGGCCCGGCAAGGACCACACCAAGAAGCCCAGAAGTCTAGCAAGACCACCTGCCCTTGTAGGTCAGATAATTTCATTTTCTTTTTGCCGTCTGTGCGCAATTCTTCAAAATCTGGAACAGCTTTGCCGCGGGCAAAAGGGTTTGCTGCATCTTTAGCCTGCTTGATGGAAAGGTAATTTTTGTAGAGATTTTGCACAATGGCGCTCTGATTGAAACTTTGGTAAAGCGGGACAATCAATTTTTCATAGGATTCAAAATCTTGTTCGATCTGGATACCGCTGAGCGGTAAGATGAGCGCAGCTGAGTTGGCATACATGCCGATAAAACTTTGCAATGCAGTCTGAAATTGACTGTATTCTTGGGTCATGTAAGCATTGATTTGCGCTTCTTTGGTGGCATCTAGTTTGATCGCATTTAGGGCGGAGTCTGCCTTTGCCCGCCAATTGGAATTCAACACTACATACTCGTGCATTTGTCTGGATTCTTCGGCATTGACAAAGTTGCAGAATTGAAGCAAATTGCGTCCGTCACCAAAGATTTGAATGGGTGTGGAGTCTCGGATAACGAGGTTGAGGTTGTTTTGACCTACCCGCAAAACATAGTAGTCGGGGCCGGCAAGAGTGCCTTTGAGTTCAAAATTACCTTTTGCACTTATGGGGCTTGCATAATAATTTTTGAAGGTGCTGCCAAATTGTTGTGATAGGTATACTGAATCTGCGCCACTCGAAAAAATTTGCCCACTCACTTTGAATTGATGGCCTTGACCCCAACAAAACATAGGAAACAGAATAAAGAAGGTAAAGCTAAGTTTCATGTTACTTAAAAATTTGAGCCAGTTTGTCTTGTAATTTTTGACCGCGGAGGTTGGTGCCTATGATTTTTCCTTCTGGGTTCAGCAGGACTGTATACGGAATGCCATCAAATTGATATAATTGTGGAAGCTGCGATTTCCAACCTGATTGTTCGTTGACTTGTTCCGGCCAGGGCATATCGAAGGTTTTGATGCCTTTTTGCCATTCGTTTTTGTCTTCGTCTAGCGACACACTAAAAATTGTAAAGCCCTTGTTTTTATATTTGTTGTAAGCGGCAATGACATTCGGCATTTCGCTCTTGCACGGGGCACACCACGACGCCCAGAAATCGATCAGGACGTATTTTCCTTTGAGTGAACTCAAAGAACGCATTTTGCCAGTTGGGTCGGGGAGTGTGATTTCTGGAGCAGCCATGCTACCATTGGTCATTTGGGTATAAGCAAAAAACGCGTCTTCAATTTGCGCATATTGTGCTTGCATGTTTTCACTTGGTTTTTGCCCTGCATATTGCTTTACATAGGCCTGACTCAGTTTTTCTAAAGTATGAAGGTGCGCAGCATTCCAATCTTCGAAGCCGGTTGTGGGTAGCAAATTCATGCTGAGCAGAATATTCAACGGGCTGCTCAGGTCCTGCAATATGGCAGCTGAACAGAAATTTTCATAGGTGGCTTTTGCATTTTGATAGCCCGCATTGATTTGGTCTTGCGTCAGTCCTTGGGTGTTTTGTTGCAAGGTTTGTTGGGTCGTTTCAAAAATAGTGGTGGCCTTCATGAGTTTGGCAAAGGTAGGTGCCCAGCTCACGCCTTTGATGCCTGGTTGAGAACTGAAATTTTGAAGCGTGCAATTCAAAGAAAGTTTGTCTTTGGGTTGCAACGGAAGCCAAAGCGTACTGCCGTTTAAATCGGAGATGCGCAAGTTGTAAATGCCTAAACCTGGAATATTAGCAGGCAACTCAAAACTGCCATCTTCGGCAATTTCTGTTTGAGCGACCGAAATGACACCCCGATCGCTTGGTGCTTCTAAAAACAGCTGCAAGCCACCAGCACCGGTAATTTGACCACTAATGAAAAGATTTTCTTCGAGTCCGTTTTTTTCGAGCTCGCTGCGCGATACCCACCAAATGGCGCCGAGTATGACCAGCAATACGGCTGCAATTAAACCAATTTGTCGGCGGGACCAGCCTTGCTTTTTCATTAGGCTTCTAGTTTTTGACGCAAAATAGCATTGGAGGCCTTTGGGTCGGCTTTGCCACCAGAAACTTTCATGAGTTGCCCCATAAAGAAGCCAATGAGTTGTTTTTCGCCGTTGCGATAGCGTTCTACCTCTGCAGTATTTTGTTCGATGACCTGGGCGATGAATGATTCAATGACCGAACTATCCGAACTTTGGATCAGGTTGAGCCTTTCTGCAATTTCTAGCGGCGTTTCTGTACTTTCAAAAAGTGCTGGAAACAACCTTTGGGCTGCGATGGAATTCGAGATTTTGCCTTGATCGATTAATTCAATTAGGGCTGCAATGCGCTCTGCTCCGATAGGGAAGCTTGAGATGTCAATACCTTGCTCGTTGAGGTAAGATTTGATGTCTCCCATGAGCCAATTGGCTGCTGCTTTGTAGTTTTTAGTAAAACCAATGAGGGCTTCGTAATACAACGCGAGTCCTTTTTGATCGGTGATGTTGTAGGCATCGTAATCGCTAAGGCCATAGGTTTGGGTATAGCGTTCAAAAAGAGCGTGCGGAAGCGCAGGCATGTCTTTGGATATGGCTGCGATTTGTGCTGTAGTAACCGTAATAGGAGGGAGGTCGGGTTCAGGGAAATAACGGTAATCGTTGGCAGCCTCTTTGGTGCGCATGGAAATAGTGCTGCCTTTTAACGCATCGAAGGCACGTGTTTCTTGCGTGAGCGCTTCACCGCTTTCTAATGCTTCAATTTGGCGTGTGATTTCAAATTCAATGGCACGCTGCACATTGCGAATAGAGTTCATGTTCTTGACTTCTACCTTGGTGCCGAAATCTTTGGCTCCGACAAGGCGCACCGAAACGTTGGCGTCGCAGCGCATGGATCCTTCTTCCATGTTTCCATCGCAGATATCGAGGTAGCGCAGTAGCTTTCGTACCTCTGTGAGGTAGTTGTAGGCTTCTGAAGAAGAGCGGAGATCGGGCTCTGATACAATTTCTAGAAGTGGGGTACCGGCGCGGTTGAGGTCGACGAGCGTGTCGTAAACATCGACGTCGTGGATGCTTTTACCGGCATCTTCTTCCATGTGAATGCGCGTAATGCCGATCGTCTTCTGAGTGCCATCTTCGGTGCGAATCAGGATTTGCCCACCTGTACAAATAGGGGTGGTATCTTGGGTAATTTGGTAACCTTTTGGAAGGTCGGGGTAGAAGTAGTTTTTGCGTGCAAAGTGCTGCTGAGGAGCAATGTCACAACCGCAGGCAAGCCCGAGTCGAATGGCAAAATCTATGGTTTTGCGGTTCATGACAGGTAAGGTACCAGGATGCCCAAGTGTGATTACACTTATATTGGTATTAGGTGCAGAACCATAGGAATTGAGATCCGATGAATAGGCTTTGGTATTCGTCAGTAATTGTGCATGGACTTCCAGTCCGATGACGACCTCATAGCGATCTCTTAGCGTTTGTTCCATTTGTGGATAAGTTTAGATGCTTGAAATGAGTTCTTTCATGATTTGTGTCATTTTGGGCTCTTGACGGCTTGCTACTTCAATGACGTCTTGTACACTCACTTTTTTGATTTTTCCTGGAACACCTAAGTCGGTAATGATAGAGATGGCAAAACACGGGATGCTCATGTGGCGCGCCACAATGACCTCTGGTACAGTAGACATGCCTACAGCGTCAGCCCCAATGGTGCGTACATATTTGTATTCGGAGGGTGTTTCGAGGGTTGGGCCAGTGAGGCCAGCATAACAACCGACAGCAACGCGAATGCCGAGCTCTTTGGCAATAGCACAAGCTTTATCGATCATTTCTTGGTCATAAGGATCGCTCATGTCTGGGAAGCGCGGGCCGAGTTCGTCGATGTTTTTACCGATGAGCGGATTGCCAGGGAAAAGATTGATGTGGTCGTTCATGACCATGATTTCACCAACTTCAAAATCTGGATTGACACCACCAGAGGCGTTGCTCACAAAAAGGCGTTCAATGCCTAAGAGTTTCATGACGCGAACAGGAAAAGTGACTTGTTGTAAAGAGTAACCTTCGTAATAATGAAAGCGCCCTTGCATGGCCACCACATTTTTGCCCCCGATTCGGCCAAAAATAAGTTTGCCCGAATGGCTTTCTACGGTAGAGACAGGGAAATGAGGGATGTCTTGGTAATTGATTTCGTCGATGATTTCAATTTCTTTCACTAAACCTCCGAGGCCTGTTCCTAAAATGATACCAATTGATGGTTGAACGTTTGTTTTACTTTGGATGTAGGCGGTACTTTCTTTAATTTGAGACAACATAAGCGCTGATAAATTGATTAAATGCAGTTTGATCCGACCACTCGAGCTCAAAAGTCAGTAAATACCAAGGGTATTTTTGGAGGTCTTTTGGGCTCAACAAAGACTGAATTTTGACCCAATCTTTGGCGGTAGTAACAATTGCGGTGTTTGCTGTTGCAAAGGTATCAAAAAAATGATGAATTTCTTCCAAGTTGGCAGCCGTATAGACGTGATGATCCGAATAGGATTTGTGCCAAATTTGAATGCCTGACGCAAAAGCTTCGTTCAGTTGCTCCGGCAGTGCGATGCCGCTCACTATTATAACTTCCCGAACGTCATGAATGAATTTACCTAATGGTTCAAGGGCTCGATAGGTGTAGCGCGAGAAAAACACCGGAATTTGCCACTTTTGAAACGTTTTGGCATATTGCTCAGCGTCGAAAGTGTCAAATTTTGGACATTTCGTAATGACCACTGCATCGGCTCTACAGAGCCCACTCATCGGTTCGCGCAGCCTGCCCACGGGCAGCAGAAAATCCTGGTGCATGGGCTGGTCGTAAACCGAAAGCACAATATTCAGTCCGGCTTTGACACGTCGGTGTTGAAAGGCATCGTCTAGTAAGATAAGAGAGGCAGGTTTTTGCGATCTCAGCTGTTGAATTCCAAAAAATCGATTTTCGCATACGGCAAACTGTGCTTTGTTTTGATATAGCTCATAAAGCATTTTGGATTCGTCACCAACTTGGGATGCAGTAGAAGATTTAGTGAGTTCGAGGTATCCAGATGTGTTTCTACCATAGCCTCGACTTAAAACTTGTATGGGTAATAGCTCACAAAGTAGTTCGATGAGGTAGGCAACGTGCGGCGATTTACCTGTTCCACCAACTGCGAGGTTTCCCACGCAAATTGATTTTCCAGCGATGGGTTGGGTTTTGAAGAGTTGTAGGTCAAAACAGCGGTTGCGCAACCAAATGACTGCCCCGTAGAGGAACGCAAGCGGGTAGAGCGCTAACCGGCGCATGTTATTGTACGTGGTAGTCAGAAAATTCTTGTTCGTCTGCAAAGTAGTAGATCCGAACCATTGCGGTATCGTTTAAGAAGTCAATTTTGCCGACTTCAACACGGTTAATGGTCAGTCCTGTGCGCTTTTCAAGATCTGCTTTAAGTAAATCTTGGTTCTCGGGCTTGATGAGGTCGATGCGCTCGTAATTGATGGTTTTGCGCGTTTCGTGCTTCATGAGCCAGATATTTTCCAAGAGGTAGGTGAGCAAAACGACCGTTACGTTGATGACGCCAACCTCAGAAATACTAAGCTCGTTTGAAGCTAAAGCATTGACTACGCTAATGCCGATGACCATAAAGAGATAAGTCATTTCTTTGATCTCAATGGCGTCCGTTCGGTATCGAATGATGCCGAAAATGGCAAATAAGCCTAGACCCATTCCTGTATCGATGTCCATTTGCATGAGGCCAAAGCATAAGAAAAACGTGATGGTGCCAATTAAGTAATACGTAAAAAGGTAGTCTTTGCGACGCGTTTTGGAATAATACAGTACTCTGATAAGAATGGTTAGGAAGAAAAGGTTGATACCGAGTCGGATCAGGAGGCCGTAGAAGTCTTCGCTGAACCAGGTAATACTGTTTGGAGTAATGACTTTTTTAAGTGGAAGCAGGAATAATAGGTCAGTTAGCATGGTTGATTTTATTTAAAAAGAGAAGCTTTTTTTTGAAGCGATTGAATTTGAGTACTTCTTCACCGTAGATTTCGACACTGCCAATGCAATACTTGGAAAGGCGATAGGGTCTGATCCGTTCTTTTTTCATGAGTTTGTAAAAAGGGGAGTTGCGGTCTAACGTTTCTTGTTTGAGTTCGGCAATGACGAGCTGGGCAAAATCGCGCTTGACCTCACCCATATGAAAATGAATGTTGAAGTCAAGGGTGAGCCGTTCTTTACTGGTTTTGGAAACGAGCGTGATGCGTTGAAAAGCATTCCACATTGTAGGGACTAGTTGCGCGTCTTCGTTGAGTTGTCTGCGTAGAAAGTCGCGTTCTTTTTCGTCCTGGAGCTCGTTGAAATCATTGGTCAGGATACGGCGTTTGTCGGTTCTGCCTTTGATTTTGTGCTTGATTTCTAAAAAATGGATGTTTGATTCGACGTATTTTCGGATCCGTACTTTAAAGCGGTCGGCTTTGCCATTGTGGTGGTCTCGGAAGAAAGAAAAAGTGGAGTCATCGAAATAAAGGCTTTCATAATGAGGAAGCATGGTGCCTTCTACCTTGAGTGCACGGTAGTCGGTAGCTAATACCGGAAGGAAGCGCAGGAGGTCGACTTGGCGAAAGGCAAACTTGGTATCTACGCGGTTCATCAGGTTGACATCGGCCATTTTGCGGAGGTCTATGGGGTCAAACTGCTCGATTGCTATCTTAATATCACTCATCTATGTTTCCAAAAATAACAAATTCTTAGCTGTTTGCTTACATTTGCTTCATGAAGTTCAAAATTCTCTTACTCGGCTCAGGTGAACTCGGAAAAGAGTTCGCTATTGCAGCCAAACGTTATGGTCAAACAGTAATTGCGGTAGATAGCTATGTGGGTGCGCCTGCAATGCAAGTGGCAGATGAGTTTGAGGTCATCGATATGTTAGACGCAGTAGCACTCGATAGGGTTGTAGCAAAGCATCAGCCAAATATCATTGTGCCTGAAATTGAAGCCATTAGAACCGAAACATTTTATAACTACGAAGCGCAAGGTATTCAAGTTGTACCCAGTGCCAAAGCAGCTAATTTCACTATGAACCGCAAGGCGATCCGAGATTTGGCAGCCCAAGAAGTTGGCGTCCGCACTGCACCATACCGCTACGCTAGCTCGCTCGAAGAATTGAAGCAGGGCGTTGCTTTTTGTGGTTATCCTTGTGTGGTCAAACCATTGATGTCTAGTTCTGGTAAAGGACAATCTGTTATTCGAACCGAAGCGGACATCGAAACGGCTTGGACCTACGCCATGGAGGGTTCAAGAGGCGACCTCAAAGAGGTTATTGTGGAGGGCTTCATCAATTTTGATTACGAAATCACGCTTTTAACCGTCACCCAACAGAATGGTCCCACTTTATTTTGTGCACCAATCGGCCACCGCCAAGAGCGCGGTGACTACCAAGAAAGCTGGCAACCAATGCCCATGAATCCGGACCACTTAGCAGAGGCCCAAGACATGGCAGCGCGCGTTACCAATGAACTCAGCGGAGCCGGAATTTGGGGCGTCGAGTTTTTTATTACCCCCGAAGGTGCCTATTTTTCAGAGCTTTCACCCCGCCCGCACGACACCGGAATGGTTACGCTCGCAGGCACGCAGAACCTCAACGAGTTTGAGCTGCATGCACGTGCCATACTCGGCTTGCCTATTTCAGAAATTCGTCAACTCCAAAACGGAGCTAGTGCAGTTGTCCTTGCGCTGCACAACAGTGATAGCGCACCGTCTTTTGCAGGTCTGGACCTCGTTTTACAAGATCCAAATGCAGAGGTTCGTATTTTTGGCAAACCAAGTATGCGTCCTTACCGACGCATGGCAGTGGCTTTGCGTTTTGGAACTGAGTCCGTAGAAGAATTGGTTCAAAAAGCAAAATTAGATGCTGCAACCATTCAGATTTTGGAATAATTCTTGTCATTTAACCCAACCCACTATTGAATTATGCAATCACGTTATTTACTCCTTTTCTTGTTGTGGCTTCCTTTTGTGATGCAAGCCAGCAAACTGACCTATCACTTGTCGATGCCTCAGCCCAATT
>JBIIBL010000134.1:0-15308 GCA_044239425.1 Crocinitomicaceae bacterium | reverse complement strand
CCAAGTGGAGCTACAGGAGCTAACAAGGAAACATTAGCACCAGCACAGAATGTTGTAGCGCCCGCTGCCGTAATAGAAGTAGGCAATGGAGTTACAGTAACGGTATGAGTAAACGGAGCGCCTACACAAGCACCTGAACCAGAAACCGGTGTAACAGTATACACTACATTTTGATTAAGGAGTGAAGTATTTGTCAATGTTTGCGAAATCGAGGCAACAGCTGTTGCTTGCGCTGCTTGACCTGTAACGTTGTTGTTAGCTGCTACTGCCCAAGAATAAGTTGTATTAGCTGGAACGATATCATTGTTAGCAGTAGCAAAAGTAAATGCTGTACCTGTACATATCGTTTGTGCTGAGTTCGCAATTGTTGCGCTTGGGTTAACAGTAATAGTAAATGTCTGAGCTGTTCCTGTTACAGAAACACCATACCCAAGCTTAACTGCTAAAGTTTTTGCGGTTGATCCACATGGATTTCCAAAAGTTGCATTGTTTGCTACTAATGAAAACGTTGACTGTCCAAGAGCAGCAGCGGAAACTACTGAATTACTTGTCGTAGCATGACAAGAACCAATCGTCCAGTTGCCAATAGTTCCAGTTGGAACACCATAAGATGCAAAATCTACTGAGGTAAAGATTTTTCCAGCAGGAGCATTTAAAGTTAAAGTTCCGTTTTCACTTACCTGACCCCAAACATATCCCTGGGTTACGTATGCTTGAGGCGTAACGGTTAAGTTAGCTGTTTGAGCAACGTTTGTTGGGTTCGTCGGTGTGAAAGTGATGTCATTTGAACCACTTGCAGCCAAACCAATTGTAGTATTGTCATTGGTCCAGTTATAGTTTGTATTTGCAGTTGTCCCAGTAAAATCAACGGTAACTGCAGTGCCCTCACAAGCAGTTACGTTTGCTGGGTCGTTAACATTAGGAACTGGATCAACAGTGATTGTGAATGTTTGCGCAGCACCTGTACAACCAGAAATTACTGGCGTTACAATAACTGTAGAAATGATCGGTGCAGCTGTATTGTTAGTTGAAATAAACGAACTGATATCACCATTCCCCGAGGCAGATAAACCTGTTGCAGTGTTAGAGTTTGTCCAGTTATAAACCGTGTTACTAACGTTTCCTGAGAAAGTTTGCACAGGTACGGTAGCGCCTACAGGATAAACTTGGTTACCAGGAACAACTACGTTAGGTAAAGCACGTACTGTAATTGCCATATTGCTTGCAGCGCTAGTACAACCATTAGCGGTTGCAGTCGCTGAGATTGTTCCGCTGATATTAGAACCTGTAGTATTTGTTGCAGTGAATGATGCAATATTACCTGTGCCCGAGGCTGCAAGACCAATGGCTGTGTTTGTATTGTTCCAAGCAAAAGTTGAACCACTAACAGCACTTGTAAAGTTTACTGCTGCCGTAGCCTCACCAGCACAAAGAGCTTGACTTGTCAAAGCAGTGACTGTTGGCAATGGATTTACAGTAACTGTATAAGTTTGCGGTGTTCCGGCACATAGAGTTGGTGCTGTCGGTGTAATTGTAAATGTGGAGGTAATCGGTGCAGAAGTTGTATTGGTAGCAGTAAACGCAGGGATTGAACCCGTACCTGAAGTGGCTAAACCAATAGCACCTGCCGTTCTTGACCAAGCAAAAGTTGTACCCGTTACACCGGAAGTCAAAGCATTAGCAGGTACTTGAGCCCCAGCACATACAGTTTGATTCGCATAAGTTGAAGTAATTGTTGGTGTTGGATTAACTGTTACAGTAATTGATTTTGGTGCAATACAAGCATTGGTAGAATTGGTTACTGTATATGTAGTTGTAGTAGTTGGAGATGCAATCACTGTTGCACCAGTTGTTGTATTAAGACCAGTTGCTGGAGACCAAACATAGTTTCCAGAACCAGATGCTGTTAAGGTTACACTTTGTCCAGAACAAATATTTGGGGAGTAACAGTTTTGGTTTTCAAAACCAAATGCAACAGTACAATATGTCTCAGAAGTTGAGTAGTTAAAATTAACACAAGTAACAGTGCCATCAATTCTAATGATGTTGTCACCTTCATTACCAATGAATTGTGTGTTTGAAACCCAGTTAGTTCCGGTGCCAGACCAAACTTGAGAATAAGGTTGAGAGACAGTTACAGTTACAGCTTGGCCCTGATTCCCAATTGATGAAAACGCCACAACTGGGTTTGTTACAGCTTGACTAAAACAAGCTTGGAAATCACCCGCATTGTTATTTTGGATTGTTGGAGAACCGGCTCCTGGAATATTGTACTGTGACGGAAAATCTTGTGGTTCGTACATACCGTTATTAGTTTGCATACCACCACCTGATTGTGTAACTGTTACCGTAATACCATTTTGACCTGAACCCGTTGCAGTTGTAGATGTAATATTGTTCATTGTCATCCATTGCAACGTGTTAGCTGCACATAAACTATTGTTGATTGAAATAGCATTTGTTGGTGCTATTACCGTTACTGTAAACGTAGAAGTAGTAGTTGCTCCTCCGCCATCAGTGACTGTCAATGTAATTGTTGATGTTCCGGTTTGACCGGTAGCAGGAGTCACTGTCAATGACCCAACACCTGAACTGTTTGGCTGCGTCATTGTGATTGCAGCATTTGGAATCAATGTTGCGTTTGATGAAGTCGCAGAAACCACTAAAGAACCTGCTGCAGTTTCAGCATCAGTTACAGTATATGATATTGCACTAGATGTACCACCTGAACATAAACCAGTCACATTGGCAGGTGTAGTGATTGTAGGTGAAGCATTTGACTGCGCATAAACATTTGCAACTAAAGCAAGGGTAAAAAGCACAAATGAGGCGCTTTTTACAATGGTGTTACTGAGTTTGCTGGTAAAAGTAGATCTATTCATATTGGATCAATTAATTTCTTTTTTTGTGTCAACTTAAAATTTAATGAGCAATTAACGTAACAAATTGTAAAATCTGTAATGTTAAATTGACTTTTTGCATTTTAAAAATGAGCCTTTTTATATTTTGAGGACCGATATAATTAGATTTTAAACACTTTGATTTCAACGCTTTAGATTTATTTAGTGTCGAAATTCTCTGAGTTTACCCTAAAATATCAAATCAATCAATGTCAAATATATGTAAAACATATGGAACCACAAAATAATTCTAAATGAAGTCATGTGTCTTTCCGAAAAGTTACTGAATATAAAAAAGGCGAGCCTTGCGGCTCGCCTTTGCTCCTAAAAGAAGTGCTTATTGCTTGATCAAGCGCTGATTGAAGCTTATTTGACCAGCAGTCATTTTAACTGTGTAAACTCCTGTTGTTAGGTTGCTAACATTCAATTCCGCTAGTTCGTTATTGAAACTTCCTTTTTGCGCTGAAAGAACAACGCGACCGCTCATATCGATCAATTCGATTTTATCGATTGTGAGGCCCATACTGTTGTCTACAAAGAATGCGTCGCTTGTTGGATTAGGATAAACTACGAAGCTACCTGCTAATGTTTCTATGCCTGCGGTGAAGTCACATGAACCATCAACTACTACAAGAACTGTTGCGGTGTCTGCAGGGCAAACGCCGTTAGTCACGATGTAGTCATAGTTAAAGTTTCCAGGGATGTTTGAAGCTGTGTCGATATTGCCTGTAAGTGGATTGTTACTAGGGTCTAACCAGTAGCCACCAAAATCAACTGTACCGCCGAGACCTGCAAGTAAATTGAAAGGTTCGTTTTTACATACTGTAAACGTGCCATTTACACCAGCACTCGACGCAGGGTAAACAATTACGTAGGCATTTGATTGATCTGAAGCACAACCATCTTCCATGGTATAAGTGAATTCAAACATTATCGTAGCTAAGCCAGTAGAAACAAAGTTTGAGCCTTGAAGGCCAAGTGTCGGTATAGTTTGTGACCACGTACCGCCAATTTGATAGTTTGCAATTCCGTTGAATAAACCAATCGTATCACCATAACAAATTTCAAGTACTTCACCCTCTACGCCTGCATTGAGGTCGATTGGTGTGATAGAAATAGCGTAGTTACCTGCAGTGTTGTTAAACGCATCGTGTAATAGGTAGTATGTATCACCAGCATTCAAACCACAGATTGTAAAGTTAGGTGCTTGGTTAGCGCCATCTAAATCATCATCGTTTGCACCTTGTAGAGTAAATGATCCTGTAATGGCACAATCAGTAGCTGCATACACCGCAATTTGACCATTGTAGTTCATTGCCGTAGAATTGATGCGTACGTTGCCAGACGGTGGAGCAACAAACGTAAACCACGTAGTGAGGTTTAGGTTTTGGTTGTCCCAACCTGTGGTTGTTTGTGCACCAGTTGCAGGAGGTACAACTGCTACCTCTGTCGGGTCAACGGTTGCGCCTGTGTTATTGAAGATATATGCATGGCCATCTACTGGAATTTCAGCAGCATCGCACATCATGTTGTTAGTCATTGGCATCATGACAGGTACAGGTCCAATAAAATAAGAAGTATCTTGACCGCAAACAGATTGCAAATACATGACAAATGATTGACCAGCAATAAATGATGGGTCATTTAATGTATCTGTTGTGTTCGCATCAATTACATAAGTTGTTCCTGATGAGAATGGCATGCCAGCTTCAACCAATTGCATATTGAAGCCTGTTAAAGGCAATACAGTTTGAGACCAGTTCCAGTTTGACATGATACTGTCTACGCTAGAAGTTGCAGTAATTCCTGTTGGGTTAGCACAATCTGGTGCTGGCAAAATATTGATGACGTAATCTTCAGTTTCTCCAGAACCCATATTGGTACAGGCATCGCCTGGTCCATTCTGATTAAAGTTGCCTCGTGAGCGCACGCGCATACCAGTGTTGCCTGTAAGTGCGGTCATAGGAATTGTGATGTTAACCGTTCCTGTTGTGTTACCCGCAATGTTTGTGCCTACCTGTGTCCATTCTGTTGGTTCGTATGAACCACTGTGGTCGTAATCAATCCAGACAGAAACAATGGCGCCTGTGTAAACAAGTGGTGCTTGAACCGTAACTCCCATTGTGTATTCCATACCTTGAATTACATCAGGGCCTGTGGTAAAGCTTGAGTAGTATGGGCTAGCGGTTGGTTGTGTTGTTGCTGTATTGTTATTCCAGAAACTTGAGCCTCCATTGCCAAAAGCAACATTATCCATTAAAGAACCAGCACCACCTGCATTTACTGTGCTACAGTAACATTGGAAGAATGGCGTAGATAAAACCAATACTGAGGTTGATGTGTCAGAAGCAGCAGAAGTTGCACATGTCAAAATACATGCAAAATATGTATCTGCAGAAATTGTAGCGCTGTAATTGGAGTTATTTGCTCCAGCAATTGAAGTCCAAGGACCTGTTGCAGCAGGCGCAGATACCCATTGGTATGTGATTCCAGAAGCCACCGTTGCGCTGTCTAAAGATAGGTTAACTGGTGCTGATGGACATACGGTAGTTGCTGAAGCCAATGCATCACCTGCATCTGGTGTGCCTGCGCAAGGGGTAGCTGCAATGATGTTAATGAGGTAATCTTCGGTTTCACCGTATCCGTAAGATAAACAAGGAGTAATAGGCGTCCAAGATGTTGCAGAATATCCTTCTGCACAAACGACTCGCATTGCCGTGTTTCCAGTCATTGCTGTGATTGGAATAGTGAACGAGCCATTCAAAGTTCTAGGACCAGTTGCTGTTGTTTGTTCAATAAAGACTGCTTCACCAGCATCTGTAAAAGAACCATTGTGGTCGAAGTCAATCCAAATGCCTATTCCATTCGCAAAGTAAGTAGGGCCATCACATTCATCTTGAACTACCGAGAAAGCTACTGTTTGACCTGTTGTTACCGTTGTAATAATCGGTAAAGTTTTGAAGTTTGAATATCCTCCGAGCACTGAACCAGGGCCTGGTGCAATATTACTACATGCATTCGTTGTTGCATACATTGCATCAGTGGATCCCCCGTTTACTGTTACGTTATAGATTTCTTCATCTGCAGTAGGTACTGTTGCAGCTGAGTTACAATAACAATTCAAAAATGAGTTCATGTCTACAAATACCTGTGCAGAATATGCAGGGGTTCCTGCACTACATATGACTTCACAACGATAGTAAGTAGGTGTAGCTTGCGTAGTAGAGTAAGCGCCATTTGTTGCTCCAACGATATTGGTCCAAGGGCCCCCACTCGTTGCTGAACTTTGCCATTGGTAAGTCAATCCTGAACCTAAAGTAGCACCGTTCAAGGATAGGTTAATGTTCTGACCCGGACATGCCAATGCAGGGCTACATTGTGCTGTTCCGCCAGCAGCAGGGTTGGTACAGGCTGTGGATGGACCAACGTAAGCGACCGTTGAAGTTTGGCAGGCAAATGTTGTTCCACAAGCTGCATTAGCAGCCCAGTGTGCATAGTAAGTACCGGCCACAGTTGTAGACCATGTAAGTGGAGAAGCACCAAACGCCACAACCGGACCATTAGGTGTTCCTTGTGTTATGGTTACATAACCTGAATTGGTAATCGAACACGTGTATGTTGTTGCTGCAGCAGCGCTATTTAATGGAGAATATTCACCAAAAAACGAACAAGTACTGAAATTTACTGAGCCCGAAGTTGGCGCGGTCGCAGACCCATACGGACTGGTCATGATACATTGTGCTTTAGCTACTCCTACTAATAGGAACAGCACTGCAAAGAAAGATTGAATTTTTGTTTTCATAGTCTGTAGTTTGGTCTATGTTATTGTTTGATGATGCGCTCAGTTACGACTTGCTCGCCCATCTGAACCGTAATTAAATAAACTCCTGGAGTATAATTTGATAAATCAAGGGTCGTTTGCGTTTCGTTCACCAATTGGCTAGAAAGTACCTTTCCGTTCAAATCTGTCAAGATTACTTTTGAACTTCCTGTTGCAGTCCAAGTGATTTGAACTGTATTTCTTGTTGGGTTCGGATAAAGCTCAAAGCTAGATGCCAATTCTTCGATACCCGCAGTGAAATCACAACCGCCATTTACCACAACGGCTACTGTAGTTGATTCATCCGGACAAACACCATTACTTGCAGTATAGGTATAGTTGAATGTTCCACCTGTAGAACCAGATGTTTCTGTTGAACCAATAAGCACTTGGCCAGTAGTATTATTTGACCAAACACCTGTAAGGTCTACTACTCCACTCAAACCAGATAATAAGTTAAATGGTTCGTTCAAACAAACATTGATTGTTCCACCCTGGCCAACATTTGGCGCAGAGAAGATTTCTACATAAGCATGGACGTCATCCGACGCACAGCCATCTTGCATAGTGTAAGTAAACTCATAGTTGGTTGAAGCCAAACCATTTGTATTGAATAGGTTATCATTCAAACCAAGTGTTGGGGTAGTTTCAGACCAAGTTCCACCTAATTGGTAGTTAGCAATTCCTAAGTAAAGGTTAACGGTGTCGCCATAACATACTTCAAGAGCTTCGCCTTCTACACCTGCATCTAAAACGATTTCAGTAAGTGAAATGGAATAATTACCTGCAGTAAAATCAAATGCATCGTGCATCATGTAATATTCAGTGCCTGGTGTCATGCCACAAACTGTAAAGTTTGGAGCTTGGTTTACGCCTCCGAGGTCATCATCATTGGCAGCCATCATTTGGAATGAGGCAATGTTATTACAAGCTGAAGATCCGTAAACTGCCATTTGGCCATTATAGTTCATTGCTGTACAATTTACACGCACATCACCTGACGCTGGTGCAATAAATTTAAACCAAGTCGTCATTTCTAAGTTTTGGTTAGCCCAGCCAGTAGTAGTTTGAGCTCCTGTTGCAGGCGGAACCATAGCTACCTCTGCAAGGTCAAATGTAGCACCTGTATTATTGAACATATAATTTTGTCCATCCACAGGAATTGCCTGAGCCCCACAAATAGTGTCGTTGGTAAGTGGCATAATTACGTTGAATGGGCCAACATAGAATGAAGTATCTTGACCACAAACTGCCTGAACATACACATCAAATGTTTGACCCGCCATGAAGCTAGCACTTGAAATGGTGTTGCTCGTGTTGTTATTAAGGTTGTAAGTTGATCCTGAATATAAAGCAGCTCCTGGTTGTATCAACTGAACATTGAAACCAGTTGATGGATATTGTGCAGAGTAGGCCAACCATGACCAAGATGCATTTATGTTGCCAATAGTAGTAGTGGCAGCAAGTGCACTTGGATTAGAACAGAAAGGTGGCGTTACGAAACTTCCTTCCAAACCAAAAGACTGCAAGCCAACCGCGCAATTAGCGTAGATATATACATCATATGCTGTTAATTGATCAAGACTTGTCAAGATTACAGAGTTTGTTGTAGAAGTAACGGTTATTCCTCCCGTAGTTGGATCAAAACCTTGCGGTCCATAAATGATTGTCCAGCTGTTTTCATTTGCCGCACCAGCTGACCAAGTTAACATCGCTTCATCTGGAGCTACATAACTCGTAGCAAAAGTTGTTGGTTTCGGACAGTTTGTATAATAGAAGTGAACACAGCTGTTGTCTTGTAGATAAGCCGTATTATTTATCGAAACATTGACATTGTTAGGCCCGCGCAAACCGATTTCTGCATCAGCACCGTTATCCCATGAAATATTGCCCATTTCTACATCGTCATAGACATAGTAAATTTCATTGGTTGCCTCTTCGATTACCAATTGGAAGCTAGCCCCATTAGTAGGAGTCGGGAAGCCATAGTGTGGTACATTGTTCCATTGAACAATAAATTTAGCATTTGGAGAATTCCCTACTTGACCATAATAAACGCCATTTGGAGAAATTGCTGTGCCTAAGTCTTGAATGTATGGGAACAAACCATTTCCAGAGGCAGGCATGTTGTAGTTGACTTGAGCTGTTGTTGAACCAAGAATGACTCCGCCGTTGTTACCAATTGTCATGGTATTCATGAGTATACCTTGATATAAGAATGTAAATGGTAGCGTAACCCCTAATTCAGAATCATCGGTCAAATTTGCATTGGTTGCAAAACCTGAAATGTCTTCATAACCAGAAGTAGGGCACTCGCTATCCCAATCCACATATTGACCTTGATTATAAGTATTCCAAGAAATTGGAGGAGTCATGAAGGAAGTATCTCCTGGTGAACAGATTCCTTGAATGTATGCAGTATAAAAAGAATTCGTTGTAAGACCTATGATGGTATAAGGATTGGTAGTCACGATAACAGTTGTTCCGGATCCTGGTGTAAAACCTTGTAGGCCATATTCAATTTGCCATTGTGTTTCTGAACCACCTGCTACCCACTCTACTTGGGCAGTGGTGTTGTTGGCTTGAATGAGTGAAAGGTTAGTTGGTTGCGGACATGTTGGAGGCGCAGTGATATTGACAAAATAATCTTCTGTCTCACCCCAAGTATAAGTTCCACACGGGTTGATATTACCTACAGCCCATGTTTCAACATTGACAACACGCATCATGGTGTTGCCTGTTGGAATTCCTGTTGGAATGGTGATGTTGCCTGTTTCAATGTGTGGGCCGTTGAAGATAGCAGCTGAGGCATAAACTTCTTCTCCCGGATCTGTGAATTGACCATTTTGATTGAAATCTATCCAAACTTTAGTTCCGTTGCTGTAGTTACCGCCACATGTTCCAATTTCTATGGAAAGTGGGTATACAACTCCTGGAGAAAGGTTTGTTGGTGTTAGTGTAGAATAATTAGAGTATAAACTTTGAATTGAACCTGGGCCCCCAGTTGTAGTACAAGTAGAGCTATTATTCAATGTATTCAAAGTGACATTGAAAATTTCTTCATCTGCAGGCGATGTAGCCTGACTAGTACAATAACAAGCTAAGAAAGAGTTGGTGCTTACACCAATTACAGAAGATGTTGCACTAGAACCTGAACAAGTAACAATACACTGATACCATGTATTCACGGTTTGTGAAGTAACAAAGCTAGGCGTTGTTCCTGTCGGAATGTTAGTCCATGGGCCTGTTGCACTAGGTGCAGATTGCCATTGGTAAGTAAGACCAGCTGCTTGCGTAGCACCAGTAAGTGATAAAGTATAATTGACGCCAGGGCATATAGCCGTTGCCGTACTTGCTGCAGTACCAGCAACAGGTGTTCCGGTACAAGATGCAGATGCTACAACGACAAAGTCATAATCCTCGCACTCGCCATAGAATTGATTGACAGGACAACCATCAACGGAAGCAGGTATGCCAGCATAATTACAAAGTACACGCATGCGCTTTGTTCCTGCAGCAGCAGAAAACGGAACGGTTACCGTTGCATTATTTACCGCAACCCCTGAACCAGGAGAAGTGTAAACCAATTCGCCAGCATCCGCAAAACTTTGGTTGTTGTTCCAGTCAATCCATACTTTAAAGCCTTGTCCCCAAGTTGGGCCTGCCTGCATGCTTAAAGTAACATCTAGGCCTTGTAATTGGGTAACTGCCTGACCAGTTATGTAAGAATAAGAACCTGTACTACAACCTGAATTGTTGTTAGTAATGTTAGTTGACCCTCCAGTTGTACTGAAGTTCACAATTTGGTCTCCGAATGAACACCCACTTGAAAATGTAGGCGTACAATACTGAGCAACTGCGACAGAACTAGCAGCTGTTAGAAAGAGAAACAAAAGTTTGGCGTAGAGTTTTCTCATAAGTTGAGTTTTAATAAAAATAGTTTTAGTCAAGTCAAATGTAATATTATTTTATCAATAAAAAAAGGGGCCGAAGCCCCTTCATAAATTTTTGAAATAATTGTCATTAGGATACTTACTGCTTGATGAAACGTTTGTTTAACGTTTGACTTTGATTTGTCAAACGAATCGTATAAATACCAGTTGCAAGTGTTTTGACATCTAAAATATTTGTGTGATGAGCACTTACAGCAGAGCTCAATAAGATTTTCCCGTTTTGGTCAAGAACTTGAATTTGATTCATTTGTAATTCACCATTCATTTCAATTTGAATAACATCAGAACTTGGGTTAGGGTAAACATTCCATGCATTATTCAATTCATTGATACTTGCTGTGTAGTCACATGAAGCATCTACGATTACTAAAACATTCGAAGTATCATTCGGGCAATATGCATTAGAAACAACATAGTCATAATTAAATTGGCCGCCGATGTTTGCCGAAGTATCAAGGTTGGATGGCATTACTTGGTTGCTAGCATTGTACCAAATTCCGCCAAAATCAACATTGCCACCAAGGCCTAATAATAAGTCAAATGGCTCATTCAAACAAACAGTAATGCTGCCGTCTTGGCCTGCGCTTGGCATAGCGTGTACGGTTACTGTTGCTGTTGCTTGGTCTACTGCACAACCATCGCTGACGATATAGTTGAAAGTATAGGTTTGCGTTGAAGCATAGTCTGTAGAGTTGAAGTCTGAGCCTTGAAGGACAACCGCTGGTGAAGTAGCTACCCATTCGCCTCCTAACGTATAGTTGGCAATGCCTAAGTATAAGTTCGCTGTTTCGCCGTAGCAAATGTTCATTGCTTCGCCCTCTACTCCTGCATAAACACTTACTTCGCTAATTGCGATTGTGTAGCTGCCAGCAGTGCCCGAACCGTCGTGTAATACATAGTATTCAACTCCTGGTGTGAGACCACATACCGTGAAGTTTGGTGCTTGGCTGGTGCCGTCGATTTCGTCGTCATTGGCGCCTTCTAAAGTAAAGCTTGGTACAATGCTACAGTCTGTACCGAAATACACACCTATCTGACCATTGTAGGCAACACCTGTTGCGTCAATGCGAACATTACCAGATGCCGGTGCAACGAACTTAAACCAGGTTGTGTGGTTCAAGTTATTATTTGCCCAACCTGTTGTTGTTTGCGCGCCTGTTACTGGCGGAACAATTTGCAACTCTTCTGCCGATACCGTGGCACCTGTGTTGTTGTATAGTAAGCCCGGTGCACCAACCGTAATTGGATGAGCACCACATGCATTGTCATTGCTAATTGGCATGATCAAACTGATTGGACCAACATATGCTGAAGTATCTTGTCCACATACTGCTTGTACATAAACATCAACTGCTTGGCCAGGATACCATGCCGCATTGAAGGTAGTGTCGGTAAAGTTATTGTTGAGCGCATAAACAGATCCTGTATACAACGCTGAGTCTTGAGCAACAACTTGTAGGTTAAAGCCTGTAGATGGATAGAATGAAGTGTATGGTGCCCAGCTCCAGCTACTCATTAAACTGTCTTGACCTGCTGCACTCATAAAGGCTGTAGGGTTTGAACAAATTGGTGGTGTCTGGAAGTTATAGAACAAACCATTACTTTGTAAACCACCGCTACATGATGCATAAATATACATGTCGTAGTTGCCTAGTGGAATCAAGTTCAATAACTGTACTGATGCTGCCGTTACTGTTAACGTTGTTCCGCTTGTTAATGGGTCAAAACCTGCAGGACCATAGACTACTGTCCAGGAAGTCTCGCCGGCAGCACTCGCCGTCCAGGTGAACGCAGCTTCGTTAGGGAACAAATAAGAGGTTGTCAAGGCAACTGGGTTCGGGCAGTCTACATAGTAGAAGTGAACACAGCTGTTGTTCTGCAAATACGCCTGGTTGTTCATAGACACATTCACATTCTGTGGGCCGCGTACGCCGATCTCGGCGTCGCCTCCAAAATCCCATAATGTCGGGTTGCCCATGATGACGTCGTCGTAAACATAGTATATCTCTTGGGTGGCTTCATCGATGATCAATTCAAAGGTAGCGCCGTCAGGAATAATCGGGGAATTCCAGCGCGGTAAGTTTTTCCATTGCACCACAAATTTGCTGTTAGGCGAAGTGCCTATCTGTTGGTAATAAACTCCGCCACTGCCTACAGGATAAGCTGTGTAGAGCTGTTGAATATATGGATACAAGCCATTTACTGAGGCAGGCATGACAAAAGCAACTTGAGCAGTTGTTGTACCAAGCACAATGCCTCCTGTTGCACCGATTGTTGCATTGGTAAATAGAACACCTTGATAAAGGAAAGGGAAAGGAAGCGTAACGCCCGTTTCACCTAAATAGGCCAAGTTTGCGCTGGTTGCCGCAGCATTAGCACTGATATCAATAAAACCTGTACTCGGGCATTCGTTGTCCCACTGGATATATTGACCTTGGTCATAGGTGTTCCATGAAACGGCAGGAGTCCAAAAAGAGGAGTCTCCGGCAGAGCAAATTGCACGAACATAAGCTTGGTAGAAACTATAAGGCGTCAATGAACCAATAGTATGCGGATGTGCTGTAACAGTTACAATTGTTCCTGTACCCAGTGCAAAACCTTGTGGGCCATATTGCACCTGCCATTGAGTTTCAGTACCTACTGGGTTCCAATCAATTGTAGCGCTATTTAGAGATGAACTTACTAAAGTTGGTGCAGAAGGTTGAGGGCATGTTGGTGGCGCAGAAATATTCACGAAATAATCTTCAGTCTCACCCCAAGTATAGGTGCCGCAAGGATTGACACCAGTCGCAGCTGAAGTCTCAACATTGACAACACGCATACGTGTGATCCCTTGAATGGCATTTGAAGGCACTGTAATGTTTCCAGATTCTATGTGTGGGCCATTTGTAAAAGTTGTTGAAGAATATATTTCTTCTCCTGGATCAGTAAATAAGCCATTTTGATTAAAGTCAATCCACGCTTTCGTCCAGTTGTTGAAGTTTCCACCACAGGTGCCAATTTGAACAGTGAAAGGATATACAACACCCGGAGCTAAAATAGGAGCCGCAACTGTAGTTGTAAAGTTAGAATATAAACTTGCCACAGATCCAGGACCCGGAGCTGCCACACCACATGTAGAAGAATTATTCATTGTACTAATTGAAACATTCAATATTTCTTCATCTGCAATGGAAGTTGCAGCACTTGTACAATAACAATTTAAGAAAGAATTAGTAGTTACAGCCACTACTGAAGAAGTTGCGCTTAAACCAGAACAGGTTACAATGCACTGGTACCAAGTATCAATATTTTGAAAAGTAGTAAAGCTAGGCGTTGTTCCTGTCGGAATGTTTGTCCATGGGCCTGTTGCACTAGGTGCAGATTGCCATTGGTAAGTAAGGCCTGCTGCTTGTGTAGCACCTGACAATGAAAGTGTATAATTTACCCCTGGGCAAATAGTGGTTGCAGTGCTCACAGCAGTACCAGCAATTGGTGTGCCTGTACAAGCAGTAGATGCAACTACTACAAAATTGTAATCCTCACATTCACCGTAGGTTTGGTTAATTGGACAACCATCCATTGTTGGTGGAACGCCTGCAAAACTACACACTACACGCATGCGTTTTGTTCCGGCTGTTGCCGAAAATGGTACTGTTACGGTTGTAGTGTAAGGAGTTACTCCTGATCCTGGTGAAGTATAAATTAACTCTCCGGCATCAGCAAAGCTCTGGTTGTTGTTCCAGTCAATCCAAACCTTAAAACCTTGACTCCAGGTTGGGCCACCTTGCATACTTAAAGTAACATCTAGGCCTTGTAATTGCGTAACTGCCTGACCAGTTATGTAAGAATAAGAACCTGTACTACAACCTGAATTGTTGTTAGTAATGTTAGTTGAACCTCCAGTTGTACTGAAGTTCAGAATTTGGTCTCCGACCGTACACCCAGATGAAAACGTTGGCGTACAATACTGAGCAACTGCGACAGAACTTGCAGCTGTTAGAAAGAGAAACAAAAGTTTTGCGTAGAGTTTTATCATAATTGTGTAGTATTCAGTAGTTGATTAATTTTTAATTACGCGCTTGGTAGATAACATACCGTTTTGATCTAAAACTAGATAGTACATCCCTGTTGACAAATTGGTAAGATCTAATTCAACTGATTGTGAAACATTTAACTTTTCACCAATTAATTTGCCGTTAATATCAGTTAAATAAACTAAGCCTTGAATATCAATTGCCTCTACAAATAATAAGCTATTCGTAGGGTTTGGATAAGCATTCCATGCGTTTGCCAATTCGTTAATACTTGCTGTAAAATCGCAAGAACCATCTACGATCACCAATACATTAGAAGAATCACCAGGGCAATAAGCATTTGAAACGATATAGTCGTAGTTGAACTGTCCGGCGATTGTACCGGAAGTATCTTGCGCGCCACCTAAAGCTTGGTTAGATGCGTTATACCAAGTTCCAGTCATGTCAATGTTTCCAGAAAGACCATTCCAAAGTACATATGGCTCATTCAAACAAACAGTAATGCTGCCGTCTTGGCCTGCGCTTGGCATGGCGTGTACGGTTACTGTTGCTGTGGCTTGGTCTACTGCACAACCATCGCTGACGATATAGTTGAAAGTATAGGTTTGCGTTGAAGCAT
>JBIIBL010000117.1:0-3930 GCA_044239425.1 Crocinitomicaceae bacterium | reverse complement strand
CAGCATGGCTTTGCAATTACAAGCTGAGCTCGACCGCTGCAGCAGCGACGTAAGCATTAGATCGGTAGTGCTTACCGGCGAAGGCAAAGCTTTTTGTGCGGGTCAAGATTTAGCTGAAGCCACCGATCCTAAAGGACCAGCCTTGCAACAAATTGTGGCCGAACATTACAACCCTATTATTCTCAAAATTCGAGCGTTGGAAAAACCTGTAATTGCAGCCGTTAATGGTGTAGCGGCAGGCGCTGGTGCTAATATAGCATTGGCCTGCGACCTCGTTGTGGCCAAGGAGAGTGCCGCATTTATTCAAGCCTTCTCCAAAATTGGCCTTATTCCTGATTCTGGTGGCACCTTTATACTACCAAGATTAGTTGGCGTTCAAAAAGCAATGGCCCTCATGCTGACAGGCGAAAAAGTCGGTGCTAAAGCAGCCGAACAAATGAACATGATTTACAAAGCTATTGCCGACGACGACTTCAGTACTTTTGTAACTACATTGGCTCAACAAATGGCCCAAATGCCAACCAAAGGCTTAGGCTTAACCAAAAGAGCGGTCAATGCTGGTCTTACAAATGATCTGGTAAGCCAACTCGCCTTAGAGGAGCAATTGCAAACCGAAGCTGGGCAAACACACGACTTCAAAGAGGGCGTAAACGCATTTTTAGAAAAAAGATCCCCTACATTCAAAGGACATTAATATGAAAGCAATAATAGGCGTAGTTGGCGCAGGTACCATGGGTGCAGGCATTGCACAAGTTGCAGCACAAGCTGGTCACAGCGTTGTACTTACAGATACCAATCCGGACCAATTGCAAAGAGCTGAACAACAAATTGTAAAAAGTCTTGATAAATTAGTTGAAAAAGGAAAGTTTACATTTGAACAGGCGAATGCTATGAAGGCTAGCCTCACCTATTCTACACAGCTCAGCGACCACAGCGCAGCGAGTTTGGTCATAGAAGCAATTGTTGAAAAGCTCGACATCAAACACCAATTGTTTGTACAACTCGAACAAACTGTTGGGCCCAATTGCATTTTAGCGAGTAATACTTCTTCACTATCAATTGCCTCAATTGGCGCCTGTTTAAACGACGCAAGTCGTTTTTTAGGCATCCATTTTTTCAATCCGGCAACGCTCATGCCACTTGTAGAGGTCATCCCTGGCGTAGCAACCGCAAGTGCACATACCGAGCAAATTGAAGCACTCATCACGAGCTGGAACAAAACAGTCGTGGTTTGTAAAGACACACCAGGTTTTATTGTCAATAGAGTGGCAAGACCCTTCTATGGTGAAGCACTGCGCATTTACGAAGAAGGTTTGGCCGACTTTGCGACAATCGACTGGGCCATGACCGAAATGGGAGGCTTTAAAATGGGGCCCTTCACCCTCATGGACTACATCGGAAACGACATCAACTATACCGTAACCGAAACCGTTTTTGCAGCCTTTTATTACGACCCGCGTTTCAAGCCCTCTTTTACCCAAAAAAGACACATGGAAGCGGGCTTTTTAGGACGTAAAACCAGCCGTGGATTTTATGATTACAAAGAAGGTGTCAGCCTTCCCACCCCAACCAAAGACCCCATTTTAGGCCAACTCATTTTTGAGCGCATTTTGGTGCTTTTGATCAATGAAGCAGCCGACGCTGTTTTCATGCAAGTGGCCAGCCCAAATGCTGTTGACCTCGCCATGACCAAAGGCGTGAACTACCCGAAAGGCTTATTGGCCTGGGCAGACGAACTCGGCGCTGAGTGGGTGCTCGACAAATTAGAAACCTTATTTTCGGAATACGGTGAAGACCGCTACCGA
The DNA here is from genome assembly GCA_044239425.1 of Crocinitomicaceae bacterium. Classification (GTDB taxonomy): domain Bacteria; phylum Bacteroidota; class Bacteroidia; order Flavobacteriales_D; family Crocinitomicaceae; genus UBA952. The sequence goes on along the minus strand of JBIIBL010000117.1, from coordinate 2,125 downwards.
CCTAATCCTTTGCTGCGTAGAAAAGTGCGCGAGCAAAACAATTTTATTTTGTAACTTTGCGACCTAATAATTAAAGCTAATGGCATATCTATTTACATCCGAGTCCGTTTCAGAAGGGCACCCAGATAAAGTCTCTGATCAAATTTCAGATGCACTCATCGATAACTTTATGGCTTTTGACCCGAGTTCAAAAGTAGCTTGTGAAACCCTCGTTACAACCGGTCAGGTTGTATTGGCGGGAGAAGTAAAGTCTACAGTTTACCTCGACGTTCAAAAAATTGCCCGCGAAACCATCCGTAAAATTGGCTACACGAAGTCAGAATATATGTTTGATGCCAATTCTTGCGGTATCCTATCTGCTATTCACGAACAGTCTTCGGACATCAATCAAGGTGTTGAGCGCAGCAATCCAGAAGACCAAGGCGCTGGCGACCAAGGAATGATGTTTGGCTACGCGACCAAAGAAACTGACAACTACATGCCTTTGGCACTAGACCTCGCTCATAAAATTCTAGAAGAAATGTCTGCCATTCGCAACAACGAAGCAGCATTAATTCCTTATTTGCGTCCAGATGCCAAATCTCAAGTGACCATCGAATATTCCGACGACAACGTTCCACAGCGCATCGACACTATTGTTGTTTCTACACAGCACGACGACTTCGCTCCAGAAGCAGAAATGTTGGCTAAAATCAAAAAAGACATCATTGAAATCGTTATTCCACGCGTCAAAGCGAAACTTACGCCTGAATTACAAGCACTTTTCAATGACGCCATTACCTACCACATTAACCCAACAGGCAAGTTTGTTATTGGTGGCCCACATGGTGATACAGGCTTAACTGGTCGTAAAATCATCGTTGATACATACGGTGGCAAGGGTGCACACGGTGGTGGTGCTTTCTCTGGAAAAGATCCATCTAAAGTAGACCGCTCTGCTGCCTACGCAACGCGTCATATCGCCAAAAATATGGTTGCCGCAGGTCTTTGCGATGAAGTTCTTGTTCAAGTTTCTTATGCAATTGGTGTTGCTGAACCTTGTGGTTTATATATCAATACCTACGGAACATCTAAAGTTTCAATGACGGATGGCGAAATGGCTACCAGAATCGGCGAGATCTTCGACATGCGTCCTTACTTTATCGAGCAACGCCTCAAATTGCGCAATCCTATTTACCAAGAAACTGCAGCTTACGGCCACATGGGTCGCAGAAATGAAGTTGTTACCAAACACTTCACAGCACCTGACGGTTCAAAAGTAAGCCGCGAGGTAGAACTCTTCACTTGGGAAAAACTCGATTACGTAGATCAAGTCAAAACGGCTTTCGGCCTTTAATCAAAACAAGAAAGCCCGTGCAAACGGGCTTTTTTCATTTTATACACTATGTCAGCTACATTTAGAACCATCTGGACAACTGCCCAAAGAGATGTTGAGGTCATTGACCAACGCCAGTTACCACATGCTTATGTTGTCGTGCAATTGCTCACTTACAAAGATGCCGATTTAGCCATCCGCAACATGACCGTCAGGGGCGCACCACTAATTGGCGCTACCGCTGCATACGGTGTTTTTCTTGCGGTACGCGAAATGATCAAAGAAGGACACGATGGCGCGTTCTTAGATGAAGCCTTCAGTACCTTAAGAGCGTCGCGCCCTACAGCTGTCAATTTATTTTGGGCTTTGGACCGAATGCGCACTTCTTTAGATCATGCAACTGACTTTTTGGAAGCTGCCTGGACCGAAGCCGGACGAATTGTTGAAGAAGACATCGAAACCTGCCGCATGATCGGCGTACACGGCTTGCCACTTATTGAAGCCATTGCGGCGCAAAAAAATGGCGAACCTGTCCAGATCCTGACGCATTGCAATGCCGGAATGTTGGGCTGCATTGAATGGGGCACCATCACCTCTCCAATTTATCAGGCGGCTCAAAAAGGAATCAATGTGCATGTTTGGGTAGACGAAACCCGTCCGCGCAACCAAGGCGCCAATCTTACCGCTTATGAACTCACACGACATGGTGTGCCGCACACACTTATTGTAGACAACACCGGCGGGCACCTCATGCAGCACCAAATGGTTGACCTCGTTATTGTGGGTACAGACCGTACCACGCGCAACGGC